>JAGQHJ010000011.1 GCA_020431915.1 Cyanobacteria bacterium HKST-UBA04 | reverse complement strand
TCACTAGCCCGGAGCAACGTCAAGGTCCGGGTCAACTCGGTCGGGTTCGGCATCAAGGATCCCGTGGCCCAGGATCAACTGCGCTGTGTGGCAGCCGCCACCAAGGGCCGGTTCTACGATGCCCAAACCGCCGCTCAACTGGCCGATGGGCTCAACAAAAGCATGACAAGCGTCAACGCCAAGATCGTCGGTCATTGACACGCCCCCTCTGGCATCCCCCAATACCGCCACGTTAAGGCTCTAAACAAGCCCACCTGCCCTGTGCACCGTTTCCCTGCTACAATGCAATAATCCCTTCTCTGTTGTGTCGTCAAGACAAGAGCCTATGTCCGCCATGATCCGTTCTTCTTGTTTTACCGTACCTTTCCATCGTCTAATCCATCGTCTAAGAGCCCATCGCCTGATGATCCCTCATCCGATGGTCCAACACCTGATGACCGGCGCCTTTGTCTGCCTGCTCTGCGTTGCCCCGATGCAAGCCCTGGCTGATCCAGCCCCCACCACGGCACCAGCCAGCGACAAAACCACCCAGCCGGCCGAGGCACAAAAGCCCGAATCGGCAGAAGCCGACAAGAAGGCCTATGACGGCCCGAAAGGGGTACTCGACCCCAGCTATTCGGATGTAGAAACGCTGGAGCTCGTGCGGCACGCCAACAACTACCTCGACCAGAAGGTGGCCTTCAACGGGATATTCAACAGCTTTAACGGACTGGCGCTGGATTACAAGGCCGCATTTCGCGACTCCAAAGACTTTTTGTCCTTTATGATTTTCCGACCCGACGTCGAACACCATAAAATCCCCCTGTCCGAGCTCAAGCTGGTCTACCCACGCCAACGGGTTGACAACATCCGCGATATCCAGGCCGGTGACAAGGTTCTGATTCGGGGCAAGGTCTTCAGCGTGGCTCTGGGCGACCCCTGGGTAGACGTCGATGACATGATCATCATCGAAAAAGGGCCCAAACATAAGGCCGAGCTGGAAAAACAGCGCAAGAAAGCCGCCGAGGACTAACCGCCCCTAAAGCACCCTTGCCCGGTTTATAAAGTTTTGTAAAAATGAAAACAGGCATTATTGACACCTTTTCAAAAAAAGGGCCGGTTCAGGGTGCAAAAATACCGACCGGGGCGCTATACTATAATTAGTATACTTTATATAGTATAACTGCCTTCAGCCGCTTAGCAGGATAGATATTCCCTTATGTATGTGGACGATTGTATCCATATTGAAAAAACCGACCAGTGCTACGACTGTGAGCATTTTGCCAAGGGCATTCTCTGCCCCCTGCTCGAAGCCTTGGCTTCGGGTGTGGTCGACCTGAACGACGAAATTACCGTACAAAATTGTGGCTTTTATAAGCCCTACCAGCGGCACTTATCCGTGGTCGATTCGCCACCACCGGCTCCAGCCCCGCCCGAGACCGTGCAGGACGTTGAACCAACCGGTGACGACCCCGACCAGGGGGGTGGCGACGTGATTGCCTTCAACAAATAACCCCCAAAACACCCCACCCATGCCTTGATTTGCCCTAGGGTTTTTGGCAGAATACTCGTTCACGCCCTCCAAACGCATGGCGTCCTGATGGCTGTGTCCTTACGGAAATGGGGTAACATCGCCCCTTCCTCCCTGTGCCACTCACTGTGCAACTGTGCTAAACCAATTGAGGCTTTTACCACCATGGCTGCCCCTACCGCCCAAGAAATCAGCAATAAACTAGAAATGTTTGAACGGGATACGACCATTACCCCGCGCAAAATCCGCTCCATCGGCTTGATTCCGGCTACCATCTACGGCAAGCATTTCGAACCGATGTCCATCCAGGTCAACGCCCATGACTTTCAACTGATGCTGCAACGCGGCATTCGCAACTTTGAATTGAATGGCTGTGGCAAGACCATCGAAGCCAAAGTGCACCAGCTCCAGAAAGTCAGCACCAAGGAACAGGTGCTGCACGCGGAATTTTTGGTCACCGGAAAATAGATAAGTAAACACAACACGCCCCCTGCCAGCGACGGCACCGGTTGTGCTTTATTTTGCCTAGCTTGCGCTTTTGGGGTTACCAAGCGTCTGTATCCCTCAGGCCTCTTAGGGGCTCTCGGGGGAGGGCAGAAAACTGCGGATGTGAAACAGGCACGCGCCCCCCTAAGGATGCAGGAAAAGGGGAAGGGTGGTCTACAGCCCAAGCTTGTCCAAAGTTATCCAAGGTTGTCCAAAAAACGTGACCGCGTCAGGCGTTTAGAACCCAAACAGGGTACGGATCATATGGACCTGGAAAGCAATCAAGCCAATGGCCTGGATCACGGTGCACACTTTCAGCACGAAAGATGAACAAGATAAAAACACAGGGTATCTCCTCTCTTCAACCAGTTCGGAAATCAACTCGGCATAGAGCCTTGTATTAATATAAAAACATTATTAAGGCAAAAGTTGCGAGTTTTTCCCGCAATAAGACGCGATTGTAACTAAATGTTATATACTTCGGCTCTAAACGGGCAGCTCAATAAACTTGGCCCGTAACACCCCGCCCACGGTCTTGATCTGCTCGAGCACCGCCTCGCCAACGGGATCATCGAGGTTGAATATCATAATCGACTCCCCTCCGGCAGCCTGGCCCTGTCGGGCCACGTCCATGGCACTAATGTTGATGTGGTGCTGGCCCAGGATGTTGGCAATCTGGCCGACCATGCCCGGCTGGTCGGTGTGGGGGCACAGCAGCAGATATCGCGAGGCTTCGAGGTTGGCCGGATAGCCGTTCACCTCGACGATTCGAAACATTTCATCGGACAAGACACTGCCCGAAACGGAGTAGGCGGCCTTGTCCGTGGTCAACGTCAAGGTTAACAGGTTGGTATACAGGTTTTTGCTGGACTTGGGCGCGCGGGATTCCTTGACGGCAATACCTTCCTCTTCGGCCACCAGCAGGGCATTGACGTAATTGACGCCTTCGCGGGCATGGCTGAGAAAGCCCTTGAGCGCGGCCAGTAAAACCGGCTGTAGGTTGTGCTGGGCGTAATCACCGTGGGCAGTCAGCTCCAGCTGCACCGCCCCGCTGCTTGAAAGCTGGCGGATAAAATTACCCAGCACCTCGGCCATCGGCAGGTAGGCCTTTACCGGTTCAATAAACTCGTAGCGCAAGGCCGGTATATTGACGGCGTTTTGGGCCGTGCCTTTCTCGAAAAACTCGATGAACTGCTCGGCAATATCCACCGCCACGTTAATTTGGGCCTCTTCGGTACTGGCGCCAAGGTGAGGAGTGGTAATCAGCTGGTCGCTGTAGGCAAACAAAGGCGTATCAAGGGCCGGTGGCTCGCTGTTAAACACGTCAAGGGCGGCACCGGCCACCTTGCCCGCACCTATTGCCTCGGCCAGTGCAGTCTCGTCAATCAGGCTGCCCCGGGCACAGTTAACCAGCCTAACCCCGTCTTTCATCTGGGCAAAGGCTTCGGTGTTGAGCATCTTTTCGGTTTCCGGCAGCTTGGGGGCGTGCAGGGTAATAAAATCCGACTGGGCATACAATTCGGCCAGCTCAACGGGCGTCACATTAAGCTCTTGGGCCACCGACTCGGACAGGAAGGGGTCGTGCACCAGCACGGTCATCCCCACCCGCTGAAACACCCGGGCCACGCGGCGGCCAATTTTACCAAAGCCGACAATACCCAGGGTTTTGCCCCGAAGTTCCACGCCGGTCATCGATTTGTCACGCCAGCCCCCGGCCTTGACGGCCTTGTCGGCCACCGGGATACGCCGGGCCAGGGCAAAAATCATGCCCATGGTATGCTCGGCGGCCGCCTCGGTGTTGCCGCCCGGCGAGTTAACCACGATAATGCCGTGGCGCGTGGCGGCCTTCAAATCAATGTTGTCCGTCCCCACACCGGCCCGACCAATAATCTTAAGGCCGGGGGCATGGGCAATGGTTTCGTCGGTCACACGCGTGGCGCTGCGCACCATCATCCCCGACAACGACCCGAGCAACCCGGTGAGTTCATCGGCCGACAGCTTGTTCTTAACGGTCACCTCGCAGTGGGGCTGCAAGATATCGACGGCGGCCTGGTGGATCCCGTCGGTAATCAGGACGTGATGGCGACTCGGCATGCGTTGGTCCACTCCTGTTGGGCTGCTGTAATACCTGCGCCCAGCGGCGCGCGGTTGTAGTCAAGACGGTGCAAAACGGCTTCAATGGCACTGATGGCGGTAAACACGTCACGCGGGAAGATGGCACCCAGGTGGCCAATGCGGAAAATACCGTCTTTCAGGTGCTTTTGGCCGGCAGCGATGGTCAAGCCGAACTCGTTGGACAAGATGCCCCGCAGGTCGGCCACTTCAATGCCATCGGGTTTCAGGACACTGGTCACCGAGGGGCTGGCAGCCGCCTCGTCAGTCACCAGAAACGACAACCCCATGGCCTGGATGGCCGCGCGGGTTATCTGCCGGTTCAGCCGATGGCGGTCATGGAGCACGTCCAGGCCATCGTCTTCCATCAGCTCAAGCGACTTGAGCAGGCCCCGACACAGGGTGGTGGCCGACGTCCAAGGGGTTTGCCCCTGCCCAACCGACTTGGCGTTGTCGGTAAAGTTGAAATAAAAACCAGGGTTGGCAACCTGCGCATGGCGTTGCATGGCCCGCTGGCTGACGGCCAAAAATGCGAGGCCAGGCGGCAACATAAACCCTTTTTGGCTGCCGGACACGGCAACATCGATGTCCCAACCGTCAAAATCAAAGGGAGCAGCTCCAAGACCGGTAACGGTATCAATGATAATCAAGGCATCGGGGGTTTTTTGGCGAATCAGCCGGGCCATAGCCTCGACCGGGTTAATGACCCCTGTCGACGTTTCATTGTGAATCAGGCACACGGCCTTAATGCGGTCTGCATCCGGCCCCGACAAAATCGCGTCGAGATCCGACAGGCTGTTGGGTTGCCCATACTCGACAGCTTGCTCAATCACCTCAATGCCCAGGCGTTTGGCAATGTCGGCCCAACGCTGGCTAAACACCCCACAGGCCAAAACCAGCACGGTTTGTCCAGGGTTGACGGTGTTGACCAGCGCTGCCTCCATGGCCCCGGTAGCCGACGCGGCATAGGTAAACACCGGCTGTTGGGTCTGGAACAGCCACTGCAGCTTGGGCTGAATCGCCAGCATGATATCCTTGAACGCACCACTACGGTGCCCCATTGGCGGGTACGCCAGTTCCGACAACACCTCCTGCGGGACCGGTGTCGGACCGGGGATCATAAGCATGGGCGACGGTTTAACCATGGGGGGAGCGAAGCCTCATTCGGCAGACAGCACAAGGCTGCCCCCATTCTAGCGAAACAGCGGCCAAATCTCTAGCCGGTTCGCTCAGACTTGCTGCATCAACACCGTCACCGAAGCGGCAATCGCTTCCTGGCTGCCAATGGCGCCCAAGCCTTCCATGGTCTTGGCCTTGACATTGATTTGGCTGGCATCGATCCCCAAAAGCCCGGCTAACCGCTGGGCCAACTCGGTCTTATAGGGCGACAGCTTCGGAGCTTCGGCAAACACGGTGCTGTCCAGGTTCACCACCTGCCAACCAGCCTGGGTCAGTTGGGCCATCACCTGGCCCAACAACTCGGCACTGTCGGCACCCTTGTACCGGGCATCGGAAGGCGGAAACCACTGCCCGATATCCCCCTGACCGGTCGCACCCAACAAAGCGTCGGTGGCGGCATGCAGCAGCACGTCGCCATCGGAATGTCCCACAGGCCCCTTGTCAAAGTCGATTACCAGCCCACCCAGCACGAATGGCCGACCCGCCTCAAGGCGGTGCAGATCGTAGCCCTGCCCAATACGAAACGAGGGGGTTGGCGGGGTTGGCGGGGTTGGTAGGGTTGGCTGAGCCATCAGGCCACCGCCCCGGCGGGCAGGGTGCCGCCAAACACGTGCTGCTCGATAGCCGCAATCACCCCTTCGCTCTGGATATCGCTGGTCACAAAATCCGCCTCGGCCTTGACGTGATCCGGGGCGTTGCCCATGGCCACCCCCAGCCCGGCAGCGCGGATCATCGACAAATCGTTTTCCTGGTCGCCAACTGCCATAACCGCCTCGGCAGGCAGGTGCCAGTCGGCCATCAACTGGGCCAGGGCGTTCCACTTGGACACCTCGGCATGGACAATCTCGCAAAAATTGTGCCGCGACTTGCACAAGCTAACATGCTGGCCGTGACTGGCCTTGATCTGGTCGATGATGTCATCGCACCCCTCGTCGATAATCATGATTTTGGTCGGGGGGGCATCCAGGATGGCCTCCGGTACGGGGGAGTGGATGGGGGTGACGCCGGTAATCTTGGCATAGTACTCCGATTCCGGGTTGAAGTGGGTGGTGTGCAGCACGTCGTTAATGTAAAAGTTGGTATGGAAGCCGTTGTCCTGAACCAGCCGGGCAATGTCGCGAGCCACGTCGAAGTCGATGGGCTGGTGGTACAAGACGGGATAGGCATGGGCATCGGCACCCGCCGGCACCCCATGTGCCCCCAGGTCGCGAATCATCCCGCCTTGGTAGCAGATCAGCGGACCATCGCAGCCCAGGGTTCGGGCAAAGTTAATGGTACTGGGAAACATGCGTCCCGTGGCAATCACCACCCGGATGTCCGTTTCACGGTTCAGGTAGTTCAGGGTGCGCTGCAGTTTGTCGCTAATGGTCAGCCCGTCGCTGACAACGGTGCCATCAAGGTCCAGGGCAATCAACTTAATCATAGCCACCCATCATAGCATTGATCACGGATGGCCGCTTTCATCTTCATCACCCGCCCCCATGGCTCTTGAGACCACCCCGGTAATTAGCGCCCCTGGCTAAAGGTATGATGCGCCCGGAACAGACACTGGCTGCAATGGATCTTCACCTCCGTCATCGGGGTCTCGTTCATATCCTCGCGCGCAAAGCAACGTATAACCAGCCGCTCAGAACAATCAGGGCATGTATAGCCGGCTTCGGGATCATCGAGCACCTGGATCAACAGGGGCAGGTGACGGGCGGCGTCATCCCCCCCCGCGTCGTCAACGGGGCGTTCCACCACCTTAAGCACCCCAGGGTTAATACCCAGGGCCCGCGCCAGCTTGAGCCGGACGGCCGTGGCCAGGAACAAGTCCAGGCCGCTTTCAATATCGCGAATGGCAGCCAGCGACAGGTTGGCTTTTTCGGCCAGCCCCAACTGGGTCAGGTGCTTGCGTTGGCGCAATACCTGTACCCGCTGAGCCAGGGTCAGGGGCAGGGCATCAAGTAGGTGGGGGCGACGTGACGTGTCCATAACATCCCCGAGTATGCCCGAAAGGCCGCGCCCCCTCAAGCAATGTTAAGCCACTCTCGCGTTTTGACAGCCCCCGCCACATGATCGAACAAGGCTTCAAGGATACAGGGCATCCAACAGGCAGGTTGGGGTTAGGTCGGTACAGCTTCGAGACAACCCGTTTCGCAGGCGACGGCGCGTATCAGTAATACGTAACTGAGCCGAGAAACGGTTTAACAAAGAAGATGCCCGAGATAACCCCAATGCCGCATTAAAGCTCGACTTGTACCCAGGCCTTGTCACCCTCTGCATAAATAATACCTTCCCAGGCTCCCACCTGGGCAGTGATCATGGTGCGCTTGCCCACCACGGCCGTTCCCTGGCACCCAAAGCGGGGATTCTGGCTTAAGGGGTTGTCGGCAAAGGTTTTAACCAGGGTCGTCTTGCGGCCATTGTCGACCACCAGGGCCACCGTACCCTTGAACTGCACCAGCAACAGCGACAGGTTGGCCGCCGGGTTTTGCAAGCCATTAAGCACTTCGATACCATCTTGAGGCGAAAACAAACCGGCCCAGAACGGCTGTTTCGGTTGAGGCGCCACGCGATCGGACGTCGGGGTATGGGTGGCTGCGGTGTAGGTTTCAATCACCTCGTCCAGCCCCACGCCCATATTCAGTGCCAGCTCCACATCAAAATCCAAATCGACCTGCATGGCCGCTACCGACACGTCATCACATGGGTCAATCACTGGATCATGCGCCAAATCATCACCGGTGGTATCGGTAGTGTTATCGGTGGTGTGCGCCATCACCGCTTCGACGACCTGGTTGAAGATGGCCTTGTAATCGGCCACGGGGGCCATGGCCTTGGCCGGCACATCGGGCGACACCTGCCAGGGTCGAGGTAATGAGGTTTTCTCCGGCTGATCAAATGCCGTAAAGCTTTGCTGCATGGTGGCTTCCAAAGCCACCGGCACGGACTCGGGCAAAACCGTGGGCAACACTGTAGACGGAGCAATGGCATCAGCCATCAGCCCAATGGGAACCGGAACCGACGTCGACAGCCCGGCTGAGCCCGGCATACCAATACCCTCGATGATAGAAACCGTTTCAAACAAGGCTGGCTGGGTGGCGGCCATTGGAATGGATACCACTGCGGTTGCTCTTTCTCGATCGTCTTGTTCTGCCGCTGCCGGATTTTCAACCGGAATTTCAAGCCAATGCGCCACCGAAGGCTCGGGCAGGGAAGGGGATGCGTCGAGGTCCTCGCGTCCGCTGCGACGGGCCAGGTGGCTTTGCAGATCCAACACCGTTGGCGTGGCGGGCGAAACCGGTGCCTCGCTGACCACACGTGCCGACGTGGTCACGTCACCCGCACCATAAGACAAGGCCGCCGTAATGGGAATCACGTTGTTACCTGCCAAGCTACCTGCCGAATCATCCGACACCAACTCGGTTTGCTGATCCGCCACGTCACGTGAAGCCTCCCGATGTGACGCCGCAAAATCCAACCAGCTCACAACGGCAGCCTCATCCAAATGAGACATTCGAAGGGATTCCATGCCAACCACCTGCGCACTACCCATTACTGCCGCCGCGTCGGTACCGGTTAAAGCCAGCACCGTTTGCTCGGTCGTCTGGTCAACCAGCGCCTCGACGGAATGCATGGCCGACGACACGGTTTTATCAAAGTGGCTCAGCAACGACAGCATGGCCCGATCCGCCTGGGCTTCGTCACCGGACTCCGTGGCTGAGGGCTCCAGTACTGTTACATCGGCGACATCCGCTGGTGTGGCTGGAAGCTCCAGCAGCGATACCACACGGCATGGCGCCAACTCCTCGACAGGCAATGCTTCGGCCGGCGGCGTGACCCAGCTGACAATAACCTCGGGCAAGGCTGACGACTTTTCGAGCGGCTCCACCACCGATACGGCCGCCGGCATCAGGGAACCGGCCTGGTTGGCATCCGTCATACCCAGCACCACCGGCGCCAAAGCCGAATCTGGCCCACTGCTTGGCACCAAACCTTCGGACAAACTGATGACCGACACCGGATCCACCGCCAAATCGGTGGCCAAGGGGTGCAGCACCGAACCAGATTGGTCAGGCAGACGGGCGGGTGTCGAAGGCCCCAGGACATGAATCCCGCTGTCGGCCAGCGTCGATCCCAGTACTTGTGTCACCGGCACCACCACAGGCAGGGGCAGGGATTCGGTCACCGTCACCACGGACGGCTGCAGGTGGCTGACCGTCACTGCGGTGGCCGAAATCGGCATGGCATGATCGACCGAACCGGCCAAATGGGCTGCTGCCAACCGGCCCAACGGCCGGACACCAAACGGGCCATAGGCCTCGTGCAAGGGTTCCAGCGAAAGAGAGACGGTGGGTTTGGGCTTGATTGGGCAAGGCAGATCAAAGCAAGAGACGGTAAGCGCTTTTTGCCCGCCCGCCGGCAGGTTTTCGGGGTGGATGAGCATGACGGCCTGATCGGCCACCGGGTCATTAAAATGGGCCTGCACCACCGGTATAGGCCCCGTGTCTTCAAAGGAGGGAGCGACGGGCTGCTCGCCGTAAAACAGCGACTCGGAAAGCCGGGCAAACTCACTGGCGGATAGGCCCGGTTTTCGCGGCTTTCTAGGCAATCGAACAGCCGCATCCGGATCGGGTTCGGGCCGCAGTTTATAGCCACTTTCCGGGACCGGGGTTTGCTCGGCCATGGTGTTGAGGAAGGTTTCGAAGTCGTCACGAACCGCCGAGCCAAACCCGGCTTCGGCCTCATCTGCAGCCTGCAGTTTGGCCTGATCCATCACCGCCAGGCGATCCTTGATCTGGCTTAACGTGCGAGACACCTTGATGCGAGCCGTCATGTCCTTAAGCCGGTGCCGTCCGCGCATAATATGCACCTGGCGCCGTATGACCGATCCCAACGCGTCTTCCTCCTGCCCAGCCGATGCCGGTTGCGAAACGTCCGTCTCGGGCAGGCCCCGCAGCGTCGCCAGGGTCTTGCCAAACAACTGGGGACGACCAAGCGGGCTTACCGGCTCTGGCACACTTAACGCAGTGTCGCCAGATGCCGGAACGGCATCGTCGGTAATACCAATGACGTGATGGACATCCGCCTCCTTTGGCTCGGTGGCCGACGAATTGGCGGAAAAAGGGTACAGCAGATCCAGCGTCTCGTCGTCGGCATGGCGATCACTATCGGATAAGGCCGGTTCACCCAAGGCCGCCAGCAATTTGCCGTGGCGGTGCAACACCTCGGCCTGGGAATCCGGCAAGTCCGATGGAACCGGCTTACCGGCTTGGGGGTCCGGCTTCTTTTTTTTCTTCCAGAAAAAAAACACGGGGGCGCTGCATCCCTTTATGGTTCGGTTAAAATTCGGAACGGCGGGTCTGGCAGGGTCTCGGTAGAAGGGGGCGGGGCTACTTGGTCGTTTTCAGAGGGGGGTTGGGGTAAACTTTTTCAAGCCTTCCTGTTCTATTATAAGCGATGGACGCCTAAAGACCCAGCGAAACCACTGTAAAACCAAGTGTAGACAAGACACGAACCGGCCACATCGCCCGATAAACCGAGTTTTTATGTTGATTTTTACCCCATGATCCCCACCGAAACCACGCTTTCCATATCCTATCAGGCCCTGCTTTCGGCCCTTCCCCAGGAACCAATGTTCCGCCATGACCCGGCCGAGCCGAACCGGGGGGTCGACCCCATTGGCTGGCAGATTTCACCAGAGCCCTACTGGCTAAGCCCCGAGCAACAGCACTACATTGACCAGTTGGGACCAACCCTGGCCGCCTTTGCCCTGGCCATCCAACGGCTTTACCGGTACAGCCTGAAAAACCCAGGCACCCACGGCTGGGTAAGCGACCTGTTCGAGGCCAACAAGCCCGAAGATCTGGTGAAATTCTCGTTAATGAACCGGTTCAAGTCGCAGTACCCCATTGTTATACGCCCCGACCTGCTGGTAACGACCCCTTCACCCGACAAACGGCAGCCGGGCAGAAATCCGGGCCTAAGCCTCTGCGAGATTGATGCCGTACCGGGCGGGCTTGGCTTTACGGCGGCACTGTCCATGGCCTACCAAACCGCCCTGGAACAAGCCACTGGCCAGCCCCTGTCGCTTTGGCCGGAAAACACCCCGGCCACCGGGATGATTGCCCGGTTTATTGCCGCCCTGAGAAGCCTGACCCCGGACAACCCCACCCCGACCATTGCCATTGTGGTTTCCGACGAAGCCCAGGACTACCTGCTTGAGTGGCGCTGGCTGGCAAAAACCGCCAAGGCCCTGGGGCTGTACCAGGCCCTCCACGTCGTTCATCCCAGCCAGCTTCGGCTGCGCGACCAAGTACTTGGTTTCGTCGACGACGACACCGATCAGCCCTTCCAGGCCATTGATTTGGTTTACCGCTTCTTCGAACTCTTTGATTTACCCAACATCACCAACATTGAGCTGATTGAGCTGGCCACTAAAAAAGGCTGGGTAACCACCACCCCACCGTTCAAGTCTTTCCTGGAAGAAAAACTGGTATTGGCCCTGATTCATGCCCCCCAACTGGCACCGTTCTGGACGGAGCAGCTTGGTCTGGAAGGGTACGAACTGCTGCTCGATCTGGTTCCGCAAAGCTGGATACTGGATCCCTCGCCCATCCCTCCCCATGCCGCCGTCACTCCAGCCATGGTCTTTGCCGACACCCCGTTCAGGACCTTTGAAGACCTGGCCAACCTAACCCAGAAGCAGCGCCGGCTCGTCATTAAGCCTTCCGGCTTCTCGCCCCTGGCCTGGGGCAGTCGGGGGGTAACCATTGGCCACGACGTACCCCAAACCGAATGGCAAGCCGCCCTGCAGGCCGCCATGGCCGATCGGCCAAACACCCCGCACCTGCTGCAACGCTACGATTCGCCCACATCGAGCCCCTATCGCTACTTTGACCCCGCCTCGCACGAGGTAAAAACCGCCGAAGGCCGTACCCGCCTATGCCCGTACTACATTCTGAACGGGGAATCGGTGTCCGTGGCCGGTATTCTGGCCACCACCTGCCCAAAGAACAAAAAAGTCATCCACGGCATGGCCGACGGCGTCCTTCGTCCGGCTTTTTACCGAGCCCCCTAAGCGCAGCTTGTCAAAACACTCGCCCTGAGTTGATTTTCAGCGCTTCGACGGGATAAATTGTTAAGCATTTGCAATAAAAATCGCTGATTTTGGCGCTTTTTTGGGGAAATTGGGGCCCCTGAAGCCCCTGTTTCGTAACAACCTTGTAATAAACCCAGGGTTTTAGCCACTAAAAATAGGCCAAAACGACATAATAGAGCGTGTTTTGACCTATTTTTTAAGAGGGCCCTCAACGGTTCGATACCTTTCATACCTCAAGTCTCCTCCTCTTTCCTTCTCTAAACCACGCAAAATCAGGTTTTAACCCCTTAAACGCAGCAGTAACTCCTCGTAAAGCCGCACAACGTTTCCTCAACGTTGTGCCTTTTTATTTGGGGTGTTTTTTCAACAGCCTGCTTATCGCCAACAACCCAACCAAGCCTGCACCACGGCGGCATTTTGACCATTGAAGCCGAAGGGGGTACTGGGTATAATGGGTGGCCGTACCCCACCACGTGCCCCCTTGTGACACGCCCAATTGGCATAATGCCACGAGGTACCGGTGTGGTCGGCGATGCATACCCAACAGCGCTTAAGTTTTACATGTCCTGCGTACACGCGTACGCGCCCGAGAGAGAGGATGCCCCACCTATGAACGCCAGCCCCCAACACACCCCCCCTACGGCCCAAGACCAAGGGTTGAATACCGTAACCATTGTAGGCCGTACCGGGCAGGATCCCGAACTGAAGTATTTTGACAGTGGCAGCGTCAAAGCCTCTTTCTCGCTGGCCGTCAACCGGCCCGGTTCTCGCGAAAACCGGCAAACGGACTGGTTTAACATCGAGGTATGGGGCCGTACGGCCGAAGTGGTTGGCGAATACCTGAAAAAAGGACGAGAAGCCGCCGTATCGGGCCGGCTGGGTGTACGCACCTGGACCGACGATGCCGGTAACGAGCGGGAATACCTGACCGTAACCGCTAGTGATGTCCAGTTTCTGGGCAGCAAGCGCGACAACTACGGTGGTGACGGCGGTGGCGGTTACGGTGGTGGCGCGTCCTCGTATACATCGGCTCCCATTACCCCGCAACACGCCCCGTTCTAAAATTTTTTTTGGACCGTACCAACCGATGGGATACCCCCTAACAGCCGTTCATCTCTTTCCTCAGGTGGTTGAAGGGAAGCCTGCCAACCCAATCCACCAGTTCCTCGGTATGATTCGCGGTCGTGTCGTCCTCAAGGAAACGCGTTTAGCCGCCATGAACAACCGGTTTAAAACACCCTTTGCAACACGGTTTAAAACGCGATGAAGTTAATGGGTGAATCCATCGGCGTGATTGCCGACGACCTGACCGGCGCCTGTGACACGGGGCTGCAGTTTAACGTCAAGGGTATTACCACGCGTATTGTGCTGGACTACACCGACTTGAACCTGCCCAATACCCTTGCCAAGGGACCACAAAACTTTATCGTCAACACCAACAGCCGCCATGTCGAAGAGCTCGACGCAGTGGCCGCAGTCCGAAAATCCTTGCGCTTTCTGGTACAGCAGGCCAACACCGGTTTGTTCTACAAAAAAATGGACTCCACCCTGCGCGGCCATGTGGCCCAGGAATGCCTGGCCATGATTGAAGAGCTGGACTGCAAGGCAGCCATCGTCGCCCCCGCCTACCCCGGCGAAGGACGGCGCACGGTGGGTGGCTACCAGTTGGTCCGGGGCCTGCCCGTCGAGCAATCCGACGTAGCCCGCGACCCACTGTTTCCCGTGTTTCAGTCCCACCTCCCTACGTTGCTCGGTAACCAGTCCGACCCGGAACTGGTGGGGTACGTACCCCTGAAAACCGTGCTCAGCGGTGCAGGCCCTATTTTGAAAGCCCTTCAGACATTGGTTCGCGAAGACAAAAAACTGATTGTCGTCGATGCCTGCTCCGACACGGACCTGGAGCAGCTGGCCCTGGCCCTGAGCAAAATGCCTGAGGACAGCCCCGTACTGCCCTGCGGGTCGGCCGGACTGGCCAAGGCACTGACGGATAAATGGGTCATTACCGACGACGAGGCCGAAGAGGCAACGTTTCACATTCCCACCCAACCCTTCCTGATGGTGATTGGCTCGGTAAGTGCCACCACGCAGTTGCAACTCCACACCTTCATGGACACCTATAACGAGTACCTGAAAACCAACACGGCCGTGGCGCTGGTGGAATTAACCGCCTCGCAAATCCTGGGACTCGATTCAACCGATGCCGTGATTCACCAGATGGACATGGCCCTGAGCCAGGGCAAAAGCGTCGTGCTTACGGCCGCCTATCAGCCCGACGCAGTCAAAAAAGCCTCGGCCCTGGCTGCCGAGCATGACATTGAAATGAACCGCGCTTCGCACATGACCACCGAGTGCCTGGGCGCCCTTACCCGAGCCATCCGGCAGCGCCACAACGTGCACCTGATTATGTCGGGGGGCGAAACCGCCATGGCCGTGTGCCGGGCCCTGGGCGCCAAATCGCTACAGGTCGTCGACAGGCTATCGGCCTCCATTCCCCTGCTCGTTGACGACAACGGCACGTGGATGGTGACCAAGTCCGGCAGCTTCGGCACAAAAACCACCCTGCTCGATATCGTCAACACCCTGGCGGAACTGGAAGCGCCTGTTGCCGCCAAATAAACCACCCAATACCCATACACCCATGCCCGATTCGATAGTTAACCACCCCGATCCGGCCGCCACCTCGCAACCGGCCAGCCGAACCCTGTGCCTGACCGTTGGCGATGCCGACGGCATCGGGCCCGAGATTCTGCTTAAAACCCTGCACACCTGGGGAGAGACGGACACGGACCAACCCGCCATGGCCCCATGGGGACTTCGCATCTACGGGGACTGCCAGGAGCTGATCCAAACCGCCCACCGTATTGGCATGGACGTACCGGTCGTCGAAGGGGTGACTATGTTCCATGTGGCTGCCGACGCACAGCCCGCCGCCGCCTGGGTAGCCCTGGACAAGGCCGTGGCCGATCTGGCCCAGGGCCGGGCCTGTGCCCTGGTTACCGGTCCCATTGCCAAGGATAAGTTGCTGGCTGCAGGCCTGCCTTATACCGGCCATACCGAGATGCTGGAAATCCTGGCCCGACAGTACTACCCTCAGACAACCTCCTCCCCGTGGCAGGCCGACATGCTGTTTGTTTACCACGCCTTCCGGGTCATGCTCCTGACGCGCCATATTCCGTTGGCCGAGGTGTCCAAGCAGCTCAACGCCGAGCAGGTTCGTGCCCAGCTGCTGTCTCTGCACCATTTCCTGGTCAGCCAAATGGGACTGGTCGCGCCCCGCATCGCCGTGATGGGTGCCAACCCCCATGCCGGCGAGATTGGCGGGCAGGAGGAGCAGGCCATTCTGCGCCCGACCATTGAGCAGTTGAATGCCACCACGCCAGGCACGTGGGCGGGCGAGTGGGAAGGCCCGCTGGCAGCCGACGGCCTGCTGCGCGGCCTGGATGTGCAGCATCCCCCCTATGACGCCTACGTGGCCTGCTACCACGACCAGGGGCTGATTCCCATAAAATTGCTTGGCGGCTGGGAAGCCGTCAACGTGACCATCGGCCTGCCTTTCATCCGCACCAGCGTGAGCCACGGCACGGCCCCCGATATTGTGGGGCAAGGTGTCGCCTCGCCCGATAGCCTGATTGCCGCCATCGAGCAGGCCCAGCACCTGGCGACCCGTCAACAGTTAACCCAACTGACACAGGGGGGATAACACCACGCCCATGATGGCCCTGCTGGATCAATGGTTCACCGCTGCAAAAAACGCCACCGCCACCTGGTCGTTTAACCGGCGCAACCGTCAGGCATGGCAACGGGGCCCCTACAACGAACCCCGGCAAGACAAGGCTGGTTTTTTTGCCGATCATCCCGACCTCGGTGCCCAGGAGGCCCTTTTACGCGGCGCCTACCCGCGCCTCGAAATGTGCCAGACCCATAGCACCCTGAGCCGCTACCGCGAAAACCTGAACCTGCTGGCCGCCCTCGACGCCTTAGGCATCGACAAGCTTCCCCATGCCCCCAGCCAACCTTGCCGGGTGCTGGAAGTGGGCATCAAGAACTGGTCGACCCTCGACGCGCTGGCCGCATGGCTGGCAGAAAAAACGAACGACAGCTTCGCGATTACCGGCGTGGAACTCGACCCATGGCGGCGCTACCAGGATGGCCACAGCCGCTGGGACTATGCCACGACCTTTGCCCATCGCGTCCCCGAAGCACATGCCCCGATTGCAGGCGACATTCTGGACCACACCGGCATGTATGACACGGTAGTGTGTGTACTGCCCTTTGTGTTTGCCGAGCCGCACCTGAGCTGGGGCCTGCCCTTAAAACACTTTAACCCGCCCCGGTTTTTTGCCGCACTGCATCGCCTGGTTGCCCCCGGCGGCACGCTGATCCTCTTCAACCAGGGCGACGCGGAATTTGAGGCGCAACGCCAACTGCTCGCCCCTTACGGCTATACCCAACGCTTCAGCGGTTCGGTGCCCCAGCCCTTTTACCCCTATGCCCACCCCCGCTACGGCTGGTGGTTGAGTAAACCTAACCAATCCTGCCCTAAAACAGCCGGATTAGCATAAAACCGGATCCCCGTCCTCGCCTGAGTCACCGGTGTTGTCGGTGTTGTCGGTGTCCTGCCACGCGGGCGGGTCAAATTGCGACCAATCGGGGTCGGTGGCTTCGGGGTCACCCCAGACCTGATCCAACGAATCGGTCAGCATCCCAGCCATCATAGCCCGCTCCACTGCGGCCGGATGCTCGGCATCGGCCTTGCCATCCAGAGCCACGTCAAAGGGGCGCAGCATCACCGTGGGGTTCGTGGTCGATACCTCAACCGGCCACGTCTGATCCTCAGGCGAATGGGTGGCCACAAACTCAAACACATCGCCATCCGTCAGGGGGTGGTAGGCCACATACCCATGATTCTGGAACTGCCACTGCTCGACGTCTTGCTCCAACCGATGGCCCATTACGGTACGCCGGGCCAGCTCGGGGCTATCGGTAGCCTGGTGCCTGAGCCAATCGAGGTGGTAGTCGGTCGCCACGACCGTAAACCGGGTGGGGGTGGTGTCGGTGGGCAGGGCAAAATCGTCAAATTGCTGGATACCAAATTCGTCGGCACTCTGGCCAATAAACGCCAGCATCATCGGCACAGCCGACGCGGAGGGGGTTACCATCTGCTGTCCAAACCCAACCGATGAGGCATTATCGCCGACCCCATGACCGGTACCAGAACCGGTACCATGGCCAACCCAATGACCAACCCCGTGCCCAGCACGGGACGGTGGCAGGGATGAAAGGGGGGCAACGCGCAAGGCAAACGGCTCCAAATAACGAACTTTAAAAACGGCTCATAGCTTAGTGTAGGGGCTAAAGCAGGCCAAACAAGCCATTGCCCCCTATTTGTTACGTGCACCCTACCCTGGTTCTGGTTCTGGTTTTGGTTTTGCCTTACATCTGCTGCGGGGCAGACACACCGAGCAACTGCAGGCCGGTGGCCAAGGTACGGCGAAGCAGCTCGACAACCACCAGGCGGGGCTTGGCCACCTCGGGGTCGTCCACCAGCACCCGCACATGGCTGTAAAAGCTATGAAAATCGGCCGCCAGATCCATCAGGTAGCGGGCCATCAGGTGTGGGTAGCGCTTGGTGGCACACTCCACCACCTTGTCCTGGAAACCATCCAGTTTCAAAATCAGTTCGCGCAGGGCCGTCAGGGCCGCTTCATCCTCGATGTCGTCAAAAAGCCGTCCCAGCCCCTCGGCATCAACCGCCGACAAATAGGCCTGCCAGGCCTGCGGGTCGATAAACGGGGGCAACGTCTCACCCTCGGCCGTGTCAAGCCGGGCCCCAAGGGCGTTTCTAAAAATGCTGCAGCAGCGGGCATGGGCGTACTGTACATAAAACACCGGGTTTTCGTCCGAAGCCGAAGCCGCCAGATCCACGTCAAAGTCCAGGGTGGTGTCCTGGCTTTTGCTCACCATCCAGAACCGCACGGCATCCACCCCAACCTCGTCAACCAGGTCGGCCAGCGTCATCATGGTCTTGCGCTTGCCCATCCGCGTGCGCTGCCCGTCAACCTTGAGGTTGACCAGCTGCCCCAACAAAATTTCCAGCCGCTCCGGGTCAATGCCCAGGGCCGCTATGGCCGCCTTCATTCGGGGAATATAGCCATGGTGATCGGCGCCCCAGATGTTGATGGCCTTGGTAAAGCAGCCGTCGTCGCGAATGAACTTGTCCCAGTGGTAGGCAATATCGGCCGTCAGGTAGGTGTAGCTGCCATCGGTCTTCACCAGCACCCGGTCGCTGTCGTCGTCGAAGCGCGACGAGGCAAACCACACGGCCCCGTCCTGCTCGTAGGCATAGCCGCGTTCCTTGAGCACCTGCAGGCAGTCGGCCACCTCGCCGGCCTGGTGCAAATCCGTTTCGGAAAACCACAGGTCGAAGACCAGGCCACACCGCTCAAGCAAGCGCTTCTGGGCCGCCATCATCTGGAACTTGGCCTCCGCCTTAAGCACCTCTAGAGCCTTTTCGGGCGCCTGATAATCGGGCGCCTGGGCCATGGCCCGCCACTGCTCAAACTCGGCGCGGTTCTCGTCGTTGGCCAGGTAGGTTGCGGCAATGTCAACCACATACTCGCCGGGATAGAACGGATAGGGCTGATCCTCGGTTTTCTCGGGAAAGGGAATGCTGGCGTCACACTGTTGAAGGCAGCGGTACCAGACGGAGTTGGCAATGTTGTTCATCTGGCTGCCGTAGTCGTTAACGTAAAACTCCTGCCAGACAGTGGCCCCGCAGTGTTTCATCAACCGGGCCAAGCTGTTGCCCAAAGCCATCCAGCGCCCATGGCCAATATGCAACGGGCCCGTCGGGTTGGCCGACACGTACTCGAGCAAAATACAGTCCTCGGCCATAACCGTGTTCTGGCCAAGAGCCGGGGCCTGAAGCAGCCGCAACACCCCGTCAAGCAGGGTTTGGGTATCCACCTTAAAATTGACAAACCCCCCGGCCAACGACGGTTCGAGCAAAGGGGCCGATGTCTTGACCGATTCGCAAACAATCTCGGCAATCTTAGGCGGTGGCAGTTTGGCAAAACGGGCCAGCGGCGAGACGTTAACGGCAAAATCGCCAAAATGAAGCTGCCTGGGACGTTCCAAAGCCAGCTGGGCCAAGCCGTCATCAGTCGATTCAAGTTTGAGTTCGTCGCCACACCGGCTCAGCGCGTCGCGCAGCTGGTGCCAAACCTGTTCTTTAATCATGGGGAAGGGGCAACCCAAAAACACGGAGGCGGATAACAGCCCCTGTTATACCGCAAACAGGGTACGCACTCTATTGTATGGTGTATGGCGGGATAGATAGTTCGTGCCTAGGGCGCAGGGGGTTCGGTGGTCTGGATCAACTGTTTCAACACCCCCCGCTTCAGCAGGCGCTCATAAAAATCGTCACCGAAACGTTGTTCCATGGACTGCAAGACCGAATCCGTGGTGCTGTTGTCGGAAAGCCGGTTCTGGCAAATCCACTGAATCGTCGGAGAAATCGTCGTCATCGGGCGTCTCGTTTCACCTTGTACGTGTCAAACTACGTCGAGAAGTACGCCTAGGAGTACATCTAGGAAGTACGTGGAGATATATCGAACGGAAAACAACCTGAGGCATACCGGTTTAACCAATAAAAACCGGGCATACCGATTATACGCCTTTGTATAACGTTTTTATACAGATGTTTTTAAATGTTTACATGACGCGCTCAGGCCACGGCATCTGTATTCTCAAGCTTGGCAAGGGCATTGGCCCATTGCTCTTCGATGCCGGCAGCCGGCTCGGCCAGGGCCGGTTCAATCGCCCAGCGAAACAGCACGCGCTGTAAATCTTCCACCGACACGGGCTTGGCCATAAAGTCGTCCATGCCGGCATGCAGGCACTGCAAGCGATCCGCCTGATCATTCTGGGCGGTCAAGGCAATAACGGGGGTACTGTCCAGGCGTTCCCGAATCAGCCGCGTGGCCTCATAGCCGTCCATGTCCGGCATTTTGCAGTCCATCAGAATCATGTGGTAGGCAATCATCCCGGACATCTGAACCGCTTCAAGCCCGTTGCCGGCCACATCAACACGTACATTCAGTTTTTCGAGCTGCCGGACAATGACTTTCTGGTTAATCGGGTTGTCCTCAACCACCAGCACCCGAATCGGGTTGGCCAGCCGTTCGATGGCCGCACGACCATGTTCGGACCGCCGAAACTGCCGGCTGTATTCCCGAATGGCTTGCCGAGACAGCAGGGTTTCCGGGCTGGTTTCACGGCCCGGAGCAGCGCTGGCCTTGTTGGTCCACGCTTTTCGGTTCAGGCTCCAGGTGGTTATCAAGGTGTCAAACAGCAGCGACGAAGAGGCCGGCTTGGTCAGGACGGCTGAAAAACCACTTTGGGCAAACTGTGCCATCAACTGAGGCTGGCTATACCCGGAGAGCATGATCATAATCGGCGCCGTCAAACCGTCATCCTCCAGTATGGCCTTGCCCAGGGCTTCGCCATCCATGTACGGCATCAGGTAGTCAATAATGGCCATGTTAAACGGCTGCCCCTGAGTCTGGGCCTGGCTCAACTTGGCCAGGGCCTCCTCGGCATCGGCGGCCACGTCAAAGTTAAGACGCCACTGGGCCAACTGCTTGGACAAAATCTTGAGGCTGGCCGGGTTGTCGTCCACCACCAGAATCCGGGCCTGGTCAAAATCTTCGACGGTTTGGGGCAGCACATCGGGCCCACTGGCAACAGGCAACGTAAGCCTGAACCAGAAGGTACTGCCATGATCGTGTGATTGCACGCCAATCTGGCCGTTCATCAAATCAACCAGGCGCTTGCAAACCGTTAACCCTAACCCCTTGCCCGTATGGGCTCGCGAGAGGGACCCGTCGGCCTGGCTAAAGGCCTCAAAAACCAGCTGCCGTTTCTCCGGTGCAATACCTTCGCCGGTATCGTGCACGGCAAAATACAAATCAACGTCGGCTGTCCGTTTCTCCTCGACAATGACATCCAGCACCACATGGCCAGCTTCGGTAAACTTGAAGGCGTTGGACAGCAGGTTCAGCAGCACCTGGCGCAACCGGCCAGCATCGCCAACCAGGTAGGCCGGTATGGCCGGATCCAGCCGACAAACAAACTCCACAGCCCGGCTCGACAGATCGCTTTCGGCCAACTCGACCAGCTCGTCAATGGCCAGCTGCATATCGAAAGGGGTTTGCTCCATCACCACATGGTTGGTTTCAAGGACGGAGTAATCCAGGATGTCGTTTATGGTGGTCAGCAGCGTCTGGGCCGATTGCTCGATAGTCCGGGCATAATCCAACTGCTCCTTGTCCAGATCGGTGTCAAGCAACAGCTTGCTCATACCGACCACGCCATTAAGCGGGGTGCGGAGCTCGTGGCTGATGTTGGCCAAAAATTCACTCTTAAGCGCCGCCAGCGAGAGGGCCTGATCTTCGATGTTGGCTGCCGGAGCCGGAGCCGTGTTACTGCCCATGGCATCAAAACCGGAATCGGGCACCGGAATAAGCATCACGGTAATTCGACCCATGGTCTCGTGGGCATTGACAAAGAAGGACGCCACGCATTTTTGTCTTCGGCAAATTGGGCCTTCGCCATGGCCTTGGTCGTCAGACCCTTTAAGCTCTATCAGGCCACTCCAACGCGACTGGATATGCAAATGCTGCAAAAGCGACTTGATGCTGATACGGTCATCGGCCGGGGTTAGTACCTGCCCCAACCGCAACTGGCAAAGCGCCCGGTCTTCATTCAGCCAACCGGCCGATGCCAGCCACGCCATGGCCGGCTCGCTGGCATAGCCAATACAACCGTTCTGATCGAGTCCGAACAGCATCAGGTCCCTGTTCAGCGATTGGGCCAGGGTCACGGCAACCGGGTTGAGGGTGTCGTCTTTCGCCAAGCGGGTTTGTTCGGCCTCTACCGCCTGGACGGTATTAAAAACCAGTGACGGTCTGCCTTTAATTCGTGGTTGTCCTGCCGGGCGATGAACAATGGCAATATGACCAAGCGGCGGATTATTTTTCAGCATCGTAAAACCCCGTTCCTTCGGTGGCTAAAACTGGTATACAACGTAAGTGATAGAGAGCAAGAAGATAGAGACACACAAGCCGTCTCTGGACGGCCTTTGACAAATAAAAACCCTTTACAAACAGAGCAGCCGACCCTCGAACAAACGTGACACGCACGTTTAGTCCGTTTTGATCGGGTTATTACTACTTTCGGCTAGTTTGGGGATTTCTTTAATTTCAGCTCCTCCCCCTTGTAAACGATTTTGTTTTGAGCATACCTATATATAGGTATGCTATTTTCTAAAGAGGGGTATTCACCCCATACCCCCTTTTCAAAGTAGACCGCTTCTTGCTACAGTACTTAACCTAATTTCAGGCAGGACGGTGCACAACCGAACGGTTTGCGATATGTTGAGCCTCATGGCCGACTCCGTCCCAGCATGGCCTCCTGCCACCATCGTCACGTTTGTATAAGCGACCTCGCCCCGTCTTCCCTGCCTCATGACTTCGACCAGCAACAAAACAAAGGGCCATAAAAAAGCCGTTATTGTTGAGTCTCCGGCCAAGGCCGAGACCATCAACAAATACCTTGGCAAGGATTATATGGTCATTGCCAGCTATGGCCACATTCGCGACCTGCCAGCCAAGGACGGTTCGGTTCAACCCGACGAAGACTTCTCGATGGTATGGGAAGTGGACGGCCGGAGCAAGAAACGCATTGACGACATCGTCAAGGTGGTAAAAGGGGCTGACGAGCTGATACTGGCAACCGACCCTGACCGCGAGGGAGAAGCCATTTCCTGGCACGTCAAGGAGGTGCTTCAGGAGAAAAAGGCCCTTCAAGACAAGCCCGTCAGCCGGGTTGTTTTTAACGAGATTACCAAGAAGGCCATTTTGGCCGCCATGGATGCCCCCCGCGACATTGACATGAACTTGGTCAATGCCTACCTGGCGCGCCGGGCTCTGGATTACCTGGTTGGATTCTCACTGTCGCCGGTGCTGTGGCGCAAGCTGCCGGGTAGCCGCTCGGCGGGCCGGGTGCAATCGGTAGCCCTGCGCCTTGTCTGCGAACGGGAAGACGAAATCGAACGGTTCATACCCGAAGAGTACTGGACCGTGGAAACCGACATGGCCACGGCCAAGGACAAACCGTTTACCGCCCGGCTAACATTTTTGAACGGCGACAAGCTCGACAAGATGAGCCTGAAAAACGAAGCCCACGCCAAGGTGGCCGTCGAAGCCATCGACAAGGGCACGTTCACCATTACCCAAATCGAGCGCAAGCAGGTCAAGCGCAACCCTGCCCCGCCCTTTATAACCAGCACCCTGCAACAGGACGCCTCGCGCAAGTTTGGTTTCGGGGCCACCCGCACCATGATGGTGGCCCAAAAACTATACGAGGGCATTAACATTGGCGGCGAAACAGTGGGTTTGATTACCTATATGCGTACGGACGGCGTGACCCTGTCCGGCGAAGCCGTGGCCGCCATCCGTGACCAGATTGCCTCGGATTTCGGCCAGGAGTTTCTTCCCGACAGCCCCCGGGCCTACAAGTCCAAGTCCAAAAACGCCCAGGAAGCGCACGAGGCGATTCGTCCCACCGACATCCGCCGCGCCCCGGAACTGATGAAGCCTTTTCTGAGCGAAGAACAGTTCAAGCTGTACCAACTTATCTGGAAACGGACCATGGCATGCCAGATGAGCCAGGCCGTGCTTGACCAGGTTGCCGTAGACATGGAAAGCAGCACCACCAAAGCCACCTTGCGGGCCAACGGGTCGGTGCTGACCTTTGACGGTTTTTATCGGGTATACCGCGAAAGCCGTGACGATCAGCCCGACGGCGGCAGCGGCGAGGGCGAGAGCGAAAGCGACACCATCCTGCCCGTCATGGCGGAAGGCGAATCGGTAACGGTCAAAGCCATCAACGACGAGCAGCATTTCACCAAACCACCGCCACGCTACACGGAAGCCAGCCTGATTAAACGCCTCGAGGAGCTGAGCATTGGGCGCCCTTCAACCTACGCCAGCATCATCCGTATTTTGCAGGACCGCAAGTACGTAAAAGTGGAAAATCGCCGCTTTACCGCCGAAGATCGGGGCCGGCTCGTAACCGCCTTTCTCGTCAACTTCTTCGAGAAATACGTGCAGTACGACTTCACCGCCGATCTTGAAGAGCAGCTGGACGACATCAGCGGCAACCGCCTGAACTGGCAGAAGGTGCTCAAGGAGTTCTGGGGGCCATTCAGTGAAAAAGTGGACGGCACCAAGGACCTGACCATTACCACCGTTCTTGACGTGCTGGACGAGCAGCTTGGTGATCACTTTTTTCCGCCCACCCAGGACGGCAGCGACCCGAGGCAGTGCCCGTCGTGCAAGGACGGACGAATTGGCCTTCGCCTGGGCCGGTTTGGGGCCTTTATTGGCTGCAACAAATACCCGGAATGCAAATACACCCGACAGTTCAAAACCGACGAGGAAGACACGGCGGCAGCCGAACTGAGTGGCGAAGGCAAGGAAATCGGCACGGATCCGGCCACCGGCAAACCGGTGCTGCTGTGCAAGGGCCCTTACGGGCTGTATGTGCAACTGGGCCACGAAGAGGTTATTGAGCTGACCGAGGAAGAAAAAAAGAAGGAAGCCGATCGCGAAGCCAAACGCATTGAACGGGCCAAAAAACAGGGCAAGGACCCCAAGCCGAAGAAACCCAAAAAACCAAAAACCATCAAACCCAAGCGTACGGGTATTCCCAAGGAAGTCGATCCGTTCTCGATGGATCTGGACATGGCCCTGGGCCTGTTGTCGTTACCACGCCAGCTGGGCCTACACCCCGACAGCGGCGAAATGATTTTGGCCGGCCTGGGTCGGTTTGGGCCTTACGTACAGTTTGGCCCCACCTATGTGTCGCTGAAAAAGGAAGACAACGTCCTGACCATCGACCATGACCGGGCCGTGGAGTTAATTCGGGCCAGCGGCAAGAAGACCATTACCGCCGGCGAATACAAAAAAAAGCCGGTCACCATCCACAAGGGCCGCTTTGGGCATTACATCAAGTACGGCTTGATGAAAATCTCCCTGAAAAAGGACACCGACCCCGAATCGGTGACCCTGGAAGAGGCCGTCGCCCTTATCGAAGCCAAGAAGGAAAAAGAGGCCGAAGCCAAGGCTGCCGGAAAGACCAAGGCCAAAGCCAAGTAAGGCAAAAAAAGCGCGCCCTGACAAGAGAATCAAGGCGCGTTAAGGCTGGTTAAAACTAGTGAAAACTAGTCAAGACTGGGGGCTTGTGCCGGATTATCTGGAGCCGAGGGAGACGTCGTGGCTGCTTCTGAGGACGTGTCAAACGACACCTTCAATACCGTCAGCAACTGGGTAATTTCACCCGTGGCCTGCGGACCAATCAGCTCGGTCAGTTTGGCCTGGCCTTGAGGGGTGGTGTAATGGGTCATGCCCTCCCACACCGCCTCTTGAATCTCGGCTTGGCGTTGATCAAGGCGCTTGCCGTAGTGCCGGCGCATCATCTGCGAAGTACCCAGAGTCGCCAGGGACAACCCACTACCGGTCACCCCCAAAATAGCTGCCGTCGGGTTATCGCGCGGACCGCTACCGTGGTTGGAATGCTCATCGCCTTCGACGTGGCTGCCATGGTCGCTACTGCCCAAAGTGGCCAGGGACACGACGCTCGAAGCCAGCCCGATACCACTCATGGCTACGGCGCTTCGACCCGCCCACTTGCCGACCCGGGCCTGTTTCTTCATGATCCGGTTCAGCTCCTCGTCACGGGCATAGGCCATGGTCAGCACCATGTTGCCCCACAAGCTGTTGGTTAATTGCGGATACCGCGCTGCGGCGCCCTGGTGGGCAAAGGTATCGACATGGTTGGCAATAATCCCGGTCAATTCGGCATTACCGTCCTGGGCATGGCCGTGGGCAGCCGGAAGGGGCAAGGCCACAAACCACACCAAACCGGCCGCCAAGGCCAGGCACGCCCCCCGGCCCGACAACGGCCCGGTCAATTTCTGTAAACGCATCGAAACATACCCTTTCAACAATCGCTGTAATTTGGGGAAAGTCCGTATTTAACCACAAAGCCCACACCGGACACAGCCCTCCCCCCCTAGGGGATGGGTCCCCCCCTACCGAGGCCTAAAGGAAGCCCCCTCAGGCAGCCGGACATTTCGATCACCCCGCCGGTTTTTGTTAGGCTAACGCCTGGCTCACGCCTCGGCAACCCTTAGGCGACCCGATTGAATGGTAACCCCACTCACAGCCACCGCCCCCTTTTTCCCCGGCCGGCCTGCATCTGGCCCCCTCGACGCCATTCTTCAAGAATCCCCGCTACAGCCCTTTAACGCCTACTGCCGGGTGTTAACCGACTTGATCCAGCCAAAGACCTATTTTACCCGCGACGATGTTCAGGCCACCGATAAAAGCGCCTCCTGACAAGTTGAAAATAGTCTTAACGGTAGCAACAAGTGCCAGACCGACTGGTTTTATAGATACAGTGGCTTAAAAGTGTGTGTGTGTACCCGGATGCATGGGCGGCATGGGCGTCGGCCATGGGCTGGTAATCACGCACAGACGGGGTGTATACTAGAAAAATTGATGGAAAACCTGATGGGAACCCATGGGGAAGCCAAACCAAACGGGGCTGTATCACCACAATGGCAAGCAACCAAACCATAACCAAACCCGCCATGCCGGTGCTGGATTGGGCCGTTTACCCTAAACGGGCCCTGCTGGTCGTGCTGGCGGCCACCGGTTTGCTGGCGTATTTTTGGCTGGCCTCGCGCTACCCGGCCTTGTGGCACAAGGCCCATTTGGCTGGCGGCAGCAGCCTGGCCAGCCTGTTTACCCTGAACCCGCCCATTTACATCTACCCGGAAGCCGATCTGTACGAACGGATCCTGTGGTCCACCTTTAACTGGCTCGACGCCAACAAGCTCGGCATGACCTTCGGGATTATTTTTGGGGCACTGGTGCTGACTCTGCTCGACTTTCTCAAGCGCCCAGCCACCTCTAACGCGCTGCTAAACAGCGCCTTTGGCCTCTTGATGGGAGCCCCGCTGGGGGTATGTGCCAACTGTGCCGCCCCCATTGCCAAGGGCATGCTCGACGGCGGCAGTCGGCAAGAAACCGCCCTGGCCACCATGCTCAGCTCGCCCACGTTTAATGCCGTGGTGCTAATTATGTTGTTTTCCCTGTTTCCCTGGTGGATGGGGGCCATCAAGGTCAGCCTCAGCGCCTTTTTTATCCTGGTTGTCATGCCCGGACTGGTGCATCGGTTCCGCAAGGCCTCCAAGGCACCGGCTGCCGCAACAGGAGCCGCACCACAAGCCTGCACGCTGGATTTCAACACCATGACCCCAGCCTCGGCACCGGTTCGCGAATCATGGCCCAAGGCCTTTCAATACACCGTCAGAACCTTCTTGCTGAAGTTCGGCTACATCCTGATGATGACCGTCCCGCTGATGTTTCTTGCCGGCCTGACCGGCGCCGTTCTTGAACAAATGATTGATTTGCCGGCCCTGGTTTGGGGCCCCACGGAAGGGGGCGCCGGCATGGCCAAAATCGCGGTGGTGGCCTTGTTGGGCACCAGCCTGCCGATGCCCATTGCCATGGACATGCTACTGGCCGACGTGCTGTTTCGGGCCGGCGTATCGGCCCCGGTCATTGTAACGCTGCTGTTTACCCTGGGCCTGTACAGCGTCTACAGCTTCTTGATTGTCATGACCTCGACCAGCAAGCGGTTGGCTACCGCCCTGTTTGTGGCCGTTGCCGCTCTGGGTGCCGGCGCCGGCTGGCTGACCATGCTGCTGCAATAAGACCGTATTACAGGCCTTGCTCAAGCTTCATCTTGTAGGCAATGGCATAAAACTGGATCTGCTTGATCATGGCATGCAGGCCGTTGGACCGTTGCGCACTGATATGCTGGGTCATCTCAATGTCGTCGATAAACGACGGGCGTGTTTCTAAAATGGTTTGCGGGGTCTGGCCCGAATACAGCCTGAGGATCAGCGAAATCAGGCCCCGGACAATCACTGCGTCACTGTCGGCAATAAACGTAATGGTGCCGTCGTCATTGAGCGAGGCCGTCATCCAGACCTGCGACTGGCAACCTTTGACAATGTTGTCGGCGGTTTTGTCGGCATCGGCCATATTGGGCAACTGTTTGCCCAGCTGGATAATATGCTTGTACCGGCTGTCCCAATCAGGCAGGGTCTTAAACGTTTCGACAATCGCCGCCTGGATTTGATCGGTGCTGTGCGTCATCGTCATTGTCGTCACGGGTTCAATCCTCTATTACTCGAACAGTTCAATTACTTTATGCAGCCCGGCTACCAGACGATCAACATCGTCAACCGTGTTGTAAAACGCAAAGGAGGCCCGGGCGGTGGCCGGCAGGTTATACCGTTTCATTACCGGCTGGGCACAATGGTGGCCGGTTCGAATGGCAATGGCTTCCGTATCCAGAATGGTTCCAATGTCGAGCGGATGGGCCTGATCCATAACAAAGGAAATCAGGCTGACCTTGTCTGCCGCCGTTCCCACAATATGCAGGCCATCAATGGTCGACAGCTTGCGGGTAGCAATATCCAGCAGATAGGCTTCCCAGGCGGCAATGGTGGGCAAGCCAATCTGGTTCACGTAGTCAATGGCAGCCCCCAATCCCACAGCTTGCACAATCGGCGGGGTACCGGCCTCGAACTTGTTGGGCGGCTTGGTAAAGGTGCTTTCCTCGAAAGTCACCGATTCAATCATTTCGCCGCCGTACTGGTAGGGCGTCATTTCATCCAGGTGACAAATCTTGGCATACAGCACCCCGATACCCGACGGGCCGTAAAGCTTGTGGCCGCTGAAGCAGTAAAAGTCGCAATCCAGCGCCTGCACGTCAATGGGGATGTGGCTGGCCGCCTGGGCCCCGTCAACCAGCACCACCGCGCCAGCCTGATGGGCCTCGTCGATAATGGCCTTAATGGGGTTGACCGTACCCAGAGCATTGGAGACATGGGTAACGGCCACCAGCTTGGTTTTCTTGCTAAGCAGTTTTTTATAGGCGGCCATATCCAATTCGCCAGCATCGTTGATCGGAATCACCTTCAGGGTGGCCCCAACGTCCTTGCACAACTGCTGCCACGGCACCAGGTTGGCATGGTGCTCGAGGGCCGACACAATCACCTCATCGCCCCGACCCACGTTGGGCCGGCCATAGCCGGTGGCCACCAGGTTAATGGCCTCGGTCGTCCCCTTGGTAAAAATCACCCCGCAACTAAGTGGCGCGTTGATGAAACGTGACACCTTGGCACGGGCCTCTTCGTAGGCCCGTGTAGAACCTTCGCACAGGGCATACACCCCGCGACGAACCGTACCGTAGTCGTGCTCGTAAAAGTGGGTAATCGTATCGATGACCGGGCGGGGTTTCTGGGTTGTGGCGGCGTTGTCCAGATACACCAGTGGCTTGCCGTTAAACTCGCGCTGCAGCACGGGAAACTGGGCCCGGATGGCGGCGGCGTCAAAACCGGCCGGGGGCTCAACAGGAGACTGGGTGCAGTGGGAAGGCGTATTTAAATGCATCACGGGGGTCATCGAATTCAATCCGGTTCCTATGGTCCATTATAGAGTCTAATACTTTAACATGTATAGCCCAAAGCGGATCATTCGGCCGCCTGCTGACCAAAGCGCTGGTTAAACCAGTCTTGCAGTTCGCCCGTCAACCGCTGATGCAGCGAGGCAATGGGCAGTTGGTCAATCAGCTCCTGGGCAAAGCCGTCAATAAGCATGTACTGGGCTTGGGCCGGGCTTAGGCCCCGGCTGGTCAGGTAAAATTGCTCTTCCTCGTCAAGCTGCCCCACCGTGGCCCCATGGGCACATTTCACGTCGTCGGCATCAATAAGCAGCTGGGGACGGGTATACACCTTGGCCAGCGGTGAAAGCACCAGGTTTTTGTTCAACTGGGCCGCATTGGTTTGCTGGGCACCCTTGGCAATCTTAACGGTGGCATCAAATTCGCCGCGGGCCTCGTCGAGCACAATGCTTTTGTACAACTGGTTGCTCGTCGAGTGGCCGGCCTGATGATCGATGAGCAGATGATGGTGGCTCTGGCGGCTACTGTTAAGCAGCAACAGGCCGTTGAGCCGGGCATCGCCCTGCTCGCCAACCACCGTCACATGGTTATCGAAACGGCTCAAGAGACCGCTAAAGGCCAGGGTATGTTGGTTAAACCCGGCATGGCGACCCACCTGCACCCGGCGCTGGTTAAAATGAAAGCCGGCCTGGTGGTCCTCCTGAAACAGAATCGTCGTCATCGAAGCCCCGTCGTCGAGAAACACGTCGAACCCCATGGTGTTGAGGGTCGCCGAAGCATTGTTCAGCCCCACATAGTGTTCCATCACCGTCAGCCGGGCATAAGGCCCCAGCTCGGCAACCAGGCGGGGTGCTGCAATCCGGGGGGTGGCATCGGCCCCGGCCATCACAAACAGCAGCTGAACCGGCACGTCCACCACCACGTCACGATCAACCCGAATATGCAGGCCGTCGTCAAGCAAGGCGGTATTGGCCAGTGAAAACCAGTTGTCGTCACCGGCCACCTGAGCCTCAAGTCGCTGGGTCAGCAAGGCCTCGGCAGCCGCATCGTCCATGCCGGAAAACGGGGTAATGTGAAACCCCTTGATGGCCGTTAATGCCTTTGTTTGTGACAGTTGCGGCTGATAGCGACCATTGACGAAAACCAGCCGGGCATCCTGACATTCGGGCAGGGTGAGGGCCGCCAACTGATCGGCACTGATTTTGGGAAAGACCTGGAACGATTCGAAAGCGGTATTGGACAACCCATCAAGCTGGCAGTACTTGTAGCGTTCCTGCCGGCGGGTGGGGAAAGGCACCTGGCTCAAGCGATTCTGGGCCGCCTGACGCAAGCGATTAAAGGGTTGGGGCAAGACCGAAGCGGGCGCCACGGTGGCTGCGGCAATGGTCTGCTCGGCCAAGGTTTTGGGCCGGGCCGTCTCGGGTTGGTTGGCGGTCGTTGTCATCACGGCGTTCATGTAGATCCTAGGCAACCCCCGCTTGTTCGGCTTCTATAATCCAGTCATAGCCTTTTTCTTCCAGGGCCAAGGCCAGTTCCTTGCCACCGGATTTAACAATCTGTCCCTTGTACAGCACGTGCACAAAGTCGGGCTGGATATAGTTCAGGATACGCTGGTAGTGCGTCACCAGCACCACTGCATTGTCGGGTTTCTTGTAGGCGTTTACGCCACCGGAAACCACACGCAGCGCATCAATATCCAGGCCGGAATCCGTTTCATCGAGCAGAGCCAGCTTGGGGTCGAGCAGGGCCAGTTGCAAAATCTCGTTGCGTTTTTTCTCGCCACCCGAAAACCCTTCATTGACGGCCCGATCCAGGTAGCTGCTGTCCATTTCCAGCAACGCGCGTTTTTCCTTAAGCAACGCATTGAAAGCCGCTTCGTCCACTTCTTCCTTCCCCTCGGCTTTGCGTTTGGCGTTATAGGCCAGCTTCAAAAATTCGGCATTGTTGACACCGGCAATCTCGACAGGGTACTGGAAGGCCAAAAATATCCCGGCGTTGCTGCGTTCGTGGGGTTCAAGCCCAAGGACGGACTGCCCCTGATACAGCACCTCGCCTTCGGTAACCTCGAAAGCAGGATGCCCGGCAATGACCTTGGCCAGAGTGCTTTTGCCCGATCCGTTCGGGCCCATGATGGCATGCACCTCACCGGCCTTTACCTCCAGGTTGATGCCCTTGAGGATGGGGGTGTCGTTCACGGTGGCATGCAGGTTCTTGATTGATAGCATCGTCGTCTCCAGGATGGGCGGTAAACCGGTTAGTAACCGGATACCTGTTCAGTAAGCTTAAAGGGGACCTTTTTCGGGTCAGCGGACAACGCCTTGGCCATCACCAAATCGTTGCGCTGAAAGGGCCCACTGGGCAGATCCACTTCGTACAAGGCTTCAAAACCCAGGTGCTTGTAAAAACCGATGGCGCCTTCGTTGTGGCGGTTCACATTCAGACGCACCTCAAGCCGATCGGTATGCCGGGCCTGGGTTTCCACAAACGCCATCAACGCCCGACCCAGGCCACGACCTTTTATGTCGGGGTCTAGGTACAGCTTGTGCAGCACCACGTACTTCGGTTCTATTGTCCAGGCACAAAACCCCACCGGCACGGTCGGGGCATCGGGCAGAAAAACAAGGGCATACTGCTGGCCGGCATGCAGCTGCCGAACGATGGCCGCCTCGGTATAGTGCGTCTCGAGCTCGTAGGCCAGCTGGGCCTCGGACAAGATGGGGCCGAACGTAACCGGCCAGCTCTTGTGGGCCAGGGTATGAATAGCCCGGATGTCATCGCCATGGGCCACCGACACACGCCGAATCACCACCTCGGCAGTTGCCGACAGGGGGGCATGTGGGGACGAGTGGGAAGGAGGGGCTGCTGGCATAAGAAAGGAGAGATCCTGTTTTTTGTGTGCGTGTGAAGGCGGCGGCGAGATTATCCGACGGAGTTTTCCAGTTTCAGGCTCAACAGGGCATCGGCCTCTTGGGCAAATTCGGCGGGCAGCTCGCGAAAAACGTCCTTGCAGAAACCGCTGATAATGGTGGCCACGGCTTCCTCTGGCCCGATACCCCGAGACTGGAAGTAGAAAATCTGCTCTTCACTGACCTTCGACGTGCTGGCCTCATGCTCGACCTTGGCCGTGTCATTTTCCACGTCGATGTAGGGGAAGGTATTGGCCGAACACTGATCGCCAATCAGCATGGAGTCGCACTGGGTAAAATTGCGCGCACCCTTGGCCGACTTCTTGATGGTAACGGCACCCCGGTAGCAGTTGATGCTTTTGCCGGCGCTAATCCCCTTGCTGATAATGGTGCTCTTGGTGTCCTTGCCAATGTGGATCATCTTCGTGCCCGTATCCGCCTGCTGGCAGTTGTTGGTCAGGGCCACCGAATAAAACTCGCCACGGGAATGGTCGCCCTGCAGAATACAGCTTGGGTACTTCCACGTAATGGCTGAGCCGGTTTCCACCTGGGTCCACGAGATATGGGAGCGAGCACCGGCACACTTGCCACGCTTGGTCACAAAGTTGTAAATCCCGCCCTGGCCGGTCTTGGGATCACCGGCATACCAGTTCTGGACAGTCGAATACTTGATACTGGCGTCTTCCAGAGCCACCAGCTCGACGACAGCCGCATGCAACTGGTTCTTGCTGAAGGCCGGGGCCGTGCAGCCTTCCAGGTAACTGACCTGGGCACGGTCGTCGCAAACAATCAGGGTGCGCTCAAACTGCCCGGTTTCTTCGGTGTTGATACGGAAATAGGTGCTCAATTCCATCGGGCAAACCGTGTCCTTGGGCACATACACAAAACTGCCATCGGTAAACACGGCCGAGTTCAGCGCGGCATAGTAGTTGTCGGTGGTCGGTACGACCGACCCTAAATACTGTTTGACCAGGTCCGGGTGCTCCTTCAACGCCTCGGAGATGGAGCAGAAAATAACCCCATGCCGGGCCAGGTCCTTCTTGAAGGTGGTGGCAATCGAAACGCTGTCAAAAACCGCATCCACGGCAACCCCCGACAGGCGCTTCTGTTCGTTCAGGGACAGGCCCAGTTTCTCGAAAGTGGCCAGCAGCTCAGGGTCTACCTCGTCAAGGCTCTGCTTCTGCACCTTCTGCTTCGGGGCGGCATAATAGCTGATGTCCTGATAGTCGATGGGCGGAAACGTCAGGTGGGCCCATCTGGGCTCGGTCATTTTCAGCCACTGGGCATAGGCCTTTAACCGAAAATCGAGCATGAAGTCGGGTTCGCCCTTTTTTTCCCAAATTTGGCGCACCACGGTCTCGTTCAGGCCCTTGGGCAAGATATCGGTCTCGATATCGGTCTTAAAGCCGAACTTGTAATCCTGGTTGGTTAATTGTTCCAGCGTAGACATCAGGGGAAACGTATCTCTATGGCATCAATCAGGGCAAAGAAAAAGCGAAAAAACAGGAAAATCGGGGTAACGATACCCCTTAAACCATCAGTTTTGTCTCTTATCCCTAGTTTAGCGCACCCTAACGTTAACGTAAAGGTTGCAGTTGGGGCAAAACCGAGCTTTGTAACAAAGCGGCGGCCAAAAGGCTTGGGACGTGCAAAAGCTGCTTTTAGGCTGTCACGGTTTGTTTGGTTTTGACGTTCTTAAAGACAAAGACCGGCACTTTGGCACATTCAAACACGCCACTGCTGACACTGCCCAACAGCAGCTTAATCCAGCCCGTGCGGCCATGCGAGCCAATAATAATCTGGTCCACACCGGCTTCTTCTGCATACTGGCAAATGCTTTGAACCGGGTCGCCCACCACATACTCGGCCTTTTCGGGAGGCAGGCCGGCCTGGGTAAGGGTGGCCGTCGTCTGCTCAAGCAGCTTCAGGGCATCTTCCACCTGGTAGCTCATGGTGGGGATTTCCGGGGTGGTTTCTTCGACCACCGTCAACACGTAAAGCTTGGGTTGCTGGGCCTTAAACGTCTTAATCACCCAATCCAGGGTAGTTTTGGACGGTTCGGAATCATCGAGGGGCAGCAAAATCTTCATAAGTCGAGGGATCTCCACTTCAATTGGACGGCAAGGGGATTGACCACACCCCACAGTATACTGCACGGGTACGCCCAATACCAGATGCAGCCCGATACGGCCAAGGCGATGTGGCTCATTGTGAAGCCGACCGTCCTTGCGTTAAGGTAAAGAGAATGGAGGCGTAAGTAAAAAGGACAGCAACCAACCATGAACATTGTGGTGTGCATTAAAACCGTGCCGGACACGGCCCAGCTTCGTTTTGACAGCAACAACCAGTTGATGCATGACAATCTGGAATGGGTCATGAACCCCTTTTGCGAATATGCACTTGAAACCGCCGTGCGCCTGAAAGAAGCCATCGGCGAGTCTGCCACCGTAACCGTGCTGACCGTCGGCGACGCCCGAAGCAAGGACGCCCTGAAAAAAGCCTTGGCCGTTGGCTGTGACCAGGCCTACCTGATTAACGACGACCGCTTCAATGGCGGCGATACCGTCACCCTGTGCCACATCCTGAACGCGGCTATTGCCAAGTACGTGCCCGATGCCAAGCTGGTGCTCTTTGGCCAGTACTCCTCGGACCAGATGAGCGGCAACGTGGGCCCTGGTGTCGGGCAGTTGATGGAAATCCCCAGCCTGACCTTCTGCAAGGAAGTCACCCTAAGCGGCGAGCAGGCCACCCTGAAGCGCGAAACCGAAAAAGGCATTGAAACCTACACCATGACCCTGCCCGGAGTGGTGTGCATGATGAAATGCGATTACGAATTGCGGATGCCTGCCATCAAGGGGGTTATGAAAGCCAACCGGACCGAAATCCCGGAAGTCAAACTCGACGACCTGGGCTTGTCGGCCGACCAGGTCGGGGCAGGCGGGGCCTTCGTCACCTCGATGAGCTTTACCCGCAAACCCCAAAAAACCGGCGGGCAAAAAATCGATGGCAGCGATCCACAGGCCGCTGTTAACCAGTTGATTGACTACCTGCATCAGCAACAGATTGTTTAAGCTTTAGGAGGCTCGCACCCCGATGGTCACCCCCCCCACGCCCAAGGATCAGTTTTCCGGTATCTGGGTTGTTGTCGAACGGACCCAAACCGGCACATTGGCAGAGGCCACCTTTGAGGCCCTGACCGCCGCCCGCCAACTGGCCGCCGAGCAAGGCAACACGCCCATCACGGCCGTTTTGTTGCTGGGCGATGGCGACACACCCGACCCGTACCAGGCCGATCTGGCCGCCCATGGGGCCACGGCAGTGCTGGCCCTGACCAGTGCAAACCTGGCCACCTACAGTGGACAAGGCTACACCCAGGCATTAACCCAAGCCATTGCCGCCAAAAAACCGGCACTCATTCTGGCTGGCGCCACCTCCACCAGCAAGGACTACGCCCCGCGCCTGGCCCTGGCCGCCCCATTGGCCCTGATGCCCGACGCCACCCAACTGACGATGGGCAGCAGTGGGCAGGTTGAAGTGACCCGCCCGGTTTATGCCGAAAACATGCTCACCATCGTCACGGCCCCCGATGTTCGGCCGCAAATGGTGACCCTGCGCGCCAAGGCGTTTCGCAAGGGCGAAGCCCCCGCAGCCGGTGCCTCGGTAACCACGGAAACCATGGCGGTTGACGTGGCCGCGCCTACCTTGCAACTGGTTGGCATTTCAGCCAGCGAGGCCGCATCGTCGGGCAAAAGCCTGGCCGATGCCGAAATTGTGGTGGCCGGCGGCCGGGGTGTCAAAGGCCCCGAGAATTTTCCGCTGGTCGAAGCCCTGGCCCAGTCGCTGGGTGCTGCCGTTGGTGCGTCACGTGCCGTGGTCGATGCCGGGTGGCGTCCCCACAGTGAGCAGGTCGGGCAAACCGGCAAAACCGTCAGCCCCAACCTCTACATTGCCTTGGGTATCCACGGAGCCATTCAGCACCAGGTGGGAATGACCAGCAGCCGCCATATCGTGGCCGTCAACACCAACCCCGACGCGCCCATCTTCGAGATTGCCGATTTCGGCATCGTCGGCGATCTCTTCGAGATTGCCCCCTTGCTGACGAAAACCATTAAGGACAAAAACCTGACACCCGCTTAATACCGGCTTGATACGGGTTTAATACCGGCATAATCACGTCCATTACTTGATTCCTCGACTGGTTTGGATACAATAGGGCTTTCCATTCGGCAGCACGCCCCCTGTTTTGGCTGCCTGAGACAACTTTTTATCCCAATTAAGCAGACAACCTTAAGCAGACAACGATTCCTTATGCCTCAACCCATTGAAGCCCTGCGTTTTGCAGGCAGCGTATTTATTTGGCCCAGTACCAACCCCACCTTGCTTGAGCACACCCTCAAGCGGCTTAAAGACGAGGGTATCGATGCCACCAAGGTCGACCAGCCTCGCAGCCGACCCGGCATGTGGCTCTTGTCGGCCAACGACCTGGACTACTTCCAACGGGTAAGCGCTCCAAAAGACCAAGGAGGCCTGCCCTTCCTCGAACAGCACCATGCCCTGACCGACCTGTTTGAAGCAAGCCCCCACGTGTATGCCGTCCCCTGGTGGACCCAGTTTCAATCCGACGAACAGGCCCAACAGCAGATCGAACGGAATAACCATGTGGAAGGCCCCATCAGCGCTTATACCCAACTACGCGATGCCCTGGCCCCCGAAGGGGCCGATCGGCGCCAAGCCCATGCTCAGCTGGTTGCCCGACTTAAAGGCCACTCCCACGTTTTTACAGAACGCAGCCGCTTCCCTCGCCGGATTTTTGCCTAGCGTTTGATACACGACAAATCCCTCTTCCCAAAAAATGGAATCGGGAGGTGCGCGGGTCTACTCGGGCGAGCCGTGCTCGACGGTGACGGTGGTGTGAATACCGCCACGGGTGGAGAATGTACCGGTAACCTGCATGTAGTGCGGCTGGCAAAGGGCCACCATGTCGTCCAGAATTTTGTTGACCACGTTCTCGTAGAAAATGCCCACGTTGCGGTAGGACAGCAGGTAATACTTGTAGGACTTCAACTCGATGCAGTGGGCATCGGGCACGTAGTCCATGGTAATGGTGCCGAAATCGGGCAGGCCGGTCTTGGGGCAAACCGAGGTAAATTCCGGGCACGTCGAGACGATATGGTAGCGCCGGTGGCGGTGCTGGTTGGGAAAAACCTCAACGGCAGCAAACTCAACGGCTTCTGGTTTCAAAGGTGTTTCTAACATGGCATTCACAAGTTTTCTACAGGGCTGTCATAAAATGGCCAACGAGCACTGGCCTTCGTGTGTTTTATAGACTAAGACGCTACCACGGCCCTTACGGCTTGTCTATTCGTGAAGATTACCCTGCAGAAAAAAAGGGCTTTGGAAAACCATAACAAGTTATTGACAGGGCTGTTCAAAACCGGGCTTTCTATGGCAGTGCCGTCTTAAACCGTCTGCGGGGCGGGCGGGTTAACCGATTGGGCCCCCCGGTTTTGCGAACACACCTGGGCCATCTGCACCATGCGCTTGTCCACAAACAACATTTCCAGCGGGGCGTCAAGCTTCCGGCGCCAGTTGGGGTGTTCATCAACCGTACCCGGCATATTGGCCTGAGGAATTTGCTCCAGTACGTCTTCCAACTGAATCATTTGCAGCAGGCTAGGCGTCTGGCTTAAAAAGCGGTGGATGGCCAGGTTCAGCGGATAACTGACCTGCACCACCTTGCCGGCATCCTGGCTGACGCCTTCGGGCAACAAGCCCCGCTCGGCCAACAAATTCAAAATACCCTGCTTGGCTACCGTGCGGTCGTCATAAAGCCGTTTGCGCATTTCATCGTTGGGAAAAAGATCCAGCTTATCGCGCACCGCGTTGTCTTCGCCCTGCCAGAACCCGTTAAGGGTAGGGATGTCATGGGTGCTGGTTGTCACCAGGGCTTGGCGCGGATAGTCTTCCACCGTTTTGTATTCGGTCTGGCTTTTGCGTTCGAAGAAAAACACCTTGTACGACAGGATGCGCCGATCGTCCATATGGTGCCGGAAGGCGTCGGGGACAGTCCCCAAATCCTCGCCAATAATCAGGCACTGGTTGCGCTGGCTTTCCAAAGCCAAAATTCCCATCAGGTCGTCGAGGGGATAGGCCACATAAGCCCCGTCGGCAGCAGACTGCGCATAATCGGGAATCCAAAACAGGCGCATCAGGGCCATGGCATGGTCGAGGCGCAAGGCCCCGGCATAGCGCATGTTGTGCCGAAGCATCGTAATAAAAGGCTTGTAGCCCTGCTCCTTCAATCGCTGGGGAATCATCGGCGGCAGGCCCCAGTTTTGCCCTTTCTGGTTCAGCTCGTCGGGGGGGCAGCCCACGCACACATCCAGGGCATACAGCGACTGGTTGCTCCAGGTGTCCACCCCACCCTTGTCCACGCCTACGGCCAAGTCCATGTACAGGCCAACCGGCATCTTCGTGTCGGTGGCTTGCTGGCGCAAGGCACTCAGCTGCAAGTGGATCTGCCACTGGATGTACAGGAAGAAACCGATTTTTTGCTGGTTCTGGGCTTCAAATTCCTTGACCATCGGGCTGTCCGGGCTCTGGTACGGGTGCGGCCAAACCGGCCAGCCCCAGTTGTTTTGATCCTTGGCATACAGCTCGTCCTGCAAGGCTTCGTACAAGGCAAAGCGTTTCAACAATTCGCCTTCTCCTTCCACGTAGTGCTTGAAGGCCTGGCCCCGTTTCGTTTCCGGCTCCAGGTGGTTCTTGCGGAAGGATTCGTACAGCAGCACCAGCGCCTGGAGCTTTAAAGGCTGCACGGTTTCATACTGCACCATCAGGCTTTTGTCTGCCTGGCCCAGGGCCGACTGGGTACGCTCGCTTTGCACGAAGGCACGCGCCTCTTGGCATTCGGCGTAGTCGTCAATGGCTTCCACATCCAGGTAAATGCCGTTGTAGAAGGTTCGGCTGGTTGGCGAATAGGGGCTGATATGGCTGGGGTTGTGGCTAAAGAGGGCATGGAGCGGGTTTAGCCCGACCACGCCGGAACCGTTTTGGTGACACCAGTCGAGCAGCATGGCCAGATCGGTAAAGTCGCCGATACCCCAGTTGTGCCGCGACCGCAACGAATACAGCTGGATGGCCGGGCCCCAGGTTTTTTGGGGCGGCCGCTGCGGGTTGTCCAGACGCATTGACTCGGGCAGGTAGCAGGCCGATGGGGTGACAATAAGCGGTACCATCGCCGAACGAACCGGCTGGTTATCGCCGCAGGCCACAGTGGCAACCGACAGGGTATGGTAGCCCAAGGGTAGGGCCAGCGGCAGTTGAATCTGGAACCGGGCCACCGATTGGCCGTTGCTTAAGGCCCGCAGTTCGTGGGGTTGTTGCGGCAGGGTAATCTGCCCTTCATGCACAAAACCGTTTTCTTCCTGAATGACCCAGGCCACCGTCGTACCGGCTTTGTCGGGTGCCAACCGCAGATCGAAGTTCAAGGTATCGGCCGTTTCAGGAACCACGGCAACGGGGTCGGCCATACGCAGCCAGTAGGCTTCGCGAACCGCCGTCAGGGATTTTTCAGGCTGTGTGGCGTCGACCCCCATGCTCTTGAGTAAGTGCATCAAGGTGGTTTGGGGCACCTGGTGATGGTTTCCCCAAACATCGGCATACTCCAACCCGATACCAAAATGGCTGGCCAGTTCCTGAAGGGCGGGGTTCAATTGAGAGATCATCGCAAAGCATCCTAGACGAAAGACAGACGCACCTCTGAGCGGGTACGGTTGTTACAGACACAAGGGTTACAAATAACCGCAGCACACCTGGTTAGGGCAAGGCGGTACAGCAGCCTAGTCTATCACAGGCAAAGCCCGAGTTTAAAGGGACTGGGCCACCATGACCGACAGGGATATATATGTCGTCACGATGGCTTCAGCCTTGCATGTGCCGGCCTTCTACGGTATAGTACAGCCCTAGCTTTGGAGTGAATGAATCTTGCCTGGTGGAGGACATCCCACCGGGGCCGTGCTTCTGTTTCCAGGTGCTCGGCGGTTCGCATGATGGTTATTTTTAATACAGACGGGGGTCCCGTTTTATTTGATGAAGGTTGGTTCCATAGGCTTGCTCAAGCCCTTGAGTCCGTTGAGTCCGTTGGGCGAATCGGCTCGGCGGAATTCGGCAGTAGCGCCACCCCGGTTTTCTGCCTTGACGGCCGGACGGCTTGCCTCCTTGCCGGAAGACGCCCTGTTGCTGACGGATGCCGGGAAACCGGTTCAGGTCGTCAGGCCTCGGTTCAAGGCCGGTACGCGCTTTATTAAAGGTGTCTTCTTAAACCACGCCGGCGGATCGGATGGCCAGGCACGGGAAACCTACACCTCCTTAACCGATATGGTGGCCCCTGCCGACATGACCTACCGGGGGCTGCGCCGGATTTTTAAGACCGCGTGGGTACCCATTAATGCCCACGAAGCCGTCTTCCACGAACCCAAGGCCGAAGGAAACCGCCTGATGATTACGGTTCAGGAAACCAACAGCGACCAAACCCACCAGTACTTTTCCCAGCCCGTCGACGCCTTTGATGATCTCGACCCCGAAGAAGTGGTTTTTGCCGAACTAAGCGACCCCAAGCGGTCAACCGCTCCCCCTACCTTGGCGAGCCTTCCTGCCCCTACGGCACCCGTCGACCCGGTTGCCAGACCCAATGCAAAAACGTTATTATAGTTGAGATAGGATCCTGATTTAGTCGGTTGGATTTAGGTTGGATTTAAAACAAGCACCCCCCCTCGGCCACAGCTGCACGCCGGTTTTGTGTACGGCTTGCCAAAGGGAGCGGGTACCCCAAAAACCAAGGGATTGAACCCATGAAAGGGATTGAACCCATGAGAAGACTTGATGCAATCAGCCGTTTTGGCGTCGTTACTGCCGGCCAACTGCTCCGGCTTCAACCGGACGTGGCCCTGACCATCCGCATGCCCTCTGGAGAAAAGCAGCTTCAGGCCAACGTCACCACGCCCCTGCACCAGCGCGGGGCCTTCTATATTGAACCTGATCGCAGCCTGCACCAGAAAGTCGACAACCTGACCGCCACAGACGAGGGCCGTATTGGGGGCAATTTTCCCCTAACCGCCGACGCATTGCGCCAGCATCTCGTCGAGCTGCCGACCGTGCTGACACGCCTGCTTGGCGCGCATACGCCCGTCGATTTACCGACCCTGAGCGACCGAAACAGCCGTTTTGTTTACCCCGACACGGAAGGCCGGTTACACGTCTGGTTACTCCAGCAAGCCGACCATGTACCGGGGGCTCGCCATGTCGTCGAGCATGTCTCCGACCCCCTGCCCAAACCCCTGCTTGAGCTGCCTGCCGACACCCCCGTCTTCCCGGAATTGAACATCGTGGCTTAACCCACACTAGCGGGCAGGCGACATCAATCGGCACCCGGTTACCCCTGATCGTAGGCTTCGGCCACCAGCTCTACGGGGTGTTTGACATCGACCATCAGCCGATGCTCGCGCGCGCCGGTCTCCAGCTGCAGCATGCACCCAGGGTTGCCGGCCACCACCACTGCCGGTTTAGCCTCGGCAACCGCCTGCATTTTTTCCGCCAGCACCGCGCTGCTCAGCTCGGGGTGTGCCAGGTTATACACCCCGGCACTGCCACAGCACTGGCTTGCATCGCGCAAGGGCACCAGGCTGATCTGGGGCAATTGCCTGAGCACCCGTTCCGGTTCGTCCTGGACCCCCTGGCCATGGTACAGGTGGCAAGCGGCATGGTAGGCCACGGGTGTCGGCGAACCCGTATGCGAACCGACCGATTCAAAATCCAGCCCCTGCAAGGGGTGCTGGGCCAGCAAGGCCATCACGTCAATATGTTTCTGGCTGTAGGCCCGGGCTTGGCTGGCTTCCTGTTCAGCTTCCTGATCGGTGTCAAACAAATGGTGCGCCCCCTGGAGCATGGCCCCGCAGCCCGCCGAATTGACGACCACCCAGTCCACATCCAGCCCGCCATAAGCGGCCATGTTTTGGCGGGTCAGGCGCCGGGCCAGATCCGTTTCGCCGGCATGGTGGGCCAGCGCCCCACAGCATGTTTGGCGCGGCACAACCACCTGCCACCCGTTGGCTACCAGGGCCGTAATGGTAGCCCGATGCACATGGGCATAAACCGTGTTCATCAGGCAGCCGGTAAACAGCGCCACACGCCCCCGCTGGTTCTGCCCGTAGGTTTGCCCGGTGCCTATCGGATCAATCTGGCCAATGCGCGGCATAAACCGAACACTGTTGCCCAGCGGCTCGTTAATTTTGGCCAAAACGGCAAACACACCCAGCCCTTTCAAAAGGCCAAACAGTCCCAACCGCTGGGCCAACCGAACCATGTGGGTAGCTGCCAGCAACAGCACCGGGTTGGGTAACACCGTGCCCAGCAGCACCCACCGCAACCAGCGTTTATAAAACGGCTGGCGAGACACCAGCGCCGAACGCGACCCCATTAACAGGGCTTCGTAATCCACACCGGACGGGCATGCCGACGTGCAGGCCAGGCAGCCCAGGCATGGATCGAGGTGGTCGGCCAGTTGGCGGGCATCGGTCAATTCGCCACGCTGCATGGCCCCCATCAGGTAAATACGACCCCGGGGCGACTCCGCCTCGGAACCGGTAATACGATAGGTGGGGCAAGCCGGCAAACACATGCCGCAATGGATGCAGGCACTCAGTTTGTCCGGGAAGGTTTCTGCCCCAACGGCATGGCCAAGCCAGTCGGCAGCCGAAGCCGGGCAGGCAGGTTGAGCGGAAGGCGACGTAGTGGGAGCGGGCGGAAGGGTCATCAGCTTGTAGGGCTTGTGCGGGTTGTGTCGTATCAGGACAACTGACGGTCAGTAAAGCGGTTACCTTATATAGTATGGCGCTGACGCATGGCCGAAGGCAAGGCACCACCAAAGCAGGGGCAGCAGCCTTTAGACAGGCGGGCCGAGCAGGCCATTGGGATCGTACAGCTGGCGCAACCGATAGCGCCAACGCTCAAAGGCCTCCGGTTCCTTGGGTTGGGCCAAGGTGTCGGGCAGGTCGATATTCACCGGGCGAACGGCCAGCGTCACCAGACCATCGTGGTGTTGCTCAACCCACTCAACAATGGTTTCAAGTTCGGCACTGTACGGATAGTTGGGCGATCGCCAGCGCAGGTACATTACGCCGGCATCGGGATACCAGAGGCAGTCGGCGGCATCAAACCAGTCGGCCGTGGCAAAGCCCACCAGAAATTCACGGGCCTGGGCCGTCGGCAAGGCCACCTTCAAAACCAGGTTATAGGATTGACCGGGCCGCTGCCAATCGAGTTTATCGAGCCAGTGATCAAAAGCCGACGCCTCGCAGTCGAGCTCATGGAGCCCCGGCCCACGGGCATCGAGCGCCTGCACCCATGCCTGCAGCCGTTCCATGTCCGGCTGAACGGTATTGCGCCAGCCACCACAGTCCAACAGGCATTTCCACCCAATGCTGGCCCGCAGGCGAAACAACGCGATGCCTTTAAGGGTATTCAACTCGGCCTGCAAGTTTTTTATTTCGTCCACAAACGTCGACATCAGTGCCGGCGTGCTGGGCAACGCTGTTTCATCGACCGGTTGGAGATCGATAACCAGGCGCCGTTCCATTTCGGGGATGGGTACGGTTTTTAACGTCACCTCCACCGGCAGACCATATTGATGACGGCTGCCCACGAGCAGCGCCACCATGTCGTAGCCCGTCACGTTCTTAACCACCTCGCCACCATACTTAAAGGGTTCACCAGCCCCGGTCAAGGCCTTGATACCGGTCACCTGCTGGCGAAACGATCCGACACTGCCCTGGGTCAGGCATGGTAAATCCTGCCCGATAAGACTCAGCAAGGTTCTCGATGACGGGTACAGTGTCCCAAGCCGCTGCCGATGGGGGGCCAGTATCCGGTTCATTTCGCCAACGGTCATGCCCGGCTGCACCGTAATCAGGTATTCGTCGGCCCGCAGCCGCACAATTTCGTTAAGCAGTTCCCAGCTAACGGGCAGCACCGACCAGCGCCGATCCGTCTCGATGGGCTGGCCCAGATCCGGCATCAGGGTCAGGCCGGGGTACTGGCCGGCGGTTTGCAGCAACGTGGCCAGGGCCGCGGCTTCGGTCGGGCCAAACCATACAAAATCGTCGGCATCCACCCGGGCCAGGCCTTCGGGTAATGCTTGTACCAACTGCTGAACCACCTGCTTGATCATCGTCGTCTTACACCCACCCTTGATCGGCATTCAACTGCTTAAGCGGCAGCCCGGCCTTAACGGCCTCACGATTGCTGTGGCGGCCTTCGCCGCAACCACCACCGGCCGGAAAAATCTTGGCCGGGTTGGCCAGGCCCATTGGGTCGAACACCCGCTTAAGCCGCTTCATCACCTCCAGCTCGACCGGCCCGAACAGTTGATCCATGAAGTGGGCCTTCTCCAGGCCAATCCCATGCTCGCCGCTCAGCACACCCCCTACCCCCAGGCAGGCCTTTAAAATCACCTCGCCGGCCTCCAGTACCCGAGCCATCATGGCACTGTCGGCGGGATCGAACAGGATGTTGGGGTGCAGGTTGCCATCGCCGGCATGGAACACGTTACCGATGAGCACCTCGTAATCGCTGGCCACGGTTTTAATAATGTGCAGCACATGGGTCAGCTCGGCCCGAGGGATAACGCAGTCATGCAAGTAAAAGGCGGGCATAATTCGGCCATAGGCTGCGGCCGCCCCTTTACGGGCCTGCCACAACTGCAGCCGTTCGGCCTCGTTGGTAGCAAAGCGCAACTGGCTGACTTCAAACGTTTCAAGAATGGCCTTGAGCCGCACCTCTTTTTCGGCCACCTCGCTCGGGTGCCCATCGAGTTCGATTAGCAGCACGGCCTCGGCCCCTTTGGGAAACCCCACATGGAAAGCGGCATCGACGGCCTGGGCGGTAAAGTCGTCAATAAACTCAAGCGCCGACGGCCCCAAGCCACTGGCAATAATCTGGCTAACGGCACCCGTGGCCTGGGCCGTTTGGCTGAAGGCAGCCAAAAACACCTTCACCGAATCCGGTACCGGCGTCAGCTTGACGATAGCCTTCGTGGCAATCCCCATCGTGCCTTCACTGCCCACAAACATGTTAACCCAGTTCACATGGCGGTAGGCCCCATGGCGCCCCCCTAGCCATACGACGTCCCCTTCGGGGGTCACCACTTCCAGGCCCAGAACGTGATCCGTCGTCACGCCGTACTTCAGGCAATGAATTCCCCCTGCATTTTCGGCCACGTTGCCGCCAATGGTACAGGCGGTCTGGCTGGAAGGATCGGGGGCATAGAACAACCCGGCCGGTTTGACTTCGCGGTTTAGCCAGGCATTGACCACCCCGCATTCCACCACGGCCAGCCGATTGACGGCGTCCACTTCAAGAATGCGATCCATCCGGTTCAGACCAATCAACACCCCGCCGTCAACAGGCAGGGCACCGCCCGACAAGCCGGTACCCGCACCACGCGGCACAAACGGAATGCGCCATTCGTTGCACAGCCGGACAACCGTGGCCACCTCCTCGACGGTTCGGGGCAGTACCACCACGTCCGGCGGGGCTTTAATCAGCAGGCAGGCATCACACTCGTAGGTTTTCAGCACCTCGGGCTTGTCAAGCACGTACAACTTGCCCAGCGCCTGGCGCAGGGCGTTGAGTTGTTGAGTCGACAGGCAGGTGTTGTTGGGGGTGGTGGTAGCCATAACCCCTATAACGTAGCATAACTGTGCCCCCTTGGGGACGCCTGCCGGCCAGACCGGTTGGGGTATAATGGCATGCATATCGAGAAGGCCTAAAACAAAAGGGGATGTCGCTTTGGCCAACCAACCACCGGTCTCCAAGCCCAAAACACCCATTGCCGGCAAGGCCGAAAAAATGGGAATCACCCTGGTCAACAAGCTGCGCGATTATTTCGATCCACCCCAGCGTGGCGAAGTGCAGTACAAGTACTATGTTCGAACGGGTGCCTGTAACCAGTGCGGCATGTGCTGTTCCGACATTTCGTTGGTACACAACGAAAAAATCATCGAAACGGAAGAAGAGTTCGAGGCCCTGAAGGTATTCTTTGAGGACTACCGCTACTTCGAACCCATCGGCTCGAACCAGTACGGCCTTCGGTTCAAGTGCAAGAACCTGAACGAAGACAAGCAATGCACCATCTACGAGGATCGGCCACGCTTCTGCAAGAAATACCCCTCGGAAGACACCCTGTTGATGGGCGCCGAACTGGCCCCCCAATGCGGCTTTGGCTTCAAGCCCCGCTTCTCCTTTGACGAGGTGCTGAGCCAAACCGCCACCAAGAAGCGCATTCGCCCCGGCAAACTGCTTAACGACGTGGCCCCCACCCCCAAACCTGCCCCCGCCACGCCAAATCCGTAAGTTGCGTGGCACCATACTCCCGCCCCCCGGTGTTCGGCACACTCGGCCCCATCCTCCCCCCCCTACCTAACCTCCGAGAGCACCGCGGCACCCAGCCCCTGCCCCCCAGCCCGTCCCCG
>JAGQHJ010000128.1 GCA_020431915.1 Cyanobacteria bacterium HKST-UBA04 | reverse complement strand
CGCGGCCCGGTCGGACGGCCTAAAAAGCATGTCATTACGCCAGACAAACTGGCCGACGTGGAAAAACTGTATACGGCCATGTTGCCCTTGCCCAACCCGGACGCGCATGAAGTCATTGGGGCACAACTGGAAATTACGCCGTACCAAGCATTTTTTGGTATCAACCTGATTCGCCAGAAACTGAAGCTGCCCAAGATTGATTACCCCAAGCGCCCCTTGGCGGTTACCCCCGAGCAGCTCGAGGCCGTTAAAACCGTTTACGAGCCTTACCTGCCCAAGCCCCCCATTGGTATCCACAAGATTATTTCCAAGCAGCTGCGCATGGACGAGTGGCGGGTACACGTTGCCATCGGTTTAATCCGTAAGCAAATGGCCCTGCCCCGCTGGAACGAGGATCGCGACGATCTGCCGCCGGCCATGAAGCAGGAACTTGAAGAACTGGCTAAAAAACAGGCCGCGGAAGCCGCCAAAGCTGAAAAAGAAGGCGGCGGCGAAAAAGAGGCCGGCGAAAAAGAAGCCAAAGCCCCCAAGAAATCCAAAAAAGCCGACAGCGCTGAAGCTGGCGACGCGGCTGAAGAAAAGCCCAAAAAAGCGGCTGCTAAAAAAACCACGACCAAAAAAGCTGCCAAAGATGACAGCGCCGAGGGTGAGGCTGCCGAAGCGGCTGCACCTGTGGAAATGGAAGTGGAAGCCCAAACGGCCGACATCACGGAATAGGCTCTCGCTTCTCAACGCAGTGCCCTGGCCCATGTCTGCGCGTACGCTTAGGGTATCACTTTTAATCTAGGCAATGAAGCCTAGACGATAATCATGCAATCGCCGTAGGAATAAAATCGGTAGCGCTGCTGCACGGCATGGGCATAGGCCTGCAAGATGTGATCCCGCGAGGCAAAGGCACTGACGAGCATCAGCAGGGTGCTTCTGGGCAAGTGAAAATTGGTGAGCAGGCCGTCGACCACATGGAAGTCGAAGGGGGGGCGGATAAACAAATCGCTCCAGCGCCCTTCGGCCGTTAAGCAACCCTGGTTGTAAAACGCCGAGGATTCGAGGGTTTTGAGCACCGTCGTGCCCACGGCAATTACCCGTCCCCCGGCCGCCTTGGTTTGGGCAATTCGATCCACGACGGTCTGGTCCAGGCCATAGTATTCCGGGTCCATGCGGTGGCGGCGCACATCGTCCTCCAACACCGGCCGGAACGTACCGGCCCCCACCATCAACGTCACCTCGGCCGTTTGAACACCCCGATCACGCAACTGCGAAAAGATCGCGTCGGTAAAATGCAGGCCAGCCGTGGGGGCAGCCTGGGCACCGTCAACCGATGCAAACACCGTCTGGTAACGCTCCGTATCAATGGCTTCGGGCGACCGGTTGAAGTAGGGCGGAATGGGCAACTGACCGACGGCTTCCACTTGCTGCATCAGGGACGTACCTTCAGACGTCCCTTCAGACGTACCTTCACCGGGCCACTCAAACAACACTTCGCCCTGCCCTTGCTCGGCCTTTTTGGTAATGGTGGCCACCAACGCCGAACCGTCAAACACCACCCGGCTGCCCTCGTGCAAACGCCGGGCCGGACGCATCAGCACATGCCAGTGCCGCGCCTGGTCGGTAGCCTCGTGGGGCGCGACAGGCCGAAGCAAAAACAATTCCACCTGGCCCGTATGACCAGCCTTCCGACCCAACAACCGGGCCGGCATGACCTTGGCATTGTTCAGCACCAGTAAATCGCCCGGCGCCAGCATATTCGGCAACTCGGCAAACTGCCGGTCATCGAGCCCGCCCGACATCCGGCCCATGCACAGCATCCGGGACGCATCGCGCGCCTCAAGCGGATACCGGGCCACCAGATCATCCGGTAACACATAGTCGTAGGCCGCAAGTCGGCTTAAATCCACATCCAGTCCGGTCATGCCGCCAACAGAAAATGCAGGGTCATCGTCGCCAAACCAAAGTAAATGGTCAGGCCGGTAATATCGATGGCCGTGGAAATAAACGGTGAACTGGCGATGGCCGGATCAATATCGTACTGCTTGAAAGCCAAAGGAATCAGGGTTCCGATGGCGGCAGCCACCGTCATGTTCACCAGCAGACTGCCGCCGATGATTACCCCCAGCCATGGGTTACCCATCGTCACGGCCACCGTGCCGCTAACAATCAGGCCAATCAGCAGCCCAATAAGCAGGCCGATGAGGCTTTGCTGAATAATGTAACCCAGGGCATTGCTTAACGAGACGTGCCCCGTGGCCAGGCCACGCACAATCAGAGCCGAACTCTGGGTACCGACGTTGCCGCCCATGCCCCCCAGCAACGGAATAAAGATGGCCAGCACCGGCAGGGTATGAATGGTTTCGGTGTAGAAGTTGCCAATCCACACGGTCACAAACGATCCGAGCAGGGTAAACATCAGCCAGGGGGTGCGGCTCTTGATGGAGGTCACTGGATGACCACTGAGCAGTTCGCCGGTTTCAAAGTCTTCGGAGCTAACCCCGCTTGAGGTGAAGTATTCGTCCGTCAGCTTGTCCTCGATAACCTCAACCGCATCGTCCCAGGTTACCAGGCCAATCAGTTTCTCGGTGTTGTCCACAACCGGCAGCGACAAAAACTCGTACTTCTGAATCATGTCGGCAGCGGCTTCCTTGTCGTCAAGGTGGTTAATCGACAAGGGGTCCGGTTTCATGATGTCGCTGATGGCCATGTACGACGGCGAGGTAATCAGCACACGCAACCCCACCACCCCCGCCAGCAAGCCGGCGCGGTCCACCACGTACAGATAGTAAAACGAGGTGTTGTCCTGCTCGGCCCGAACCCGCAAATACTCCAGGGTTTCCTCCACCTTCATGTCGGCGTACACCTTCACCAGCTCCGAGCTCATGATCGACCCGACGCTGTCTTCGGGGTAGGTCATCAATTCCTTCAGGTGCTTGGCATAGCGCAAGTCGGGAATCCGGCGGATGATTTCGACCACCTTCTGGTCCTCAAACTCGTTGAGGACGTCCACAGCCTCGTCGGCCGGCATGAAGTGCATCAGCTGCACCACTTTTTCCGTCTCCACCTCGGCCATGGTTTCAATCATCAAATCGAAATCCAGGTGCTCGATGACATCGGCCGCCACCTCGTCGGCCAACATGTCCAGGCAGGCCAAGCGCTGGCCCACAAACAACGACCGGAAGGCCAGGGCGATGTCGGCCGGGTGGGTCTCGTTAAGGGTACGGGCTAGGCCGGCGTAGTTGTTTTGCTCCAGGTAGCCTTCAATGGCCGAAACCAGCAGGGCGATGGCTTGGCTCTCGTCGATTTGCTCCGGCGCAGTTTCGGGAACCGGGACCTGTTCTGGGGCGGTAGACATGGGGGCTTGGGACGCTTCGGTTGGTTTCTCTTCTCCGTTATACCGTCTAGTCTAACCCATTCACGGGACCACGTCATAGCCCATTCGTTGCAAAAACCGGGTATCCTTACGCCAGTTCAATTTAACCTTTACCTGTAAATCCAGGTACAGCGGGGTATCAAGCAAGGGTTCAATATCTTGCCGGGCGGCTTGGCCAATGCGCTTAATCATGGCCCCGCCCTTGCCAATAATCATGCCCTTCTGCGACAGTTTTTCAACATACAGCGTCGCTGCAATACGGGTCAGCTTGGGGTGTTGCGATTCATCAAAGGCATCGAGCACCACGGCCACGGCATGGGGCAGTTCGTCGCCGGTAAACTGCATCACCTTTTCGCGAATCAGCTCCAGAGCCAGGTCGCGCAAATGCTGATCCGTATAGGTATCGCTGTCGTAAAAAGGCGGCTGCTCAGGCAGGTAGGGCAGCAGGGTTTCCACCACCTTCCTGACATGCCGGCCAGTCTTGGCCGAGGCCACCAGCGGGGTAAACGGAGCCTGGTAGCCCTTAAACAGGTTAAAGTAGGCCTGGGCCCGCTTGGTTTGCTCTTGGTTGCTGGCAAAGCGATCGATCTTGTTAAACAGCATCACCACCGGCTTGCCGGTAGCCTGAATCTGGCCAGCCAGCCACTCGTCACCAGCCCCCAGGATGGTGGCCCCGTCCACCACAAACAACACCGCATCGGCATCCGACAACGCAGCGTGGGCTTCGGCGGTCAGCACCTCGCCGAGCTTATCCAGAGGCTTGGAGAAACCCGGCGTGTCGAGAAAAACCACCTGGGCGGTTCGCGCCACCGACACGTCATCGGTATCGGGCAGCGTCAACACCCCGCGAATGCGGGTTCGGGTGGTCTGTACCCGGCTGGTGGCAATGGCCACCTTTTCGCCCAGCAGCCGGTTAAGCAGCGTGGACTTGCCCACGTTGGGACGGCCCACAATGGCAACGTACCCCGAACGGAACCCGTCGACCAGCGGAAACGGCGAAACAATTGGCACGGAAGCCGTTTCATCCGTTGAAGAGACCATCGATACCATCGGTTGCTCCATTTCTACAGGTTCCATTTCTACAGACTCCGTTTCAACAGCAAGTCGGACCGCCCGTACCTCGGGGCACCGTCAAACGGGGCCAGCACAAAACCAAACTTTCGGTACAGCTGCACAGACCGAATAAAGCGGCTGTTCATTTCCAGGTAAATCTCGGTATAGCCATCGGCTTTGGCCTGATCCAATGCCGTCTTGACCAGCAGCTCGCCCACCCCACGGCCTTGCATGGCATCAGCCACACCCATCTTGCCAAATTCGACCAGGCC
>JAGQHJ010000127.1 GCA_020431915.1 Cyanobacteria bacterium HKST-UBA04 | reverse complement strand
CTGCTCAAGATCGTCTTGCATGCGGCTGTTGTTGCTAAGCAAGCCATAAGGGGTAGTGTAGGCAAACACGCTGCGGTACTCGTTGTCGATTGCCGACAGGGCTGTGAACTGTGCCTCGATGGCTTTCAATTCTTCAACTTTTTCTTCGCGTTCGCTCTTAAGCCGGGTTAGTTCGGTTTGTTTTTCCTGGCGCTGCTGTGCGGTTAATGCCGCATCGGGGTCCATCAGCTGGTGCCCCAGCAGGTTAATGCGTAAGTCCAGCTCGCGGATTTCGCCTTCCTTGGCATACATGTTTCGGCCAGTTGTCAAAAGTTGTTCGTCGTTTTCGTTACTGGCCTGCTCCCATCCGGGCAGTTGGCGGTTTACGTCTTCAACCAGATCCGAGATTCTGTCGGCTAATTCTTCCAAGCCCTGGTTGTCCTTAACGGTTGCCGCAAAAACCCGAATCTCGTTGACCCGGCGATCGATGTCGGACTTAATGGACAGGGTGGCTGGCGGCGGAGCTGGCGACGGCGAGGCCGACTGGGCGGCCATGGTGTTGTTGTTGCTGGTGGTGCCGGTTGCTTCGGCGGTTTCTGTTGTATTGGTGGTACCGGTTGTACTATCTGCCGGGTCTGCCTGAGTGGTGACGTCGGCACTGCCGAAATCAATGGTGGCAAACACAGTACTGCCCGCCAGTGCCGCCAACGTATAGGTCTCGGGCGACGGTGACGACGAAGTCGACGTCATGGCCATAAAGGGGTCACTGGTGGTAGCCGGGGCAACGGCTGTCGGTTCGGTACTTGCGGTGTAGCTTGACAGGGCGTAATCGGTGGGGAACATGCTTCAAGGGCCTTTCTTGGAAGTTTGTTAGAGGGAAGGCATAAGTAAGGCTTACGTGCAGGGGTTGCACGTAAGCCTTACGCCTAAGGTTTATACGCTGCCGGCGTTTTCATCGGCTTGTACGCCAAGGGCATTTTGGGCGCGGGTTTTCTCTTGCTGGATAAACTCGTAAAGCGGTACACCCAGGTCATCAATAATGAACTGTAATTCCGTGGCGACCATTTCTTTTTCCAGTTTTTCCTTGCGATAGGCTTTCACGTCACGGCGCAAGCCCTCAATTTCAATGCCCAGCTCGTTGGCTTGGCGAATCAGTTCGGGATTCGGGTTTAACGGGTCATCGGAAAAGGCAAGCGTGTACAATTCTTGTGCCAGATCTTCGCGGGCTTGCAGCTGTCTTTCAACCAGTTCGATGACGGTGTTCAGGTTGTCCAAGCTGTTTTTCATTACTTCCAGGGCGAGCTCGTATTCGGGTTTTTTGGCCCGAGCCTCGGCCAGGAAGTTAATAAGGTAGTCATTAACGGCTTGTATATTGCGGGTTTCAGTAACCAGGCGATCAACCTCTTTGGGTAGGCCATCGCGGCGGGCAAAATATTCGTCGGCAAAGGCGGCGGGGTTTAATAGGCCCGAGGATTGACTGGACTGGGCATTGGCCGTGGTAATTGGGTTATTTTGCTCCGCTTCGGTTTCGGCGGTGCTTTGCGTACCGACAGCGGTGTCGCCCCAGTTGGTGGCCAGGTCATTCCAGGCTTGGCCGTCATCCGTTGCAACGGCTGCCGTAAAGCTTGTGGCCGGGGCCGGGGAGGCCATGGCAAATGCGTTGTCGTCGATAGCGACACCCGATTCCGTTGAGGTTGAAGCGGCTGCGGTGCTTTCGAACGTATTGGCTGTAAACAGTGAAGTGGACGAAATAGGATACATAGGATTGGGTGCCTCTCAAAATGTAGTAACCAGTAAAATATCGTGCCTAAACAGTAATCGGCACGGTGTTGTATACGTGTGACGGACAAGGAAGGGATAGGGAAGGGGAATAAAAACCATCGACTAAATATATACAAATATAAAAACAATCTAAAGACGGTTGATGCTAGTGCGTTTCAAAACCGTAATAAATGGGGTAAATCGCTTTCAGGAAGAGGGTTTTAGCCCATATAAGGTGGAAGCAGCCCTCCCACCGCCGACCTATTTAAAAAGGCCCACCGGGTCAAGGGTTTTGGTGCAAGCAAAGTCGGTGAAGGCCTTCCTGATTGAGCTAGGGAGTAGCCAGCATTACTCGCTGCTAGAAGCGAGAGTTGACTTAAGTCATGGCCCTTTACATGGGCTTACGTTAACTTGAAAAGAAGTCTCCGAGAGAGGCGATTTTAGGCTGATACTACACAGCGCGCATTAAAAGCGATACTTAAGATCCGGTCTAAGTTAAAGCACTATTTGTTAGTCGGCTTGTTAGTTGGCGGTGCTATGGCGTCTTTATTTCTGCTTGAGTAGGCAAATTACGGTAAGCATATAGTTTGTGTGGCCTGCCTCTGGTCACTTTAGTGCAAAGAGGGCTTCTTATTAATCATGAACAGACGGAGTTTTTTGAAATGGCTGGCTGGTGGGTTAACGGCCCTTTGGGGGGTTGGGGTGCTGTACCCGGTGTATCGGTATCTAAAACGGCCCGAGGTGGCTGAAAAAATTGAAACCGATATTGTTGTGGCCTCTGCCAATGAGTTGTCCCCCGGGCAGAGCAAGCGCTTTAAATTTGGAAAGAAACCAGGGCTGCTGATTCGTGATCAGGACGGCAACTACCATGCCTATGACTCCACGTGCACCCACTTGGCCTGTATTGTGCAGCACCGCCCCGACCAAGGCGATATTTTTTGCGGCTGCCATAACGGTCGCTACGATTTAAAAGGAAACAACGTTGGCGGACCTCCGCCACGGCCTTTAACCAAGCTATCGGTTTCGGTTAACGCGGCCGGCGAAATCGTTGTTTCGCGTCCTGAGGGGGTTGCGTCGTGACGAACCCCTCCGGGCAATCACCCGAAAACGGTGGCTTTGGCGGATGGCTTGAAGAGCGGTTCAAGCTGTCGGCCGTTATGAAATTTCTGGGGAAAAAAGAGGTCCCGCAGCACAACCAGTCCATGTGGTACTACTTTGGCGGCGTGGCCATGTTCTTTTTTATTGTGCAAATTGTCACGGGTTTGTTGCTGTTGGTGTACTACCAGCCGGGTCTCGAAACGTCGCATGCCAGTGTGCAGTTTATTGTGGACAAAGTGGAGTATGGCTGGTTAATTCGCTCCATTCACAGTTGGGCCGCCAACTTGATGGTGGCCGCCTTGTTCATTCATATGTTTAGCGCCTTTTTTATGAAGGCTTTTCGGGCACCGCGCGAATTTACTTGGCTGAGCGGGTTTGGGTTGTTTGCTTTAACACTGGGTCTGGGCTTTAGTGGCTATTTGCTGCCATGGGACGAGTTGTCTTATTTTGCAACCAAGGTGGGTATCGAAATTATGGCGGCAACCCCGCTGGTAGGCCCGCCTATTGCCGACCTGCTTCGTGGCGGAGAGGTTGTGGGCGGGGCAACCATTAGTCGCTTTTTTGAGCTGCACATTATTTTGCTGCCGGCCGCCATTATTGCTCTGCTTGGGTTTCACTTGCTTATGGTTCAAATTCACGGCATGAGCAAGCCGTATTCTTACGCTAACAAACCGGCAAGACAACGCAAAAGCATTTCGTTTTTTGAAGAGTTTCTGTACCACGACCTGATTATTTGGAGTGTCTTAATGGGGGTGCTGGTGCTTATTGCTTGGAACTTCCCCTGGGGCCTGGGGCCCCAGGCCGATGCCTTTGCGCCGGCCCCGGAAGGGATTAAGCCGGAATGGTATTTCATGTTTATGTTCCAGGCTCTCAAGCTTTTCCCCGCCCACATTGGGCCTTTTGAAGGCGAAGTTGTGGGTATTATGACGTTTGCCCTAGGTGGTGTGGTGTGGGCTCTGGTGCCTTTTTGGGAAAACATTAATCGGTTTACATCCCGGTTGGCTAACTGGTTTGGTGTTGTTGCCGCCCTGTTTATTATAGGAATGACGGCTTGGGGATATTTGGAAAGCCCTGAAGCACCCCTTGGCGGTGCTGGAGGGGGAGGCACTGGCGGTAATGGCACCGCTGTGGCTCAAACCCAACAGTCTCAGGATGGTGAGCCCCTGTTTAAGCAAAACTGTGCGGCATGCCACTCCATTGGCGGTGGTCCCCTTGCCGGCCCCGACTTGAAGGGAGTGACCGATAAGCGGGATATGGATTGGCTGGCCCAGTTTATTGTGAACCCGGAAGGGTCGAATATGCCTAAGCTTCCGGGTATTGGTGACGCCGAAGCGCGTGCGATTCTGGCATACCTTCAACAGGCGTCTCATCCCGAGCAGGCCGCATCCGAAGAGGCTGCCGAGACTGGTCAAGCTGAAACGGTTGAAGAGCAGCCGTTTACCCAGGAGGATGTGGCCAACGGCAGAAAGTTGTTTGTTGGTATCAAACCGTTTGCCCAGGGTGGGGCGGCTTGCATTAGTTGCCACTCGGTGCGCGGTAGCACCTCGTTTGGGGGTGGTAGCTTGGGTAACGATTTAACCCAGGTGTACGATCGCCTGGGTGGCCGAAAAGGGTTGATTCCCTGGTTGAAATCCCTGCCCAATGCAACCATGCAACCTATCTATAAAGATCATCCGCTTGAAGAAGCCGAGATTATTGCCCTGACAGCGTTCCTTGAAGAGGCCGCCCACGAGCCCGTAGCCGAAACCCCTGTGCCCGGTACCCAGGAAAAGAGCTCTTTTGTGGTGTTCGGTATTTTGGGCATGCTGTGCCTGCTGTTGGTCTTTGGGGCAGCGTATCATAACCGATCCCGCGGGGTTCGTGCACAACTAATGGCGCGGTCC
>JAGQHJ010000126.1 GCA_020431915.1 Cyanobacteria bacterium HKST-UBA04 | reverse complement strand
AATGAATGGCGCGAAACTCCTTCCCCAGAGCCGAATAAACCGGCTCCAACTGGGCGTCGGTTAAGCCGTAAACCTCGGCCATGGGCAGGGCGTTAAACCACTCCAGAGCCTCGGCTTCGGGGTAGGTGCGGCCCGTCCAGGCCGGATGGTTGCGCCGATCAAGAGACCGGCGTGGGCGGTTTGGATTGTCCGAGTTAAACAAGGTCATGGGGGGCATGTCCCTCAAATGGGTGGGCAGGGGGCGGCTGATCCTCCACCAGGGAATCCATGGCCGACGCATGCGCTGTGCCGTCTGGCATGGCCGTGGTCATGCGATCCGGGGCTTTTCCGGCCAATGGATTCACCTCGTGATTTACGGGGCTTGACGGGGCGTATACGGGGTCGGTGTGTGGGGCCTTTTCCAGATATTGATCGGCATTGGGTGTACCGCCCTTGCTCAAAATGTCCATCAGCAGCTTGTGGGTATTGAGTTGCGTCTGACCTGGCGCGTAGGTAATCAGGCCGCCCCGGTGCATGTCGGGGGCCATACGCAGCAGCTCGAGCATGTTGGCCAGCTGGCGTCCCCGGCTCAGGGCAGCCTGGGCCGATGTAACCACCCAGTCAAACTCCATCTGCCTCACGTCGTCGGGGGTCAGGGTTTTATGGCCGCCGCCACCGTTAACATATTCGGTTTTGGTTTTGTACTGCCGATCGTTCTCAAAGGTCATTATCAGCATCGGTTCGATGACCTGGCCAATAAAGGTCTTCATCATGGCCGCAAAGCGGCTGTTGGCCCCCTGCACATGCTGATCCACCTGAAAGGCGGTGATATTGGCCGGACTGCGGGAAAAATCCTCGCCCGTAAACAGGGGGCTGGCCCCCGTCACCTCGCGTACGTTTTCCTCGGCCCGGCGAATGATGTCGAGCAGCAGGGACAGGTTGGCCACGCTGACCGGCACCTGTCGCAAGGCGTTGGGCCGCTTCACCGGAATCTTCATGCCAGGGCTGATGTGCTGGGTTTTGCGCAGGGCCGGTTCCGTCACATCCACTTCAAAAATGGGGTCGGCTGCCCATGCGGCAATTTTCAGGGCCTTGCTCATGGCCGTGTCCACAATGGCGGCCGACGTCAGGGCATGGCGAATCAGGGGCACGCCGTAAATCTGGTTGGGCAGGGCCAGCAAGGGACACACCAAATAGGGTTTTCGTCCATGGTGGTAGGGATTCGGGCCAAACCACACCAGCGTCCGGCCGTTCAGTACTACGGCTGCATGGTTTTTAAACACCCGGTCGCCGCCGGTAGCATCGGGTAGCACAAAGTCGTCGTACATCACCATCAGCATGGCCTGCCGGGCCCCATCGGGCTCGTCCTTGGGGTCAATGGGGGCGGTCGGCGACGCCGTCATCACACCGTTCAACGAGCCCTTGCTATACACCGTGTCGGGAGCAGCGGCTTCGTCTTGCCAGGCTTCGGCATAGGGCGTAACAGCCACGTCAGCCGGCACGTCATACTGCTCCCGTACCGTATGCACCGGGGCATACCAGCGCCGGGCAAACCATGTGTCCTCCAGGCAGCGGGCCGCCGGATCGACGCGCCAGTCGGTAAAATCCAGGCACTGCACGTCGGTGCCTTCCCAGTCCACATAATTCGGGTCTACCCGTTTTTTCAGGCCCAGGGCAGGCAAGGCAATACGAAATTCGCCCACCACCAGCTGCACGGGCTCGTAAACCACTTTCTTTCGGGTCGACCGCTTCCAAGGCAAGGCAATGGCGGCGGCCGGGTCAATGCACATGCTCAGCAGCATCAGGCCCAACGCATCGGTGGTATTGGCGCGGGCAAAGTTGTGCACCCGGTACTGTTCGTAGGTGTACTGCCAATCAGCAGAAAAGGCGTCCTTGGGCGTGGCCCTAAAAAAGTGCTCGTCGGCAGGAAACAGCGAGTTGCGCAGCATCGCCACCACGCTGTCCACGCTGCGCGGAATCAGTCCAAGGCGTAGCCCGCTTTGGGCAGGATCTTCCCCACCCGACAGACCCTTGCCGGGCAAGTCCTGCTTGCTGGGGTGGTTGCGCAGGTAAAAATCCCAACCCCGACGGCTTTCCTCGATAAGGGGCTGTATTTGGGTGGTGGCCCGGCGCCAGCGGGTGTTCATCCGGGTTACCAGCGCTTCTTGCTGGGCAGGGGTTAACGAGGCCAGACGGTTGGCACCCCCGGCAAAGGTGGTTGCCAAATCGCCTGCCGTTGCGGCAGGTTCTGTAGGCTTGTTCATAGGTCGTTTCAATCCTTGTTATGGTTGCGGTTAGTCCTGGTCAAATACCAGCGTGCTCCAGTGGCCGGCACTATACACCGGCTCAAAATGGTGATCGGCCAGCTCGGCAGCCCGGTGGCTTTCGAGAAACCAGTACAGCAGGCAGTCCACCACATCTTCGTAGGGGTGTTTTTCATCGAGGCGATCCGTAACGTTGCCGGCGGCATCTTTTTTGTAGCAGTACCCGCCGGCCATGGCCGCCTGCAGAATGGGGCAACCCCCAATGGTCCCGTCCCCGCCGGTGTATACCCGCAGCATGGGGGTGTCGTTTACGTTTTGCGACAGGGCATTCTGCACCAGTTCCAGACCCCGTCGTTTGCGGCCCACCGTGGGCAGGCTAACAATGTACTGGTATTCCGGGTAAATGCCGTGCTCGTGCAGGTAGTCCACTTCGGGCTTAATATCGCGCGTGGCAGCGTAGGTTCCGGCCGGGTCGCACACGTCGTGAAACGCCGCTTGGGCAAACAGCTGATCGCTGTCTTCCTGAGCCACCCGTACCTGCTCGACGGTCCCACTGTCTGTTAGCACCCGTTCGTGCAGCAGTATGCGCCGACCATCCGGGTGAAGCTGACCGTATAGAACGGCGTTGGTCTTGCCAAAATCCCAAATACGCCAGACCGGTAGTTGTGGATTATACGGCAGGGCACCGGCCAGCTCGTGGCGCTGGGGCTGGTAGGCCGTAAACACCCGACCACTGACGGACAGGGTGTAGTTGATATCGAGCTCGCGGGCCACCTCGTCCTCGCTCATCCGCGCACATTGCGCGGCATACCAGTCGGCATCCTTGTGCGGGTGCATCGACCAGTGTAATCGGTATTTAATCATTCTGTTCTCCCTAAGAAGCGGGTTTGCACGTAATTTGCACCATGAGGGTGTATGCTGGGTAAAGCAAGCCCCAAAGGTGTCTGAATGACCAAAACCCCGCACAAACCGCAGACATTCCCATTGTGGAAAACGGTTCTTTTAACCACCGTTGGCATTTTACTGCCTTTTATCGGGTATTTTGGTTTGGTCTACTTCACCCAAGAGATCCCGGGATTCAATATCTCGGAGGCAGAGTATTTCAAGGCCGAAAAAGCCATCGAGCGTACACAGCCCCATTTTGAAGCGTGGACAAAAGAGATACACATGACGGTCAACAACTTCGAAGGGCCCTATGTGCATGAAAGTCGTGGTGGAGACACGTTAGCTTACAGCGTTTCATACAAAACCCAAGACATGGCTTATGTTTACAGACGGCATGATCCCTCAGGCCGAATCTATAAAATGTCGCCTAACGATTGGTTTCCTGAACTACAAAATGACTATTCAAACTACTTTAGACAGTCTCTGTTGTATAAAGGCAACGAAGCTAAGATTGAACGGTTACGTCAAGACTACAATAGCCAAACAGAGGTATTGATTAAAGTTGATTAAACTTACGACGAATACTGAATTTTACAGGCTCCGAATGGTACAAATTAAAGCTGGTTCCATTCATCGTATTGCGTTTTATTCTCGTTAAAATTTCACCTTCTATTCCTCGCGATAGCTCCCCAGGTGCTTTTTTCTGAAAAAAAGAAAGGTTTCTCATTAAAATCATAACGTTCAATAAAATACAAACCATTTTTATCTTTTTCTGCGTACATAATGCCCTTAATCTCTGAAATCCCGGTTTTTTGGTCATGTATAATCTTTAGGTTCTCAAAATTAAATGCTACAGATCCAAAAAGGGCCCACTTATAAAAATGATTATCTGGTGTGTATTTCGGCCTTACCTCGCTAAATTTATCAAGATACTTAATTTCAATAATAGAGCCGTTTTTCTGCACGGATACATTATGGCTTCCTTCTTGTTCAAATCCTTTTTTCAATTCAGTGAGAGAGGCATCCTTTTTATTGAGCAGTTTTATGTTTTTCTCTCCAAATAAATTGTTGTAATTTATATCATCAGGAATAGTTTCATTCTGCAAATTAAAAAGCAAGTCTCTACCTTTATCACTCACATAATTACCGTCCACCTTCCAATACAGCTCTTGGAGGGTGTTATAGGTTATCCATCTTGGCGGTAAATTTGACTCTGGGCCAAGATCCCTTTGCCCAATGATACCAAAGGCCCGCTTCCAGCGCGGATCCGATTTGGGTGGCAGTGGTGGGGGCGTAAAAATCGGGTTGGTGCTTAGCGCGTCCTGAATGGTTGGGGGTTGGGCAACCTGCTGGCCAAGCAACGGATCCAGCTTCATGGACTCCCCAATTTTTTTGACAAGCCTTGCAAGGGAAATTGAGCCGGCGGGCGGGCCTCGTTGTACTGAACGTTGCCCTTAAACGGGGTATGGATATTGCCCAGCCCGGACAAGCCCGTCGGAGCTTGCTGGATTTTCTTGGTACCCACTTCAAAGTGACCCCGTGGGTTGAGCACCGGCCTATCAAAGGGTCTAGCACCAGGCACCCGTACCGGCATCGTATCGAGCAAGG
>JAGQHJ010000125.1 GCA_020431915.1 Cyanobacteria bacterium HKST-UBA04 | reverse complement strand
TGACCGTCGATCCCGATACGGAAGTCTGCTCGCTGCTTGGTAGCAAGGAAGGATTGGGAAACCTGTTCCGAGGCCTTATTTCCTACCGCAGTACCGCCAGCCAAAAAGAAGTCATCCTGGTTCCCGACCCCGGTTATGCCTCCTACGGCGATGCCATCCGCATCTGCGGCGGCCTGCCCATGCCCCTGAAGATGACCCCGGACAACCGCTACATGCCCGACTTTGAAGCCCGAATCAAAGAGCTCAAGGCCGAAGGCATCGGGCCGGAACGCATCAAGGCGCTGGTATTGTGCTACCCAAGCAACCCCACCGGGATGAGCTGCACGCTGGACTATTACGAACAAGCCGTAGCGGTCTGCAAGCGGCATAACATTCTGCTGATCAACGACCCCGCCTACGCCGACTTGTATTTTCCCGGCGAGGAACCGCCCCATAGCGCCCTAGAGGTTGCCGGGGCCAAGGACATCACGATTGAGTTCCACACCCTAAGCAAGCCTTATGCCGCAACCGGCTGGCGGATTGGGTTTGCCGTCGGGCACCCCGATGCCATTACCGCTCTGGAGCGGGTAAAAGGCACCGTGGACAGCGGCATTTTCAAGGCCATTCAGAAGGCCGGGGCCTTTGCCCTAACCTCGCCGGAATGTGAAGCCTACATTCTGGAGCAAAATGCCCTCTACCAAACCTCGCAACAGTTAATGGTAGACGGCCTGCGCGAACTGGGCTGGCCCATGGACGACGTGATGCTACCCAAGGCCACGTTCTACCTGTGGATTCCTGTCCCGCCCCGGTTTGAATCGGCAACCGACTTTGCCACGCAACTGTTGGAAAAAAGCGGCATCGTCATCGTGCCGGGCACGGCCTTCGGCCAATACGGCGAAGGCTATGTCCGCTTGTCATTGGTTGATACCCATGACAATATGAGAGAGGCCCTGCGCCGCATGAAAGAAGACGGCTTTACCTGGCAGTAATCGCCGCCGGTATTCAATACCCCGTTTTCACCCTGTTACCCTGTTACTCTGTGTTTTCCGGTCTCTTCCGTGCACACACCGGGCAGCCGGTTGCCCCAAAGCACGTGGCGGGAGAGGACGAGAGAGAAGAAAAAAAGATTGTACCGTTGACCCCAGATCAAGGCTTGACCAGGAAGGGTTGGTGTTTATGATGTTGCCTTCAATGAACCGCGTTAAACCTCTGTTTGCTACGGCCCTGTGCAGCAGTTTGCTCGCAGGCCTGTTCTGTGCGTTGCCCCCGGCACCGGCTGCTGCCCAACCCTACCAATGGGACGATTCGATGAAAGGCACGGTTGTCTCCGGCTTAAGCTACCCCAACCTAGTAACGGACAAGGAAAGCCAGCGGCTTCGGTTCGTCGCCTTTGGTGACTCGGGCACCGGCAGCGTTGAGCAGTGGAAGCTGGCCGGGCAAATGGAACATCTCAACAAGTTCTACCCCTTCAGCCTGATGCTGATGCTTGGCGACAACATTTACCCGAATGGTGGCCAGTTTTACAAATACGGCGCCAAACGCTTCCGCGAACCCTATCTAAACCTGTATAAGGGCGGTGTGCGCCTGATGCCCGTACTGGGCGACCGGGACGTGGCACTGGGCTACAGCAAGCCGATGCTCGACTACTATGGCATGCCCGCCTCGTATTACGACTACACCGTCGGGCCCGTGCACTTTTTTGCCATCGACACCAACGCCTTCGACAACACCCAGAAGGAATGGCTGCGCGAACGCCTCGACCAATCGATTTCCCCCTGGAAAGTCGTTTACGGCCACCACCCCGTTTTCTCCAGCAGTGGCCTGGGGGGCAGCCCGGCCATGCAAAAACACCTCAAACCATCGCTGGAAATATACGGAGCCGACCTCTACCTGTCTAGCCACAACACCGGGTATGAACGGTTTCGGGAAGTCGAACACGTCAACTACTTGGTAACCGGTGGCGGCGGTGCCCCGCTGGAAAAATTCGCAGCCGAACCACAACCTCAAAGTGTTAAACGGTTGCAGATGCACCACTTCGTCGTCTTCGACGTAACCCCAAAAGCTTTGTCCTATGCCGTGGTTGACGAAAAGGGCAACATGGTGGACAAGGGCATCCTGCAAAAAGAAGAAGCCAACGCCGTTAAACCCTAAGCCCTAAGGATCCCTTGCCGTTATCATGCCGAGCAAAAAACCACTGCGCCATTGGTTGTTACCCCTAGGCTTCGTAGCCCTGGCCATTGTGTTTGTGTGGGTCGCCATGCCGGTGCTCACCGGCATTGGGTTTTCCCTGGCCGCATCTGGTAGCCAGGCAGACCGGGACGCCAGTGGCCGAGGCACGGTTAAATCGGGGCTCAGCTACCCTGCCCTGCTGAACCAGAAAAATCCGCCCCTGCTTAACTTTGTGGCCATGGGCGACACGGGCTCGGGCATGCTCAACCAGAAGCGCATTACCAAACAACTGATGGCCGAACAGCAAGCCAGCGGGTTTAAGCTACTGCTGATTCTGGGCGATGTCGTGTACTCCTACACCAACAAGGCCAAGTACTTCAACGATGGCCAGACGTTCTTCCACAAGGAGTACCAACCGCTGCGCGACAAAGGCGTAAAAATCCTGCCGATTATCGGCAACCACGATGTCCTCTACGATTACTCCAAACAACTGCTCGACTTCTTGGGCATGCCGGCCTCGTATTACGATTACACCGTCGGCCCCGTACATTTTTTTGCCCTGGACACCAACAGCTTTGACGGCCCCCAGGCTGAATGGCTAAAAAACCGGCTGACGGCAACCGCCGGCAGCAGCTCCTGGCAAATTGTGTACGGGCACCATCCCGTTTTCTCGTCGGGCAGCCACGGCAACAACGATCACCTGAAGACCACGTTGTGGCCCGTCCTCGTTGACCACCATGTCGACCTGTATCTGTCGGGCCACGATCATGACTACGAGCGCTTTAAGCCAAAAAGCGGCGTGGTGCAAATCGTGTCGGGCGGTGGCGGGGCCGGCCTGCGTAAGTTCAAAAAAATCAAAGCCGACTCGGCTCAACACTTCAGCAAGCTGCACCTGCTAAAGTTCGAGGTCAGCCCCACATCATTGACCATGACTGTGGTCGACGACCAGGGCCACGTGCTCGACACCTTGGCCCTCAATAAATCCTCGGCCAAACCAGTACCCAAGGCACCCAACACGCCCACCACCCCAAAAGCCACCAAGCCGGCTGCCTAAAACCCTATATAAACAAGTGTAGGAATGTTAAAGGGGGTCGCCGCAAGGGGTCAAAAAACCAGGCCCCTAACACGTTTATCTAAACGTGAGAGAATTGAGGACCGATTCTGATGCAACCCAAAAATGGGGGTCTTACTGGTTGCATTCCACAGACCATCATCACGAGGCCCAAGCGATAGAGAGGCGCCTGCGCGTCTATAATTTCTTATAATCCGGGATAACTACAGAGGTGCCTCGCGCACGTTGAGAAGACCACCGCATTGGTCACTGAAACCGAATAACAAGGGGGAGTACATTAGGACGTTGGACGTATTGGTGTTGTTTTCCATGCTCAAAACGTTTGGCTGCAAACTGCTGCACCAACTGCTTTTGCCATGGCACCACCTTGGGTAAGCCAACACGTTGAGAAACCATACCCGACAACCGGTTCATCCAACCATGCGTTACCAAGCCGATGGTTGAATGACCCAGCCTGAAAAAGCATTTCTTACCGTTTCGTTTGTTCAATGTTATCCGTCTTCACCCAACCCATCCATTACAGGGCCGGGGTACTGGTTGCCGTCCGTCTTAGGCAAGCCGGTTGTTCACCCCCCGGGCCTTTTTCTTTTGGCATATCCAACCCATCATCCTACCAAACCCACACGCCTCCGATTCAAAGCCGGCGGCCCTGAATCGGAAAACGTGTTTCGGGTCAATCGGGTTCCGTTGTCACAAGGGCCTGGATTTCAACACCCTTTCGAAGGGATCCGTTTACCGGTCTTGCCAAGGAAGAGGCTTCGGTGATCGTTGGACACTGGCCATGGCCACTACACCGAAACCCCGTGCACGTAAACCGCGCGTATTGGCAAACGGGGAAATCCAACACCCTTGCGATTACACGAACCGCATCAGTAAGTTGGTCGGATTGGCAATACCGCTCAGGAAGAACTGGTGGCCTGAGGGGGTATGGGTAATCTGGTAGCGACCGTCATTGAGCAACTGGTTGTTGTAGTCGGCGGCTGAACCAATACCGACAAACACAGCCGGACCGGCAGCCTCGTTGAAGTGGTTAACCTGAATGTTATTCGAGGCCGCACCATTCCAAACATACTGCTGAAGCTGATCATTGTAGACATTGGCGGTAACGTTATTGACGTCCTGTCCAAATTCAAACACGTTCAAACCGCTACGGTCGTTAATGGTCATACCGTCCACGTTCTGCAACACATAGCGATCGTAGCCGCTGCTGTCATTGATGTTGTTACCAATCACGGCAGCCTGGCGATCGATCGTGGCCGTCGACCCGTTAATACGGTAGGTATTGTCGGTAATCATCAGCGGCTGGGTGGGGGTAACCGGCAAGGTACCCGGAGACATGAACGCCTGGAACCATGCCAGCAACTGGTTGTAGTCGATGTCGGGCTGGACGGGCGGCTGTTGTGGGTATTGGCCGCCAGGAATTTGACCGGGAATTTGGCCGGGGATTTGACCAGGGATTTGGCCGGGAATCTGGCCGGGCAGCTGACCACCAGGATACTGGCCAACGGGCAGTTGCGGTTGCTGGGGCAGGTACCCCTGCTGTTGGGGCTGTTGCGGCATGTAGG
>JAGQHJ010000124.1 GCA_020431915.1 Cyanobacteria bacterium HKST-UBA04 | reverse complement strand
ATGCTCAACAAGTTTCCCAAGTTGCCGCAGTCCAAGCTCCTGGCCCCCCTGTTCTTGGGAGTTGCCTTTGGTGCCGCCGCCTCGCCTTGCGGCACCCCGTACCTGGTGCTTATCCTGTCGTCAATCGCCGCCAAGCAAAACATGCTGCTCGGCGGGCTGGCCTTGTTTGCCTATGCCCTGGGCCAAGGGTTGCTGCTGTTGCTTGTGGGCCTGTTCACCGGACTGCTGAAACACCTGGCCACCATCCGCCAAGTGGGCATGGTCGTCACCAAGCTCAGCGGCGCCGTGTTCATTCTGGCCGGCCTATTGCTGATTGGCTTGGCCGCCGGGGTTATTCAGTAACGCGTTTGCCGTATACTCTAGTCCGTTATGATTCGACTGACCGGCGGCTCCTTTCGGGGGCGAAAAATTGGATGTCCCAAGGGCAAGGCTGTTCGCCCCACGACGGCCTTTGTCCGCGAAAGCCTGTTCAGCATTCTGGGCTCGGGCATCAAAGGATGCCACTGGCTTGATGTGTTTGCCGGCTGTGGCATCGTCGGTTTCGAGGCCCTTAGCCGAGGGGCTGCCCATGTGGTGGCCATTGAAAAGGCGCCGGCCCATGCCAAACTCATCGAGCAAAACCGCGAGGCCCTGGGCATCGCGCCAAGCCAGCACCAAACCCTGATTATGTCAGCCGACGACTGGCTGGCCCAAGCCGCCAAGCCAGGCCGCTGGCAAGGTGCCCCGTTTGATGTGATCTGGCTTGACCCGCCCTTTGCCATGGACGACATCAGCGACTGGATTGCCACCTGCCTAAGCCTGCCCCACCTGCTGAACCCCGAAGGGGGGGTGGTCATCTGGGAGCACCGCGACCAAGCCCCGACCATGGCCAACAGCCAAGCCGAGGCCTGCATGTTTGATCGTCGCCACTACAGCACGGCTTCCGTGTCATGGTTCCGGCAAACGCCTTGAGACCACTGTAACAATACCGGCCCACACACTTCAGCCTGAGGCCCAAAGCGCCGATACCTCCCCTAAATACGACAACCCATCGACGGACACTCGCCAACAAGCCCTACCCGCCTCGAAGCGAGAGGCCGTTCGATGTATGATAACCACAACACACGGATCTGCCCCGGCGGTGGTCTGCTGCATAAAACACGGCACCATCGCACAGTACCCTTGCACAGTCCTCTTGCACAGTACCCCTCCGGTGCGCAGGCCACCCGTTTTAAGAGGGAAGCTCAGACAAACCGCCTTATGTCCTTACCGTCCTCCTCCTCCGCCAGCCCCGACCATGCCGCCAACCATTCGGCTGAAACCGAATTGGCAGCCTATTTCACCTACGACACCCTGCGCCTGGAGCTGGACAGCATTGAGAGCGCCCTGCAGGGTATTTCCACCATCGATCGCAAACGGCTGTTCATCCACCACAACGACGAAGCAGAAGCCTTTATTGAAAACTATGGCTACAACTGGTCCGAAGAGCAGGACCGGACCGAGCTGTTGGCCATTTTTCACGAGGCCTGCACCTTCATCAACGATCACCTGATTCCCAACCCCGATACCCTGGTGAAAGAGACCACCAGCCCAATGGCTCCAGACGAACCCGTCTTGCGCATGCCCGAAGCCTTTGCCGATCTGGCCGATTTGCGGCAACTGCTGTTGTGGGCCTCCGACGTGCAACATCCCCACAGCCGCTGGGCATGTGCCGTACTCAAGGTCATACACACCATTTGCCACATCGACAACACCCTGGTCTACAAGTTTTACGACCGGGCCAAGCAGCATATTTTCTCGCACTACCAAAGCGTCATTCGCCGCGACGAAGCAGGCCGGTTGTGGCTGGGCCCTGAAGACGGGCTGAACCTGAACATTGCCGATTTCGAGGTCAAGGACAAGAAGTCGCGCAACAGCATGATCCTCAAACTGCTGTGCAAAAAAGAAAACGTGGCCGAGATGCTCTTTGATCTGATCGGCATTCGCATCATTACGCACACGGCGGCCGATACCCTGCTGGCCCTGGAAGTGCTGCGCCGGGCCAACGTGATTTTGTTTACCAACGTCCTGCCCAACCGGTCGCGCAACAGCCTGGTAGATTACCACGCCTTCAAGGCCCAGCTTGAGCAACGGCTGGCGGCCGAGCCGCAAGCCATTACCCTGGACCGAGTGTTTGAACTGTTCAAGACCATCCCGGTGCAGTACCCCGAAAACGTGGACGGCTTCAACCCGGACAATCCCGATTCGTTGTCCGACTACCGGGCCATCCACATTACCGAGCGCCCGCTTATCCGGGTTAAAAGCGAAGAGCTGGGACGGGCCATCCGCTTCTATTTTCCCTACGAACTGCAGTTGGTTGACTTGGCCCACCACCAGGAAAACCTCAGCGGCCAAAGCGCCCATGCCCGCTACAAGCAAAACAAGCTGCGCCAGGCACGCAAACGTGTCCTGGGGCCCCTGCTCAAAACCCTAACCAATCCCAGCCCCAATCCCCAACCCAAACCAGAACCCACGGATGGCCCGGCCATCGCGGGGGCCTCTTCGTAAAACCCACCACAACCACCTAACCCAGATAAAGCTGTTTTGCTACGCCCATGCACCAACCCCAGGATCTGGAGCACCCGGAAACCCTAAACACCCTGACGGCCCTGACCGCTTATGGGCATCGCCAGTTAATTGAAGCCACTTTGGCCGCCCAAGCCAAAACCTGGGCCGTACTCAACCAACTGGTTACCGAACTGCAGCCGGGCCAGCGCGAAGCCGACGTCAAGGCCCGCGCCCTTAGTTTGCTGGCCGAGGCCGGCAGCACGGTCAACTGGCACAGCCCTTACGTGCGGTTTGGCCCCAACACCACGTGCACGTTTATGGACAAGGGCCATCACAACGTGGTGCTGCAGGAAAACGACCTGGCCTTTTTTGATCTGGGGTCGGTCTTCGAAGGCGTTGAGGGCGACGTGGGCCAAACCATCGCTGTTGGGCATCACCCGGTTTACGCGGACATGGCCCGGCAAAGTGAAGCGATTTTCGAGGCGGGGGTGGCCTATTGGAAAACCGAACGTCCCACGGGCCTCGCGTTATACCACCATGTCAACCGCCTGATTGAAGCCGCCGGCTACCAACCCAACCTCGATCCGGCCGGTCACCTCATCGGCTCGTTTCCCCATAAGGGTGTTTACACCGACGGCCTGAACCACTACCCCCATTATCCCGAACCCGGCATTTGGATCCTCGAAATTCAATTCCGCCACCCCACCCTCGATGTCGGCGCGTTTTACGAGGCCGTCCTGATTTAAGGCCGGGATTTAAGGCTGTAAGACAGTAAAACGCTCTACCCTACCAGTTCAAGGACACCCTGATCCACCAGGTCCTGCTCCCAGGGTGACAGGGGTTGGACCGGAAACTCGGCCAGCACCTTGTCCACGTCTTGGCGTGCCACCATCCCCTGCCAATCACCTTTGCTGTTATACACGTGCAACTGGTGCCGAAATTCCGCCAACTCGCTGGGCTGGCCCACAAACTGGTTTTTCAGCCGCGTTCTGCCGTGCGACCGGCCGGACTGATCCACATGCTCGACCAGCTCCACCGACAGGTTGCGGTTCACACGAATGTAGCGCCCCCCATGACGAAAGTTCAGGTTTTTGATGTCCGGGGCATACAAAGCCGCCCCGCCTTTGGGTGCGTTATTTTGTAAATGCGCCAGCAGGTTTCGACCCCGATCGACCCCATGCGCGCGCAACGTGGCATCGTCAAACTGCTCGCGGATTTGGCGGCTCATGCCCGTGTACACATCGTACTGCACCGCCGTTTGAAACCGATCGGTGTTGAGGGGTTGATGGCGAACGCCCAACAACATCGGCACACCATCCACATCCACTTGCCCCCCCTGCTTGCCGGGGTTATGGCCCAACGCTTTGGCCAGGGCAAGGCGATCGGCCGGCTGTGGCACCTGCTGGCTAACCAAGCGAAAATAATGGCCAAAGCGGGTCACGGAATCCTGTAGGCTAAGTGGGTTAAGCATGGATGCGAGGGTATTCCTTAAGTCCGATCGGTGTCTGATGTATGGGTATAAGGGTATAAGGTACTCAGGGTTTGCCAACCAGGGCAGGATAACGGCCCCATGATGGGGCAAGGGCACAGGGATGTCAAAATCATCCGGCCCCCAATAAACTATTCTTGTAACATTAAGGCCCGCCCAGCTTCATATACGGGCGATTTGGGCTGCGGCAGGGCCGGGGTGGCCGGTATACTGCAAAGCGTGATGATGATACCCCCTTTATCTGTAGGCGTTTTAGCGGTGGGCTTTGGCAAATACCGGCCAGCTGCATTGGCTTCATCGACTGCGTCGACTGCGTCAACTACCGGCTCGAACCAAGCCAGCCGAACCCGCCAACCCTACCTGCCGACCCCATGCCATGACGCCTTTGTGGCGATGACGCCAGCCTCGGCACGGTTTGGCGGCCTGTTTGACGAGCTGCGATTCGGTGGGCTCTTCGACGAGCCCAAACAACCCACCCTGCAGGTCTGGCGCCACGACGAGCATGCCTACCGCCTGCCGCAGGAAACCGTCAGCCTGGCCATGGCCCTGGGCAGTGTCGATGGGCATTTTTCGGCCCGGCTAAAAGACAGCCCGGAAGAGGCCATGTTCATGCGCTCCGGCCTTAAGCTGCTACAGGCCCTGCCCCTGTACTTTGCCCACCACCCCGATCGGGTGCCCCCTGGCCTTAAGCGGGCCTACGAAAAAGCCGGTACCCCCTTCCCCACCCCGACACAACCACCCCAGCCACTCAGCAGCGAGGCCTGGGCCATGACCATGGCCTCGCACCATGGGACCCCCACCCAT
>JAGQHJ010000123.1 GCA_020431915.1 Cyanobacteria bacterium HKST-UBA04 | reverse complement strand
CGGCGCCAAACCACCCGGCTGCTTTACCCGAAATGGTCGACACAGGGCCTCGACATCCTGCTGGCCCACGTCGCCTTGAACCACCACACCCTCCAAGAGGGCGACCCCGTACCGCCAAACGCAACCCTCGAAACACTGTACGGCAGGGGTGGGCACAGTTTTTCACGGGCCAAAGCCGCCCTGGCTCACACCGACAGCCCAGATGCAGACCAGCCATCAGGCACGCTTCAGGACGCTCTTGAGGGCTTTCTTCAAGCCTCTCCCCACACGGGCACCGTGGATCGCCAATACGTGTTTGCCCAGGTCCCCACCGATACCACACTAAACCGTCACCTGATCAGCCGCTTGCGCCAAGAAGACACCCACGCCATCGAACTGCTCGAACACACCTCGAACACCGACCGGGATGCGGACTGGCAAGGCAACGATGCGGTGCAACGCAAACTCACCTTCAAGCCCGAACAACACCAGGAAGCCCGGGGAGCCGTTACCAGCAGCCTTATCAGCCATTTAAGCAAGGCCCCCATCCCGTTGCTCGAAAAAACCCGACAGCACAGTCCGGCACCCGCAAGCGAAACGGCCAATGCGGCCAGCACCAGCCGGCATTGCATACGCTACACCCCCCAGATCGATTTCACCCAACTGCAAGCCACGGTGTCGGCCATGGTAAAAAACAACACCCTGCTGGCCAGCTGGGTTCTGACCAACAGCCGACTTTGGCAACTGCCGGCGCTGTACGAAAACCAGCTTGGGTTCAAGCCCGCCTTGCAGTTTAAGCGCCTGCCAAACCCGTCGCGATCGCGCAAAGCCCCCAAGCGCTATACCATCAGCGGGGGCCTCAAGCCCCTGGGCCACCGCCGACCCTTTATTGCCCTGGCAGACATCCCCACCTCGCCCTTAACGCAGCGCAGCCCCTTTGACCTGCAACGCTACAGCCAAACCACACTGGCCCGCGTCCAGGCCCTGCTCCCCATCCCTAAACTGGCAACGCTCAGCACGTCGTCGCAACCCATTGAACTGAACGAAACCCAGTACAACGCCTTTGTGCAATTGGCCGAGCCCCTGTCAAACCTTGGCTACAGTGTCACGCTGCCCAGGCGCTAGGCTACTTCAATCGAAACAAACAAAAGGATCGTCCCCTGCCCGTGTTCGTAACGGCTATTCGTCCCACCCACTTGCATCACCCGCTGGTGTTTGGCGCCCTTAAAAGCCCTCAAGCCCCACCTGCCCATGGCACTACCGAGTCGCGCTACATCAAGGAAGCCGACCTGCTCGACACCATTGCCGACCTGCTTGTGCATGCCATGCGCTGCAGCCGACAAAGCAGCCTGCGCGACACCAGCAGCGCCGATCTGGCCCAGCGACTTGTGGATCACGTCCAGGCCAAATGGGCCGGCAAAAAAAGCGCCACCCAACGGCGATTGACCGAGGCCGACGTGGCCGTCATCTGCAAGCGTATTACCCCGGTCCAGGTTCGCTACGCCCTGAACCGCATGGTCAAGACCGGCCGCATCGAACTGGAGCAGCGCCCGGCATGGCGCGACCCGAGCAACCCCGAGACCCGAACCGTGTTAATCAACCTGTGGCTCTTGACCCACAAGGACAAGCACGACCCGATTGATCCCGTGGAGCGCATTCTGCTGCGAAACCTGCCCGTGACCACCCGCATCCAACGTGAAATCGAGGCCATGATACGCACCGGCCGGCTTAAATCCGGCAAACCCATCCCCATGGATTTGGCCGTGGACGGCATGATACTCGGCGCCAGTCAGCGCGATCGCATCCTGAACCGCATGGCCTCCGGCACCGATGCCCCCATTGAAGTCCGATGGGCCAAGGATCCCCCCAAGCTGCCGCCGCCCAAAAATGCCGCCGAACGCACCGAGCGCGCCAAGCGCCATAAAAGACATCGGCAACAACGGGCCCAGGGGCAGCCACCCAACAACGTAAAAATCTACCACGTCAAACCGGCCAAACCCGAAGCAAAACGAGAACCCGAATCCGATAGCCCCACCGGCAACAGCATGCTGCCGGTGATCGATCGGCCCCGGTTTGCCCCCAAAACCGAACTGGTGCTGCTGTACGACATGCTGGCCCACCCCGACGACTACCCTCAGGGCAAGCGTGTTGCCAGCACGGGCCTGCTGACCATGCGCTACGGCAAGCAAACCCAGCAAGTCGATAACGCCCGGCAAGTCCTGGTGGACGCCGGCATTCTGGCCACAAACGGCCGAACCGAACAACACCACAAAATCGTGATTACCCAACACCCCCCTACCCCGGCCCAACAACGCGACATTGGCGACCGGGCCATCACCAAGGATCTGAAGCTGGTGCACAGCGTTTTCGAAACCGTTGGTAACTCGGACAAGGCCCAACGCTTCGACGATCTCGAAGGCTTCAGGGCTTTTATCACCTTTCCAAAGGCCATGGGCCGCCCCACCCAGCGCACCTTGTCGAGCGAAGTGGCCCGAATACTGGGAAGTACACCCTTGCCCGTCTATTACAGCAAGCGCGACGGCAAAGGCATTCGGGGACGCTTCAACCCCGCCCTGAATTTCAATACTCTCAAAACCCGGCTGGCCCAGCTAACGCAACGCCAAATCGCACTGGCCAGTGGCGGGTTGTTCAACCTGCCATTTTACAGCCTGCCCACCCTCTGGGAACCCCAAATCAAGGCCCGGCCCACCCTGCGCCTGCAACCACACGGCAACCATATTGATTTGACCCTGGGCCTCGTGCCGACCACTGGCCCCACTGGCCCCAATCACCCCAATCACCTCAATCGCTTTACCCCGCTGCACCAACTGGCCAACACCGGTGGGTGGCAGCAGCACGGCACCCTGGAAGATCCGGCCATGGGCCAACACAATGCCAAACGCTATGGCCTGGCTTGCCTGGAGGTGTTGAAACAGCTCATGCCGATGCCCGGCTGGGATACGTTGGCCCGGCAAGACCATATCCCCCTGCACCCCACCACGGCCACCACCCTGCTCGGCATCACACGCCCGCTGCAGGCCATTGGTTTTAACCTGGCCAGCCGCCCCAACAGCCAGCAGCCCTTCAAAAGCGTCAGCAACCCCACCGAGGCCGGAGCCGCCATGGGCCTAACCGTCAACACCTGCGGCTAAGCAGGCCCTCTATTTACTGCGAGTGTAGTTTGTGGTTCAGTGGTCTGATGGGGTATCGGGGCCTGATTGCTCCCCTTCCTCCATTACTTCCATTACCTCCATTACTTCATGGGCTTCTTCATTCTTTCTGACTGTCTGGCAAGGCCTCAACCACCCGAACGACCTTGACCAGCTTGTACGAAAGCCTGTCTGGATTTAGTGCGTGATGTACCCCCTTTCTTCTGTCACAGCCATACCCACCCATGCCCGGCCGACACGGCCATGGGCAGGTATGGGCATGAGCAGGGGCACTCGCCTGGCCACTCGTCTAGCCATGAGCCCCGGCCTGTCTGACCTTCGCTGCGCCGCCCCCATCCGGTTGGGCATGTCCCCAACCCACACCGCCACGACAGCAGCCACAGCAGCAACCACGGACTCGGTAGCGGTATCGTCCAACGGGGCCTACACAGGCGAAGGCAGTGAAACACCCCCAAACTGGCTGATGAACGATGTCATTGACTGGGCCGCCACCCACCACCACGCCGATACCACCGATGCCGCCAGTAACGGAACAGACGACCATGGCCGGGACAGCCGTTTTCGGCAAACCACCGGATCCGTCATGGTGGCCCACCTCATCCAGTTCTGGTTTGACCGGCAGACCGGCTTCCTCCGAAACTACGAAGGGGACACCGGGGATTTAACCCAACGCCTGCAGGACTTGATAAGCAACCATCGGAACCAGTTTACCCGAATAACCCGTATCCCGTCGGTTCTAGAGGATCGGCTGGCCCACGTCACCATGCGCAACGTTCGCTTGGCATTGGGCCTGCTCGACGCCACCGGCCATTTAACCTTCCAGTACCACACCGGGGACAGTGGCCCCCTTACCTTGTCCCGACCGGCCCTGAGCAACCCGCCGCCAAACGGATCAGCCGGGCAAAACGGGCCAGCCGACGACACCCTCGAAGCCATCCTGCTCAGTAACGCCTCGTGGTCCGACCGGGCCCTGATCGAGCTGATGAGCGATTTTGAAACGGGTCGCCTCCGACCCGGCCAGGAAATCTCGCGCAACTTTTACATCGGGGGCCGCCCCATCTCGCCACAGGTACGCACCCGCGTGATGCAACGGGCCGCTCGTCTCGGACTGGTTCGAAAAGAAATCCGTCACAACCACACGTTTGAAGGCCCCACGGACACCGTCTTTCTGGCCAATGACCCGACGGTCCTCCCCCACGATCCGGCCGCCGCTCCCCCCATCGTCGTGCCCCACAACAACGAACGGATCGTCCTGACCTACCTGCTTAGCGATCCCAGCCACCGCTTGCCCATGGCCGCGCTGCCGGCTGCCAACCGGCTAAGCACGTTATACGGTGGCAGCGACGATAACATTCGGGGGGCTGCCCTTCGGCTGGTCAAGGCAGGCATACTCAGCAGCTCGCGCCAGAGCGGTTCGACCCTGTTTTCACCACGAACCCCCGTCTCCGCGCCAGTCATGGCCGAGGCCCTCAGGCAGACGTTTCCCAAACACAACCGCTTAACCGAGGATACCCTGCTCAAGCTGGCCACGGTCAATGATTCCCAGCCTTCCCCCACCATCTTTGAAGATCTCCGGGCCCTGCAGCACTTTATCCCCTTCCGTCCGGACGATACCCAGGCCATGAGCGATACCGCCCAGCACGCCAAGGCCCGCCATGTCTTGTTCAACATGGCCTGCGACGCCCCCATCCGGTTAATGGGCACCGACTGGCAAGGGGTACACCGGCAAAGCTGGCTGAATCCGGCCGTGGACTATGCCTTGTTGGGCCAAACCCTGCAGGGCCTTCAAACGAATGTTGAAACCCTGGGCCTGGCCGGC
>JAGQHJ010000122.1 GCA_020431915.1 Cyanobacteria bacterium HKST-UBA04 | reverse complement strand
CAGAATTAGATGGATTTAGCCAGAATAGCTGAAAACACAAAATTCGCCCAAAAGCCGCGCCTAGAGAATAGAACAGAAAAGTATAGAATTATTGAGATTTGGGCGTTTTACGATTCGAATTCCCCTGGGGGTACCACAAGCCGCTCGTGAGATTCGTCTCATTGAGCGGCTTTTTGCAAGATAACGGTGTGGCGCAAAGAATTGGATTCAGGGGTATTTATAGTGAACAGGTCGGTCTTGTTACCGCTAGCCTCTTTTATAACAGTCCTTGTCCAGCCCAATTATTTCTCGTTTAAAGGTCTCTGTGTCTATGCACCCTGTTCAGTTTTTTTCCAATCGTCCACGCCAGCCTTTCAAGCCTTCAGGCAGTCAAACAACCACGTTTGGGCTATTGCCGCTGGCCCGGCCTGTCTTTGGTGGCTATGGAAAAGATGACCAAGAAGGCGATGAATTCGAGAAGCGTGAGTCAACTCCACCTGGAATCACTGGTCAGGTGACCCAGATAGTTGATTTATTGGCTGCAGCGTCGACACAACCCGATAGTCAACCCGATCCCGCCTTGGCCACGCTACAGGCGCAGTTTGCCCAGCTGCCGCTGGCCGACCGACTCGAGGCCATCGAAAACGTGCGAAAAACCGTGCAAACCGAATTTAGCGAGATGATAGCCGAAGCCCGACATATCCGTGCTGAGGCCAAACAAGGGAACATGGCGCCCTATGATGCCAAACAAAAAGAACTGCAAGACCCGCCACTGGTAATCGACCCTGTCGACACGAACAGCGATGACAACGGTGACGACATTGATGAGGATTGGGGTGATGGTAAGGACGATAGCCACTTTTTTTCCGCACTGGGGGCTGCGTTACCCTCCGCCGCGTCGGGTTCACTGGCGAAAAAAAGCTTGCCTTCGTGGATAACAGAATCCAGCAAACCCACTATACCCCGGCGCTTTGAAGACCAGATTGTCGAACGTAAACGTCGTCTGTTTGCACTGAATGCGTTGTTGTTTGAGACAAAAACAGCCCAGATGAAAGCCGTGGGGCCGTCACCAGACAAGGACGTTGCACGCCGTCGCTTCGACAATCTTAAAACCTATTGCCGGGCCAGTTACGATAATGAGGGCACCCCGGCCCAAATCACCATGATGGCCGGGTACTATTTTGTTCGGTACCACGATTTGGCCATCCCCGACCAGTCAACTCACGGCATGGCCCACGATCCAGAAGCCACTGTTGCACTGGCCCAAACTGTCAAAATGCCCATTCTCACAAATACCGAGGACGGCTGGGTGAAACGTTTCAAGTTAGCCGACCATTCACGCATGTTTGGTGGCAAATCACTCTGCGATACCAACCAGCGCCTATCCATTCGGGCCGTTGCTCACCCCGATTTGATTGAAGTACTCGACGACTTCACCAGCAAACACAGCATCTATTACAAATTGCCCGAGAAAGGCAAACACTGGCATCGTACCGACCCCATTACCGTATACAGCCTGGATCAGGATTTATCGCCGAAAGCCATCCGCGAATTGGCAGAAGCCATCCAGCCCTTTACCACTGATCCCGACCCGCCACAAATGCTGGGCGAGGTTATTAGGGATTCTGGTGGCACCCCCTATCATGGCATTCGCATTGATAAGGAAGTAACCCTTGACGATGTGCTGCCCGACCTCGCGCTGGCCTACCAGATTTCGCCGGAGCTGGGTGAGGCCGCCCAAAACGAATACGACATTCGCTCGAAAGACGGTCTGCTGAGTGAGCGGACGTCACCCGGTAAACTGTTTGGGGTTAAAGCCATACTCAAGGCGCTTCAAGATCCCCGGCTTGACGAGGCCAACCTGACCAAACCCGTGTTCAAGGCCATTATGGCAGACGCCATTAGAGAGTTGGCTTAACCCCGCCTTAATGAAACTGACCGCCCCCTCCTATGCTCATAATGGGCTTGTGCTGATGCGTTGACCCGAGACGCAATTTCAAATAAGGTCGTGTTTTATTATCCTTACTATGGCCCCCCCATGTGTCTTTAGGAGTGCTTACGATAGGAGTGCTTATCAATGGTGCAAAGCGTCTCATTCTCAAATCATCTCTTTTTTGCCGGGGCCCGAAAAGCCCAAGCAACCGAGCAACCGTTTCGCAGTGGTTCGCGTGATTTAAGAAACGACGAACATGGCTTTGTGTGGAATGGACAACGCTATATTGCTGATGCAACGCCACACCCGGGACGAAGACAGACCAGTGCCGATATCCTTCGTGCCAAAGAAAACCGGCTCGCATCCATCCCGAAATCTGCTTCCGGTTACCAGCCACCAGAAAAACACCCTTGTGATGCCCCTTGGATGCATGCAAGAAAAGTTGACGGTCGTCGTGAAAGACACCAAAAACGCATTACTAATGCCAGAACAGCGGCTGAAGAAAACTTGAACGCGTTTAAAGCCGAATTGGCACAAATGGCAACCTAGGGACTTTTAATAAGCCCCTTTAAGGTTTCGACGCTACTTTATAGTGGGTTTCCAGTGACGGTTTTCAGTGACGGTCGCCAATTAATGGTCAAACGAAAACCCCGGCTCTATTGGGGTATTTGGTTGCTTCGGCTCAACGTCATACGATTTAAACGCTCGTAGCTGGGGCACCATTAATTCGTAGATAGGTTGTTCTCCATTGGGTGGAATAGGCGGTTTTCCAGAATAATGGGGGTCCCGTTCAATGGGGTATGCCGTGTTATTCGACCCATTTCCTGTTTGACCCCCATAGACAACACCGATAAGACCCTGTTGGATATTTCCTGACATAAACGCCCCCTTTTGTATCTAAAAACAACGCTACCCTCAGTCTCTATAATGGTATAAACCATGGTTTAACCAGTTGTTGCCAGATCGTAGAACGTGGGCGTGAAATTGTAACTTTCCAAGCCTGGGGAATAAAAAAATCGGTTTTACGGTTTTGGCCGCTCCAAAAAAAGAGACGGTGGGATAATGGAGCGATGAAGCACTTCAAGCACTTTAAACACTTTAGCCAGTGGCCCGAATGGATTACGGGTGTTTGCATGGCCAGCCTGGTGGCCTATGTCGTGCTGCGGGCATGGGGCCTGTCGGCGGCGGTGGGTGGGTGGTCGCTGCCGCTGCTGCTGGCCATTGGCCTGGGCATCGGGCCGGTTACGTGGTCGGTGCTGTACCAAATCCGTCGCCGTGAATTCGGGGCCGACGTGCTGGCCTTGGTGGCCATGCTCACCAGCCTGCTGCTCGGCGAGCTGCTGGCCTGCACCCTCATCATCCTAATGATGGCCGGCGGCCGAACCCTCGAACAGTTTGCCCTGCGCAAGGCCTCTGGGGTGCTGGCGGCCCTGGCCAAGCGCATGCCCCACATTGCCCACCGCAAGCTTGGCGAGCAGGTTGAAGACGTATCGGTCGATACCGTTAACATCGGCGATCACCTCCTGGTCTTTCCGCATGAAACCGCCCCGGTCGACGGCACGGTAATCGACGGCTATGGGACCATGGACGAATCCTTCCTGACCGGCGAGCCCTACCACGTGGACAAGGCACCGGGGGCAGCCGTGTTGTCGGGCGCCGTTAACGGCGAATCGGTGCTTGCCATCCGGGCCGACAAACAGGCCGTCGACTCCCGCTTTGCCCAAATTGTTCGGGTCATGCAGGATGCCGAACTAAAGCGCCCGGCCATGCGTCGGCTCGGCGACCAGGTCGGCGCCTGGTTTACCCCGCTGGCCCTGGCCACGGCCCTGCTTACCTGGGCGCTTACCGGCAGTGCCCTTCGGTTTTTGGCGGTGTTGGTGGTGGCCACCCCATGCCCGCTGCTTATTGCCGTGCCCATTACCATCATCAGTGCTATTTCGCTGGCCGCCAAGCGGGGCATCATTATTCGCGATCCGGTTGTGCTCGAGCGCCTGCCCACATGCCGAACCGCCATTTTCGACAAAACCGGCACCCTTACCTATGGCCGGCCCACCTTAACCGACGTGGTGCCCGCCCCGGCCTTCGACAACGCCACGTTGCTGCGGGCCGCCGCCAGCCTGGAACGATACTCCAAGCACCCACTGGCCAGTGCCATTCTGGAAGCCGCCCGGCATCACGGCCTAGTGGTACCTACGGCCACGTCGGTGTCCGAAAAACCGGGCCAGGGGTTGTCCGGCTTGGTCGACACGTGTCGCTGGCATTTAACAAGCCGCAACAAGTTGGCCCGGCACTGGCCGCAGCAGGTGGCGCAGTTACCCCCCACCCAAGCGGGCCTGGAGTGCGTGCTGTTGCGCGACGAGTGCTATGCCGGGCTGTTTCGCTTTCGCGATGTGCCCCGGGCCGAGGGGCATTCGTTTATCGATCACCTGGGGCCGGCCCACCTGTTTGGCAAGGTCATGATCGTCTCGGGCGACCGCGCCCCGGAAGTGGCCTACCTGGCCAAGCTGTTGGGTATCGAGGTGACCCTGGCCGAGCAGTCGCCCGAGCAGAAGCTCGCCATTGTGCGGGCCGAAACCGCCGTGGCCCCTACCATGTATATGGGCGATGGCATTAACGACGCACCGGCGCTGGCGGCTGCCACGGTGGGGGTGGCCTTTGGCCAGCACAGCAATATTACCAGCGAGGCGGCCGGGGCCGTTATTCTCGATAACACCCTGGTCAAGGTCGATGAGCTGTTGCACATCAGCTTCTTACTGCGTCAAACGGCCCTGCAATGTGCCGTGGGCGGTATGTTGCTGAGTCTGGTGGCCATGGGGCTGGCGGCCTTCGGGTATTTGTCGCCGGTGCAAGGGGCCCTGGTTCAGGAAGGCATTGACTTGCTGGCCGTGCTCAACGCCTTGCGCCTGGCCTGGCAGCCGCAGGTATTTACGGACATGCCGGCGGTGCCAACGGTGCCAACGGTGCCAACGGCTGAGTGAAGACCCGTTATAATGGGGGGACGGTTATTGGCAGTCGGTTAAACGGGATGAAACGACGTTGAACGAACTTGAAATGATGCAGGGCGATGACGGCTAAACTACCCTACAGGCCAGAGGTGGATGGCTTGCGGGCATTGGCGGTGCTCGGTGTCGTGGCCTTCCATGCCCAGGTCGTCTGGGCAGCGAAGGAGGCGGTACCGGTGTGGTTGCCGGGTGGCTTTTTAGGGGTCGACGTTT
>JAGQHJ010000121.1 GCA_020431915.1 Cyanobacteria bacterium HKST-UBA04 | reverse complement strand
GCAATACCCACACCCCAGCTGACCCTACTATTTAAACCGATGCTTAAACCTAGGTTTAAGCATCGGTTTAAACCAGGGCCGGGCCCACGGTAAAATTGTGCACCGCCTCGGCCAAGCGGGGCTGGCGTTTGTCCTTGTCACTCAGCACCGGTTCGTCCACGGGCCAGTCAATGCCCAGCGTCGGGTCATCGTAGGCCATGCCCCGATCCAATTCGGCCACGTACTCGCGGGTGGTTTTATACAGCACATGGGCCGTATCGCTTAGCACGACAAACCCATGGGCGAACCCCTCGGGGACCCACAGCATTTGATGCCGCTCGTCGTCAAGGGTGGCTGCCACCCACTGCCCAAAGGTGGGCGATCCCTGGCGGATGTCCACCGCCACGTCCCAAATTTTGCCAATAGGGCATCGAACCAGCTTACCCTGGGCCTGCGGATTCAGCTGGTAATGCAGGCCACGCAGGACCCCCCGCGCCGACACCGAATGGTTGTCCTGCACAAACGGACCGATACCGTGCTCGGTAAAGGCCGAAGCCTTAAAGGTTTCCATGAACATGCCCCGGTCATCCCCGAAGCGTTGCGGGGTAACCAAAACCACCTCAGGGATGGCAAGGGGCTGAAATTCAAAACCCATCGGCGTGAATCGATCCTCGTTCTGTTGGTTTGGGCGACCTGAAAGGGGCCGTCTGAAAGGGGCCGTCTGAAAGGGGCCGTCTGAAAGGGGCCTCCTGGGATACTCAGAATACCGTACCCGTCGGTTTGCCGCAATTTGATGACCGCCCAACCACCCAAGTAACCGGTTTCAGGCACCGCGTAACGCTTTGCAACAATGTGGCCAAGGCCGCTTGATTCTACACAACAAGTGGTTGAGTATGGATACACATGACCAACGGGCCGGTCCACCAGTCCACTAGTCCCATGGGTCAATGGATTTGATACAAAAGGGGATAGAGATGATTCAACAATCCTTGTTTGGCGCCCTTATTGAAGCAGAAACCCCAGCCCCGAGCGAACACCCCGGTGGTTCGGCGCGGGACGTGGCTGCGGCACTGGACACCACCACGTTTACGGTCATCGACGTGGAAACCACCGGCCTAAACCCGGCCAAGAACGCATTGCTGGAAGTTACCGCCATCCAATACCGCCAAGGGCAGGATTTGGCCGTATACAGCAGCCTGGTTCAACCCAATGTGGCTATCCCGGAGGAAGTCGAGGAGCTGACCGGCATCAACCAGGCCATGGTTACCGGCGCCCCGCCACTGATTACCGTGTTAACCGAATTGTGCAAGTTTGTGGGCCCCGCCCCGTTTATTGTGGGGCACAACGTGGGCTTCGATATCCGCTTCGTCAACCAAAAGCTGGAAAGCACCGGCCTGCACAGCATGACCAGCCGCTTTGACATGGCCACCGCCCTATGCACCAAAACCCTTGCCCAGCGAGCATTACCGGGCCTGCCCAGCTACCAGGGTATTGTGGTGGCCACCCAATGCGGGGTGCGCAACGATAACCCCCACCGGGCCGAAGCCGACGTACGAATGAGCGCGGGTATCCTGTTTGCCTTAATAGACAAACTTCGGACCGACGGCAAATCGTTACACAGCGTGGCCGATCTCTTGACGCTGCAAGGCCCGATTAGCTAAAATAGGACTATTGTTTGGGTATACTTTTCCCCCCAAATACCCAAAAGCCACCCCCTTCCATGTAGGTGGCTTTTATTTTTGGTTATTTTCCCGAATACGTCCGTTAAGCAATACGCCCTTAACAAAACAAACCGCCTGGCCACTGAGCAGCCAGGCGGTTTGTTTTAAATCGGGTCTGTGCTTAGTTCAGCTCGAGCAGTTCAATGTCGAACTTCAACGTGGCATCGGGCGGAATGGCCGGCGGCACGCCCCGGCTACCGTAGGCCATGTCGGGCGGAATGGTCAGGGTGCGTTTGCCCCCCACTTTCATACCCACCAAACCTTCTTCCCAGCCACGAATCACCTGGCCGGCACCAATACGGAAGGAAAACGGCTGGTTGCGATCCAAGCTGCTGTCAAACTTGGTGCCGTCGAGCAGCATGCCGGTGTAGTGTACGGTAACGGTATGGCCGGAAGCGGCTTCGGTGCCTTCGCCGGTATGGGTATCGTCAATCTGTAGCAAACTCATCGGGGTGGGGGGTCTCCTGTATTAACTTAAAACTAACGGGGCAGACGAGGCCCAGGGAAAAAACACTATTCCTCGACCACGTCCAACAGCTCGACGTCGAACTTTAAGGTGGCGTTGGGCGGAATAACCGGCGGATGACCCTTGGGCCCGTAGCCCAATTCGGGGGGCACCACCAGGGTACGCTTCCCACCAACCTGCATGCCTTCCAGGCCCAGATCCCAGCCAGGAATCACCTCATGGGCGCCGAGGTTAAACTCGAAGGGTTTGCCCCGCAACACCGAGCTGTCAAAGACTTCGCCGTCCATAAACATGCCCGTGTAATGAACACGAACACGGTCTCCGGCCGCAACCACTTGGCCGTCGCCTGTTTTAACATCCTTGTACTCCAGGCCTTCCTTGGTTTTGGAAAACCCCAGGCGCTGTTCGGTCTTTTTCAATTCCAATTTGGCCAAGGCCACGGGTGGCTGCACCCAGCAAACCGCGCCTGCCAGCATCATTACGGACACCATTACGGCGGCCATAACCGGCAACTGCCGTCGCAATAAACGAATCATCATGCTTGGGGGTGCTCCTTCCTTTCAATCGGCCACACGGTAACACGTTATCCAAACACGTCATGCCATGGGCTGATCGGGGCATTTCTTGTAACCGTGGTTTTATTATGCCCTAAACACGCCTTTGCTCACACACCTCGCCCCTACACCCACTCAGACACACACCCTCCCTGCATCGGCTCACATTCAAACTCAAGAAGACGCCTACTCGGACTCAGGAGAATGCACGTTGCCCTTGGCCTTAAGCTGCTGGGTAAATGCCTGTCCCGTAGGAGTCATGGCCAGCCCACCCTCGGCGCTTTCTTTTAGTTTGGGCGACATCATCTGCCCCACCTTGACCATGGCATCCACCACCTCATCGAGCGGCACAAAGCTTTCAATACCGGCCAGGGCCATGGTTGCCGCGGCCGAGGCATGAACCACCCCCACGGCATTGCGCTTGGTGCAGGGCACTTCCACCAAACCGGCCACCGGGTCGCAAACCAGGCCCATCAGGTTCTTGAAAGCCATAGCCGTGGCATCCATCACCTGTCTGGGGGTGCCTCCCAATACCTCAACAATGGCGGCAGCCGCCATACCGGTTGCCACACCCACTTCGGCCTGGCAGCCGCCGGCAGCCCCACTCAAAAACATACGCCGCGACACCAACTCACCCACCAGGCCTGCCGTCAACAGGCCCCGCTGCATCTGCGCATCGCTCAGGGCCACATCGGGGCTTTCGCTTAAGGCCAGCAAAACCCCCGGCACCACACCGCTGGCCCCGGCTGTCGGGCATGCCACAATACGGTGCATGCGGCTGTTTTCCTCAAGCGTGGCCAGCGCGTAGGCCATCATCTTGAGCATGGTCGGCGACATCAGGCGGCAGGGCGCCGAAGCCGCCGCCATCATCTTACTGGCCAACTGGCCCGTTAATCCGCTCAGGGTAGGCGATGCGTCTGCCGATCCGGCCCGGACCGTGGCCCGCATCTGGTCGATAAGGGTCTGTGTCTGGGCCAAAATAGCCGCCTCGTCCACCCCGCGCCGATGCATTTCGTAGGCCATGGCCAGTGCGCTCAACGGCTGGTGATTCGCCTCGCACCAGTCCAAAGCCTGGGCAAAAGACTTGAGCTGCTTGAAAAACGTTTTGTCGATCTCGTTAGACATTAAACAATCTTATCCACGTTTCGCACGGCATACACGTTGCCAATCTGCGCAATGGCCTGCACCGACTCGGGATCCAGCAGATGGTCGAGACAAATAGCCATAAAAGCCTCTTCACCCTTGTGTTTTCGGGCACACACCAACGAGGCGATATTGATACCGGCCTCGGCAATAATCCGGGTGGTTTGCCATATCATACCCGGTTCGTCGTGGTAAAACATAACCAGGGTGGGGTATTCGCCTTGCAAAGACACCTTGTATTCATTGATTCGGGAAATATACACCTTGCCACCCCCAAGCGAGTGGCCCAAAACCTGCAGCTGTTCGCCATCTTCCAGGGTCATATCGAACAAAACCGTGTTGGGGGGATAAGACGGCTGATTCGGCTGCGGTTCAAAGGAAAAGACCAGCCCCTGCTGTCGGGCCCGTTCAAAGGCCTCGGGTACCCGGTCATCATCCACGTTGAGTCCAAGCAAACCGGCCACCAGGCCCCGGTCGGTGCCGTGGCCTTGGTAGGTTTTTGCAAAGGAATTGTAAAGTTTAAATACAACTGCCTTGATCGGCTGTCCTGCAACGTTTTTAGCAAGCATGGAAAGCCTAACAGCCCCAGCGGTGTGGGAACTAGAGGGGCCAATCATCACCGGGCCCAATATATCGAATAAAGAGCCTCCGTCCATTACGGGCAGCCTTCATTTATTTGGTGTATTTTAACGAACAAATCACCGGACATGTGATATGATTTTAGTATATAGGTTGTTTTAGTCAATGTACCCTCCAGTTACAGACCTTACTTGGATGATTGTTGCAAGGGCATTAATAACCGAAATCGTTGACTGACATTGACCAGAATTTGATCCAAACTGAATGAGTGACCGCCCCTTGGGTTTTCTGCCAGAATGATGATGGGTCACAGGCTATAATGAAGGGTCATAGCCCGACACACTGATATGGATCCACATAGACACAACCTTTAAAAGAGTTATCGATGTTGTTTTGTTACTGATGATCTTAGTGAAGATAGGTGAACCCATAGAGTTACATCGTTTGCTGAAGCTATCACGCTTGTATTTGGGAACGAGAAGTATAAGGCAGTCCTAAAGCCAATGTATATGAATACGTGCACAAAATGTGGGGTCGAGTTCGAATCCAAGAACCCGAAACGGGTGATTTGTCCCAACTGCTTATTTGCAGACCGCGCTGATTCTCCGCAAGAACAAATGCCTGGCGGCGGCGGTGGTCGTGGCGGTTATGGCGGCGGCGGCGATGGCGGCGGGATCGGTGGAGGCTCGTGTGGGGAGAGAGGGTAGATCTCGTGGGTCGCAGTAGC
>JAGQHJ010000120.1 GCA_020431915.1 Cyanobacteria bacterium HKST-UBA04 | reverse complement strand
CGGGGGTTGCGGTGGGGGCCATCTGGTTGAACAGGCGGCTGGTACATGTGAATGGCCTGGTGATGCACGGCTTCGGCGGCTTCCATCAGCGATTCGGGCAGGGTGGGGTGGGCGTGGACGGTCAAGGCCAGGTCTTCGGCGCAGGCGCCCATTTCAATGGCCAGGGCGGCTTCGGCAATCAGGTCGCCCACGTGCGGGCCAATCATATGCACGCCCAACAGCGTGTCGGTCGCCGCATCGGCCACCACCTTTACGAACCCCTCCGTGTCGTTCATGCTCAGGGCCCGGCCCGACGCGGCAAAGGGAAACTGGCCGGTACGAACGGTGTAGCCGGCATTCTGGGCCGCCGCTTCGGTTAACCCCACCGTGGCAATTTCGGGTGTGGTAAACACGGCACTGGGCATGGCCTTCACGTCCAGTTCGTCCGGTTGACCGTCAATAACGTGGGCCGCCACCAGCCCTTCCTTGCTGGCCTTGTGGGCCAACAGCGGGGCACTGGTCACGTCGCCAATGGCAAACACGTGGGGTTGGCTGGTGCGCAATTGCCGGTCCACCACAATAAACCCGCGATCATCGGTCTGGACGCCAGCGGCCTTCAGGCCCAGCTTGTCGCTGTTGGGGCGACGCCCCACGGCCACCAGCACGGCATCTACCCCGTCCAGGGTCTCGGTGCCTTTGGGGGTTTCCACACTCAGGCTGGCGCTGGCACCTTGTCGGGCCAGCTCGGTAACCTTGGCCTGCAGGTAGAGGGCCAGCTTGCGTTTTTTTAGGCTGCGCGTCAGTTGCTTCACCACGTCGGCATCCATGCCGGGCAGCAGTTGCGGCAGCAGTTCCACCACGCTGACTTTTGCACCCAGCCGGGCGTACAACACCCCCAGCTCCAGGCCGATAACCCCGCCGCCAATCAGCACCAGGTGCCGGGGTACTTTCGTCAGGTTCAGTGCATCCGTCGAATCGATAATCAGGTTGTGGTCAAAGGGCAGGTGGGGCAGTTCGATGATGCTCGAGCCCGTGGCAATGACAACGGCATCCGGCTTCAGGGTTTTCGGCCCGGCCTGATCCGTTTCAATGGAGGGTTCAATCGATAAGGTGTGGGCGTCGGTAAAGGTGGCCCGACCCGCAATCAGTTCAATGTCGTGGCGCTTAAACAACCCGGCAATCCCCTGGGTCAGCTTGGCCACAATACCGGCCTTCCATGCCTGCAGCTTGGCCATGTCCAGCACGGGCGGGCCGGTGCTAATGCCCATCTGTTCGGCTTCGGCCAGTTGTTCCAGGGTTGCGGCGGCATGGATGAGGGCTTTGGAGGGGATGCAGCCCCAGTTCAGGCATACCCCACCAACGGCCTGGGCTTCAATTACCGTTACCCGGTGCCCCAGTTGGGCCAGGCGAATGGCGCAGACGTACCCGCCGGGACCGGCACCAATTACGGCAACGTGTTTCTTGGGCGTAGAAGACGACATAGGCGAGGGTGGGGGCTCTCTCTCTTACACACACACACACTAGGAATCAAACAGGAATCAAACAGGAATCAAACAGGAATCAAACAGGGATTAGCAACCCAGCAGCATGCGGGCGGGGTGCTCCAGGATTTCGACAACGGCCTTCATAAACAGGGCGGCTTCGGCGCCGTCCACCACCCGGTGGTCACAGGAGATGGACAGGTAGCTTCGGTCGCGAATCACGATTTCGTTGTCGACGACCACCGGCCTCGGTTCGATCTTCTGGATGCCCATAATGGCTACTTCCGGCACGTTGACGATGGGGGCCGAAAAAATGCCGCCAATCGACCCGATGCTGGTCAGGGTAAAGGTGCCGCCCTGCACGTCGTCCAGCGTCAGTTGATTGGCCCGGGCCTTCTGGCTTAGCGTGCCAATGGCCTCGCTAAGCTGCAGCAGGTTCAGTTGGTCGGCGTGATGAATCACCGGCACGACCAGGCCCTGGTCGGTGGCCACGGCCACGCCAATGTTGTAGTCGTATTTTAGTACAATCTCGCTGGCCGCCTCGTCCAGGCTGCTGTTCAGCACCGGGTACTGGGCCATGGCGGCAATCACGGCCTTGATGATAAAGGGCAGGTAGGTGACCTTCACCTGCCCGTCGGTCATGGCACGGGCTTCGGCATCGAGATCGCGGCGGATGGCCACGAGTTGGGTAAAGTCGGCTTCCTCCACATAGGTAAAGTGGGGGGCGGTGTGCTTGGCCGCAACCAGGTGGTCGCCAATCTTGCGGCGCATGCCCCGGTAGGGAATCCGTTCTTCCGTAACGCCGGGGGTTCCCTGGCGTCGATTAGGTGAGGCGGATTTTGCTGCAGGGGCGGCAGGTTGGGCGGTTTGTGCCGTGTGTGCCGTTTGGGCAAAGGCCTCTACGTCGGGCTTGCGAATCCGGCCTCGTGGGCCCGAGCCAGGTACCTGGGCCAGGTCTACCTGCAGATCCCGCGCCAGCTTGCGGGCGGCCGGGGCGGCTAATGACTTGGCGGTGGTGGTGGTGCCGGCACTGCCTGCCACCGCTACCGGTTGGGGTTGGGGCCGCGGTGCAGCGACGGTCTGCTCGGCGGCACAGGCCTGTTTTGCGGGGGCTTCTGCTGGCTCGGCGGCAGTGGCGGTGGTAGCGGCGGATTGGCCCTGCTCGTTAATGGAAATAATCACGTCGCCGACGTGGGCCACGTCGCCTTCGCTAAACATCAGGGCGGCCACAATGCCGCTAACCGGGGCCGTAATCACGACGGTCACCTTGTCCGTCATCACCTCGACCATCGGGTCGTCCTCGGTCACGGGTTGGCCTTCCTCGACGTGCCATTTGGCAATTTCGCCTTCGTGCACCCCTTCGCCAATGTCGGGCAGTTTAAATTCGTAAACCATTCGCTTGCTTCCTAATCGCCCAAGTCGGCGACACACATCCATCCATTACCGTTAGTTTAAACCAGAGTCGGGCTTTCCTCTAGGTCCTTCTCTTTACCCGTGTCGCTTTACCCTTCTCTATTACCATGCGTGTGTCACGAGACCAGGTGCCCGGTTTCCAGAGGTTGGTTTTCCAGAGGTCGGTTTCCAGAATTAAAGTGCGTTCTCCGGTTAAACGCGTCAAAAGGCCATCACGTCCTGAATGGCACGGTACACCCGTGCCGGGTGGGGCATGTATACATACTCCAGGGTAAAGGGAAACGGGGTATCGAGCCCGGCCACGCGAACCACCGGGGCTTCCAGGTATTCAATGGCTTTCTCGGCGAGGGTGGCCGAAATTTCGGCCCCATACCCGCAGGTCTTGGGGGCTTCGTGCACCACGATGGCCCGGCCGGTTTTTTGCACCGAGGCAACAATACCGGCCACGTCAAGCGGACACAGGGTGCGCAGATCCACAATCTCCACCGACACGCCGTCGTCGCTGGCGGCCTTGTTGGCGGCCCGTTGCACCACTTCCACCATGGCCCCGTAGCAGAAAATGCTCACGTCCGTGCCGGGCTGAACCACGTGGCATGGGCCAATGGGAACCAGCGCCGCTTCCGGGTCGGTGGCCACGGCCTGCTTGGTGCTGCGATACAGTTTCTTGGGCTCGAAGAAAATAACCGGGTCGTTGCCGCGAATGGCCGATTTAAGCAGGCCGCGCGCATCGGCGGGGGTCGAGGGGATAACCACCTGAAGTCCTGGGGTATGGCAGAAATAGGCTTCCGGGCTTTGCGAGTGGTAATGGCCGCCGCGAATCCCGCCGCCATAGGGCGTACGAATCACCACGGGCGAGGTAAATTCGCCGCCGGAGCGGTAGCGCATCTTGGCCAGCTCCGACACAATCTGGTCGAAGGCCGGGTAGATGTAGTCGGCAAATTGAATCTCGGCCACGGGTTTCAGGCCGTAAATGGCCATGCCGATGGCCGACCCCACAATGCCGGTTTCCGACAGCGGGCTGTCGAGCACCCGGTCTTCGCCAAACTGGGCCTGCAGGCCTTCGGTGGCGCGAAACACGCCGCCGTTCAGGCCCACGTCTTCGCCAAGCACCACCACGTTTTCGTCGCGCGCCATTTCCTCGAACAGGGCCTGGTTAATGGCCCCGAGCATGGTTTTGGTTTCGGTGGTGGCAGTCGCCATAGGGTGGGGTAACTCCAATTGGTGTCTTGGTTTTTTTGTTGCTGGTTTAAAGGGGAAATTCGCCTTCGTTCTTCAGGTCCAGGCCCTGTTCGTGGGCCATAATGTCCTGTTCCTGGTCGGCCAGGGTTTGCGATTTATAGGTATAGACGTCGGTAAACAGGGTGTCCCACGACGGTTCGCCCACGGCTTCGGCCTGCTTGACGGCATCGCCGAGCATGGCGTTGGCCTCTTCAACAAAGCACGTTTCATAGGTGTCGTCCCAAATGCCGAAGCTGATCATGTGGTTCTTGAGCACCGTCAGCGGGTCGCGTTCCAGCCAGTGCTGGGTTTGCTCCTCGGTGCGGTAGCGCGACGGGTCGTCGGACGAGGAGTGCGGCCCGGCCCGGTAGGTTTTCAGTTCCAGCAGGGTGGGGCCTTCCCCGGCTTCGGCCCGACGCTTGGCGTCCATGGCTGCGGCGTACACGGCCAGCACGTCGTTGCCGTCCACCTGAATCCCCAAAAACCCGTAGGCCTTGGCCTTGTCGGCCAGCACCTCAACGGCGGTCTGTTTGCTCAGGGGGGTCGAAATGGCGTACTGGTTGTTAACCAGCACAAAAATCACCGGGGCCTTTGTCACGCCGGCAAAGTTCATGCCGCTGTGAAAATCGTTGGCCGACGTGGCGCCATCGCCGAGGTAGGTAAACACCACGCCCCGGTCGCCCTTTATTTTAATGCCCATTGCACAGCCTACGCCCTGAATGATTTGCGTGCCGATAACACTGGAAACGGACAGGAAGTGCTGCTGCCGGCCGGTGTAGTGTACCGGCATCTGGCGGCCTTTTACCACGTCGCGGCTGTTGCAGAACAGGTTGTCCATCATGGTTTGCAGCGGCAGGCCTCTAAACAGGGCAATGCCGGGCTGGCGATACGAGGTAAAGTACCAGTCGGCCTCGTCGCCGGCGTAGGCGGTGCCTATTTGCGTGGCCTCTTCGCCAAACGAGCCGGCATAAAAGCCGATGCGGCCCTGGCGTTGCAGCTTAAATCCCCGGTCGTCATAGGCGCGGGTTAGCACCATGGCCCGGTACATGGCCACGCAGTCGTCGGCGCTCAGGCCGTGGGGAATTGGTTTTTTTGAGGATGACACGGTTTTTTGAGCCATGGGGGGTTGGGGTCTCTGGTCAGTCGGCGGCAAGTGCACGCGGTAAAGGGGGGGGGAGGAAAAGCCGGTTTAGGGTCGGGCGGGAGC
>JAGQHJ010000119.1 GCA_020431915.1 Cyanobacteria bacterium HKST-UBA04 | reverse complement strand
GAATACAACGCTGCTATTTAGGGTTAAGTGCCAGTAACCTTGTCTGCTGAATAAATACCCTTCAACAATATAGCTTTGGAATGAAGTGGTTAGTTCAGCGTGAGGTAAGCAAACATGGCCGGGGCTGCCATCGCCCTGACAATGTCAGGCCAACGATAGATGACGGATGAAACTATGACTCAGTTCAACTTAACCTTGTCAGGTCCATTTAGGCTGGCCGTGGGGAAAGACGTAGTCAACAACCACTTTCCGAGCGACAAAGTGCGAGCCTTGCTGGCTTACCTGGCCCTAGAGCCAGACCAGGCGCACAGCCGGCGGATGCTGCTGGGACTGCTGTGGCCGGAGCTGACGGATCGGCGGGCCTTGAATAATCTGCGGGTCACTTTGCACCGGCTAAGGCAAACGTTAAATAGGGCTGTGTCGGGTAGCAGCGAGCAACTGCTGTCCATCACCCGGCACACGATCCAACTGAACACAACCGAAATAGACATTGATGTCCACCGTTTCCAACAGTATCTGGCGGCCACGACGACGCACCAACACGCGGATCTGGCCGCTTGTGCGGACTGTCTGGCGCAGCTAGCCAAGGCAGCTGAACTCTATCGGGGAGAGCTGCTGAGCGGCTTCGGACTGGCCGACGCCCTGGCTTTTGAAGAATGGCTTCTGCTGCGACGCGAAATGCTGAACCAGCAAGGGCTGATGGTCTTTACCCGGCTGGCCGAGGCTTACGAAATACAGGGGGCATATGATCAGGCGCTGGCGTATGCTACCCGCTTGGTTGATCTGGACCCGTACCGAGAGGAGTCCCATCGCATCCTGATGCGCCTCTTGGCCCGTAATGACCAGCCTGATCAGGCGCTGGCCCATTATGGACGTTGGCATGAACGACTGCGGCAAGAAATGGGCGTAGCGCCGGCAGAAGAGACGCTTGCCCTGGTAGAAGAAATCCGGTCTGGCCGGCTAAGCGAGGCAGCTGTCAGCCTCCCAAAACAAAACAGCGCCCCGCGACCACCCCTGCCGGCTTCGCCTAAAACGCCGCGGCTTGATGTGCCCTCGAGCGGCCCCTTCTTTGGGCGAACCGGTGAGCTGGCCCAACTACAACAGTGGTTGACCGACGACGGCTGTCGTCTGGTCGCGATTTTGGGTATCGGAGGGGTAGGCAAGACGTCCTTGGCCGCCCAGACGGCCCGAGCAATAGCTGATCAGTTTGAGGTGGTTCTGTGGCGCTCGCTGCTCAATGCCCCCCTCCTGGAAGAGCTGCTGCCGCCTCTACTCCAGATTCTCTCGGATCAGCGACTAACCATCGTGCCGGAGAAACTTGATGAACAACTGCGCCACTTTTATCGTTACCTTCACGATAAGCGCATTCTCTTGGTCTTAGACAATCTGGAAAGCATTTTGGCCACGGGTAAGGCCGGGGTCTATCGGCCCGGGTATGAAGCTTATGGTCAACTCATTAAGCATATCGCTGAACACAACCATCAAAGCCACCTGCTGTTGACCAGCCGGGAAAAACCGCAGGGGTATGATCGCCTGGAAAGAGACAGCATTTTGGTGCAGTCGCTCCTACTGGTCGGGCTCGACGACGAAGCCGGGCAGGAACTGTTGGCCCAGCGTGGGATAGGTTCGAATATCCGATCCAGATTGGTTCCGGAAGCAGCCGAGCTGATCCGGCGTTATTCCGGCAACCCCCTGGCTCTCAAGCTGGTGGCCGACACCGTGCAAGACCTTTTCTTTGGCGATTTGCAGGAGTTTCTGGCCGAAGAGACCTTGATTTTTGGTGATGTGCGCCAGATCCTGGACCGGCAGTTTGCCCGGTTGTCAACCTTGGAGCAGGAAATTCTGTTATGGCTGGCCGTTGAGCGAGAGGCGACGTCTATGCAGATGTTGGCCGACAATTTGCTCCACCCCCCCTCTCGCCGGGCCTTACTAGAGGCACTCCGGGGCCTCCAGCGTCGGGCATTGATCGAGCCACAGTCAACGGGTTCTACTCCCGGTTTTATTTTACAAAATGTCATCACCGAATATCTGACTGACCGGCTGGTGGAAACCGCCGTACAGGAGCTGACAACGGGGCACCTTGACCACCTGCACCGGCAGGCTTTGCTTAAGGCTCAAGCCAAAGAATATGTGCGCCAAAGCCAGATACGGCTCATTATGGCCCCGATTGCTCGGCAACTGATTGCCAATTTGGGTCTGGATGCCCTTGATGCTACATTCAGAGGATTGCTCGACGCGTTACGTGGGGAAGAGAGAGGGAAACCCAGCTATGCCGGGGGTAACATTCTTAATCTATTACTGCATCTGGAAATTAATATGCGGGGATATGATTTTTCCAAAATCAATATATGGCAAGCTTACCTACAAGACAAGCATCTGTATTCGGTCAACTTTGCCGGGTCGGATCTGACACAATCCGTTTTTTCAGATACCTTTGATGAGGTTGGGGCTGTGGCTATTAGCCCTGATGGACAAATAGTAGCGGCAGGGATCAACAGCGGTGATATTCGTTTGTGGCAAGTGGCTAATGGCCAGCCAATCGACGTGATCCCGGCCCACGCTACAACGCTTAGGACCCTGGCCTTTAGCCCGGATGGACAAATCCTGGCCAGCGGCAGTTTTGATCACACGGTGCGGTTATGGAACGCTCACACCTGGTATCCTCTTCACACGTTGCAGGGACATTCTGACTCTATTTTGTCTGTTGCCTTTTCTGCTGATAGCCAAACTTTGGTCAGCGGTAGCGCCGACTGTACCGTGCGTTTATGGGACGTTGAGACGGGGATCTGTCTCCATGTTTTTCAAGGACATAGCGATTGGGTCTACGGTGTCGCCTTTGCCCCCGGTGGACAGATCTTGGCCAGCGGCAGCGCAGATAAAACGGTGCGACTGTGGAATGTACAAACCAAACAGGTTCGCTCCATTTTGCAAGGACACGAAGCGGGTGTCTTAGCTGTGGCGATCAGCCCCGATGGACATATCTTAGCCAGTGGCAGCGCGGATCGAACGGTGTGCTTGTGGCCCATTTCTAACCGCACGATGTCAGTCATTAAAAATCGCTATACTCTGCAAGGCCACACGCACTCGATTGCCTCGCTCGACTTTAGTCCCGATGGGCAGACCTTGGCCAGTGGAGGATATGACCACACAGCCCGCGTGTGGGATATTTCGTCACTGTCACCGCTCAACGAAACCGACAATCCCCCGGTGAGTACCTCCGAGACCGGCGTGAGTCGAGGGCATCTGCGCCATATTCTACAAGCAGATGATTGGATTGAATGCGTTGCCTTTAGTCCGGATGGCCAGGCTTTGGCTACGGGGGGATTGGATCGAACTGTGCGTTTGTGGGATGTTGTTTCGGGGCAGCTCCAAAAGCTCTTACAAGGAACCGCAACCACAGCTTACTCTGTCACCTTTAGTCCGGACGGGCAAACCCTGGCCAGCGGTAGTGCAGATGGCTCTGTCTGCCTGTGGGATGCTCAGACCGGTGACGTTCGTCACATTCTGCAAGGTCATACCTATCTGGTTCGCGCTGTAGCCTTTAGCCCCGATGGTCAGACCTTGGCCAGTGGCAGTGAAGATAAGACCGTGCATCTGTGGAATGTTAAAACGGGTCAACTTCGCCATATTCTACAGGGCTATACAGATCGGATTACATCCGTGGCCTTTAATCCCGATGGTAAAATTTTGGTCAGTAGCAGCGACGATGGGACAGTTAAACTCTGGGATCTTCGCACTGGGCAACTTCATCAAACTCTGTCGGGTCACAATGAGCGCGTGACATCTGTGGCCTTCAGCCCCAACGGGCAAATTCTAGCCAGTGGGAGCAATGACTGTACCGTGCGCTTATGGGATGTCAACTCATTAGAAACCAAGTCACCCCCTTACATTTTGGAAGGACATACGGATTGGATTCGGGCGATTGCGTTCAGCCCAGATGGTCAGACTTTGGCCAGCGGCAGTACAGATTACACCATCCGTTTGTGGCATATTGGGGTTGTGCTAGAGACCGGTGGCCTTCCATCTGAGACCAACATATCCTCCGATAGTAAGCAATCTCATCATATTTTGCAAGGACATACAAACTGGATCAACGCAATTGCCTTCAGCCCCAACGGGCAAATCCTAGCCAGCGGCAGCTCTGATCACACGATACGCCTATGGGATATGCATACGGGTCAACTCCATCACATCTTACAGGGACATAGGCATTGGGTTCTCTCTGTGGCCTTTAGCCCCGATGGTCAAATCTTGGTCAGCGGCAGTGGCGACGGAATCATTAAGTTGTGGGATGTGCATACCGGTGAATGTCTAAACACGTTGCGGATACCTGGCCCCTACGAAGGCCTGAACATCACTGGCACCACTGGTCTGACCGAGGCCCAGCGGCTGGCGCTTAAAGCATTGGGCGCGGTTGAACAGCATTCCCCCACCCTTCCTATCTGAGGAACCTACGCATCTTCCGGCTCCGGCTGCTACAACGCGTACTGCCTTTTCTTTGACGAACATCTTCATTGCTTTCTTGAAATAATGGCGTAAAATTGGTGGCTCTTATGAGACCCGAAGGTGTTTCGGGATGGGTCTTATAACCGGGAGAGCAACGACGATGGGGCAGCGTAAGTCTGAGATGATCAACAAGCCTGATAACCCCGCGCCGGGTCACGGGAACCCGCCTGTGCCGCTGCCGCTGACCCCGCTGCTGGGGCGGGAGCAAGAACTGAGCCTCATCGGCCGGCTCTTGCATCATCCCGAAGTTCGCCTGCTGACGCTGACCGGCCCCGGCGGCGTGGGTAAAACTCGTCTGGCCTGGCAAGCGGCCCACGACCTGCGGGCCGGTTTTGCCGACGGTCTCCTCTTTGCGCCGCTGGACACCCTGACCGACCCGGCCCTGGTCATCTCCAGTTTGGCCCGGGCCGCCGGCTTGCACGAAGAGAGCCGCCGACCCTTGTTGGACCGCCTGAAACTAACCTTGCACGAGCAGCAATTGCTTGTGCTGCTGGACAATTTCGAGCAGGTCATCGAGGCCGGCCCGGCGTTGCTCGAACTGCTCTTAGCCTGTCCCCGGCTAAAAATCCTGGTCACCAGCCGCGAGCTGCTGCGCCTGCGCGGCGAGCATGAAGTGGCCGTACCACTGCTGCCTCTGCCCGATCTGCCTCGCCTGCCCCGTCAATCCATCGGGCTGGCTGCGGCCCTGGCCAACAATCCGGCCGTGGCCCTGTTTATTCAACGCGTCCAAGCGGTTAAGCCGACCTTCCAACTGACCGATGACAACGCCCGGATCATCGCCGAAATCTGCGCCCGGCTCGACGGCCTGCCCCTGGCCCTGGAGCTGGCCGCAGTCCGGCTCAAGCTCT
>JAGQHJ010000010.1 GCA_020431915.1 Cyanobacteria bacterium HKST-UBA04 | reverse complement strand
GGGTAAACACGGCCTTTGGAAACAGGTAGGCCCACAGACTGGTCGTTTCCTGCACCTCACCGGTGCTGCTAGCCTCACTGGCGTTACTGGTATTATCGGCTTGCCGGGCCTGCCAGCACGTCATCAGGTAGCTGACGGCGGCAATCAACAACGCAGAGAGCAGATACAGCCCGAAAATACGCTTGGAGGGTACCAAGACGCTAAAAATGGGATGCAGTAACCAGCCAATCCAGTCCAACGGCGCATAAACCCTTAAAACGACAAATCTCTGTGCCAAGGGTATCGGCCATGGCGGGGTCAAACTTTAAGCGTGTTAAGCGCCCGGCTCAACAGGAAGGTGGACACCAGCAGCAAGACCCCAAAGCCGCAGGCCACTGCGCCAATCAGGCCCATGGGGTTCTGGACGGGCATCTCGGTCAGCATCACCAGTATCCACGAAGCCAGCAGGGTACCAAGGGGAATGACCATGCCCAGGCTGAAGGTGCGTGCCTTGGGTCGGATTTGCCTTGGATACTGGTTGGTAATCAGCAGGCTCAAAGGGTTTCTAAAGCCGAGGCGAATCTCGTTGCCAAAAAAACGGCTAGCCACGCCAATCAGCAGCGAGGGGGACAGCCACAGCCAAGCCATCATTACCATCATAACCAGGTGGTAGGCCCAGAAGCACGGACCCAGGCTAAACCGCTTCACGAGCCGGGTGACCCCGCCCACCTGCAGCAGCAGAGACAACACCAGTCCCCCTGAGGTAATCCACGACAGGTTTTGCCCAAAGGCCTGGGTGGTGGCAAACTCGGCGTCGAACACGTGGTTGTACTGGTAGTTGACGAACCAGCGGCACATGATGAACAGGAACGTGGCAATCGACATCCACAGGATGATGGGGTTGCTGGCCATGTACACCCAGAACCGTCGGTTGGAAGCTACCAGCACGGGGGCCGGCTTGGGGCTGACGGGTTCCTCGGAGGCAATGGAGGTGGAAATGGGGGCATTGATAAACAAGGCGCTGCGATCCAGCCAAACCACGTAGCCCATGGCCACCAGGCCCAACAGAGCCACCATGCCCACGTAGTCCATAATGGCAATAAACGGGGTGGTCAGTCCCATTAACGCCGCACAAACCATGCCGCCCAACCGGCCGCCGCTGTATATGGCCGGCAGGGTCCGCGACATCTCGGCTTTGCTTAGGTACTGTTGCAGAAAGTTGCCAAAGTGCAGCAGGATCATCGAAGAAGCCACTTCCCGCCCGATAAACAACACCCCGTAAACGGTGGTGCAGGCGTTGGCCATTACCCGGCAGCTGAGCCAACTGCCAAAGGTCAGGATGACCAGGAAGCTGACGATGGTGATGAAGATGCTGCGCGACGAGACCCGATCCAACACCCACCAGTACAACATCATGGCGGCCAGGTTGATCATGGCGATGTAGCCGTAGTAACGGGGCAGGGCGGCGACACCGACCTTTTTGACAAACAGGGTTTGGACGGCCACGTTGCCCATCGTGATCAGGATGAAGATCAGGCCGTACAGGCCAAAGAACGGGAGCAGGCGGGCAATGTCGGACGACTCGCAATCGAGCAGCGAGGTCAGCGTCCGGGCAACAGAGGCCTTACTGAAGAGAACCGGGGGCCGCACAAGTGCTGTTTATCCAGAGACTGACTTTAGACACTTAGACATTTAGACACCCGCCAATGCGGTCGGGGTTGACTTGGCCGCCGTCACAATGGCTTGCATGAACCGTGTAAAAATCACGTTGGCATCGTGCGGGCCGGGGTTGGCTTCGGGGTGAAACTGCACACTCATTACCGGGGCCTGTAGGTGCCGGAAGCCTTCGACGGATCCGTCGTTGAGGTTGACGTGGGTGACCTTCAACTGGTCGGGTAACGATTCGAGATCGGCGGCATACCCGTGGTTCTGGCTGGTAATAAAAATCTGGCCTGTCTCGACATCCTGAACCGGGTGGTTGCCGCCATGGTGGCCAAAGGGCATTTTTTTCATGGTGGCCCCACTGGCCAGCCCCAGCAGTTGGTGCCCCAGGCAAATACCGACAGTCGGTACCCGGTTCTGGACAAGCTGTCGGGCCAACTCGATTTGCGGGGCCAGAATGGACGGATCGCCGGGGCCGTTGGACAACATGACCCCATCCGGCTTCAGGGCGACGATGTCGTTGTAGGTGGTTCGGTTGCCGGGCAGCACGGTCAGTTGGTGGGTGTGCTCCAGCAGGTAGTCGATGATGCTTCGTTTGACGCCAAAATCAACCAGGCAAAAATGCTGGACCACGGCTCCGTCGGCAATAGCCTTGGCCATGGGTCTACCAATCAGGGTGTAGGGTTGTTTGCAGCATACCTGCCCAACGAGATCCTGTTCGGCCAGCTTGGGGGCGGCATGGATTTGTGCCACCAGCTCGTCGATACCGAGGGTAGTGGTGGTGATGGCGGCCATCATCTCCCCTTCGTCACGAATCTTGAGGGTCAGGGCACGCGTGTCTACGCCTTCGATACCCACAATACCGTTCTTGACCAGGAATTCCTGCAAGCTGATTTCGGCGCGCCACGAGCTGGTGTAGGGGCTCAGGCGCGTAACCACGAACCCGTTGAGGTGAATGGCGCTGGACTGGTAGTCCTGCAGGTTGACGCCGTAGTTGCCCACCTCGGGCGTGGTGAGCATGACCAGTTGGCCGTTGTAGCTGGGGTCGGTCAGCACTTCTTGATAACCGGTTACACCGGTGTTGAACATCAGTTCGCCAAACGTGGTGCCTGGTACCCCAATGGAGCGGCCTTCGTAAACACTGCCATCCGACAGCACGAGTCGGGCATGCTGGGGGGAGGGGAATTGTTGCGTTTGGTTAAATCCTGCCGAAACGCTATGCATCAGGGTTTCCTTGTTGCTGGGCTTATGGTTTGATAGGGCTTGATTCGGGCGATGCCGACCTGGTCATTAGTATTCCAGAGACGCAGGCCCAATAAAAGTGACGACGGACAGGATGTTTCAAAATGGTTACCTGTCTACCCAATAAAACCCGCCCTTGCCCCTGAGTTTACCCGACCATGCCCAAACGAACCGACATTAAACGCATCCTCATCATCGGGGCCGGCCCCATTGTAATAGGCCAGGCCTGCGAGTTTGACTATTCCGGTTCACAGGCTTGCCGTGCCCTGATGCATGAAGGGTACGAGGTGGTGCTGGTTAACTCCAACCCCGCCACCATTATGACCGACCCGAACCTGGCGACCCGGACCTACATCGAGCCGTTGACCGTCGAGGTTCTGACCAAGATTATCGATACGGAGCGCCCTGACGCCCTGTTGCCGACCATGGGGGGGCAGACGGCCCTGAACCTGGCCTTTGCCCTAAAGGACCAGGGGGTGTTGGCCCGATACAACGTGACCTTGATTGGTGCCAACGAGTCCGCCATCCATACGGCCGAGGATCGGTCGGCCTTTAAGCACCTGGTCGAGGATCTGGGGTTGGGTGTGCTGCGCTCCGAAGTGGCCGGTTCGGTCGACGAGGCAAGATCCATTGCCGCTGATTTGGGATACCCGCTGATTTTGCGCACGGCCTTTACCCTGGGCGGATCCGGTGGTGGGGTGGTGTTTGACGAGCGCGAGCTTGAAGCCGCCGCCAGTCATGCCCTGGCCCAGTCGCCCATCAAGCAGGTGCTGATGGAAGAGAGCGCCCTGGGTTGGAAAGAGTACGAGTTTGAGGTGATGCGCGACGGTCGCGATAACGTGGTGATTGTCTGCAGCGTTGAGAACCTTGACCCGATGGGTATCCATACCGGCGACAGCATTACGGTGGCCCCGGCCATGACGTTGTCCGATCGCGAGTACCATGTGCTGCGAAACGCCAGCATCGATATCATTCGGGCCGTGGGGGTTGATGCCGGGGGCTGCAACATCCAGTTTGCCATTCATCCGCAGACGGGCCGGGTGGTTGTTATCGAGATGAACCCGCGCGTGTCGCGCAGTTCGGCCCTGGTCAGCAAGGCCACGGGGGTTCCCATTGCCAAGATCAGCGCCAAGCTGGCGGTGGGCATGACCCTCGACGAAATCGAGAACGATATTACCCGAAGCACCCCGGCCAGCTTTGAACCGGCCATTGATTACGTGGTAACCAAAATTCCCCGCTTTGCCTTCGAGAAATTCGCCGGGTCGCCCGACACCCTGTCGCCGCAAATGAAATCCGTTGGCGAGGCCATGGCCATCGGTCGCACTTTTCAGGAAAGTTTCCAGAAGGCCCTGCAAAGCCTGGAAACGGGGCTGGAAGGGTTTCATTTTCCGGCTTGCAAACTCAGTCGCCAGGAACTGGAGGCCAAGCTTAAGCATCCCTCCTCCGATCGCGTGCGTTGGGTTTACCACGCCCTGCAAGAGAACTGGTCGACTGACGAGCTGTATACCCTTACCGGTATTGACCCCTGGTTTATCAACAACATGCGCGATCTGGTCGAAACGGAGCGTGCCTTGTGGCACTGCCCGTTAAGCAAGCTGGACGACGAGCTGCTGCGCAAGGCAAAACGACAAGGATTCAGCCAGGCCCATATCCTTAAGCTGCTGGCGCCGGCCCCCGACCTGGATAAACAGTTGGCCCGCCGGATGGCCGAACTGGGTATTGCCCCGGTGTTTAATGCCGTTGACACTTGTGCCGGCGAGTTTGCCGCTTCCACCCCCTATTACTACTCCACCTTTGCCAGCAGCCTGCAGGAGGCCCCGATCTTTGAATCGACCGGTGGCCCCGCATCGAGTGATCGGGTTGTGATTATCGGCGGCGGGCCCAACCGGATTGGGCAGGGCATTGAGTTTGACTACTGCTGTGTCCATGCGGCCTTTTCCCTGCAGCAGGCCGGGTTGAAAGCGGTGATGGTCAACTCCAACCCCGAGACCGTGTCGACGGATTACGACATCAGCGACCGGCTGTATTTCGAACCCCTGTCGCCCGAGCGGATACTGAACATTCTGGCGCAAGAACAGCCTCGGGGTGTTGTGGTGCAGTTGGGCGGCCAAACCCCGTTGAAGCTGGCCAAGCATATCCATGACGCCGGTTACCCGTTGCTGGGTACCTCGCTCGACAGCATTGACGAGGCCGAGGATCGCCAGCGTTTCAGTGCCGTGCTCAAGGAGTTGGGCCTGAAGGCCCCGGCCTCCGGTACGGCGCGGTCGGCAGACGAGGCTTTTGCCGTGGCCCGACAAGTCGGCTATCCCCTGATTGTCCGGCCCAGCTATATTCTGGGTGGTCGGGCCATGCGGGTTTTGTATTCGGAAGCCAGCCTGCGCGACTACGTCACCGAGGTGGTCCGGGTGGAGCCGGATTACCCCATCCTGATTGAGCGCTTCCTTGAGGAAGCCATGGAGCTTGATGTGGATGCCGTCAGTGACGGGACCGATACGTACATTGGCGGTATTCTTGAGCATATCGAGCACGCGGGTATCCACAGCGGTGACAGTACCAGCCTGTGGCCACCGCAGCGACTGCCCCAGGCCTTGCATGACCAGGTGGTACAAGCCACCGAACAGTTGGCCCGACGTCTGAACGTGCGTGGCTTGCTCAATATTCAGTTTGCCGTCAAGGACGGGGCGCTGTATGTCATTGAGGTCAATCCCCGTGCCAGCCGAACGGTTCCCTTCATCTGCAAATGCACCGGGGTGCCCTTGGTTAAAATGGCCACGGAAATCATGCTCGGTCGATCGCTGGCCGACGTGGCGCATCTGGTGCCGGTGCTGCCCAGCAACTACGTGGCGGTCAAGGGACCGGTCTTTCCCTTCAACAAGTTTCGGGGGGCCGATCCGAAGCTGGGGCCCGAGATGAAGAGTACCGGCGAGGTGATGGGCTTGGACAAAACCGCCGCCCTGGCTTTTGCCAAGGCCCAGGTGTCTGCCGGCTCGACCATCCCGATGTCGGGCAACGTGTTTATCAGTGTCAACGACTTCGACAAACCCCATGCCGTCGACATTGCCCGGCAACTGGTGGACCTTGGGTTTAGTCTGGTTTCTACCACGGGCACGGCCCAGGTGTTGCAACAGGCCGGCCTGGCTGTGACGGTCATCAACAAAAAATCCGAAGGTCGTCCCCATGCCGAAAGCATGATTGAGGAAGGGGCGGTGCAGTTGGTTATTAACACCCCCATTGGTGAAGGGGCCTTGCAGGATGATTCCTATATTCGCAAGGCGGCCGTAGCCCATGCCGTGCCAATGATGACGACCATGGCCGGTGCCCAGGCTATGCTCGAAGCCATTGTCGAGTTGCGCAACCACGACTTTGACGTAACCAGCCTGCAGGATTACCTGGGCTTGAGTGGTCGGGCGGTGGTAACGGCCTAGCCGTTGGCACGGGCTTGAGCACGCGGGCGTAACAGTAATATTCCCTTTACAAGAGGTATTTACGGATACCTGTTTATCCTAGACTGCCCGTAGTCCGGGCTGTTACAACGGGGATGTTTTACACGCAATTCGCGCTGCCCGTTCAATGCGCCTAGTCCGGCAAATCCGCCGATGCCCTTTGCCAAAGCCCTTTTCCAAAGCCTTTTGCCAATATCCTGTGCCGATGCCCTTTAGGATCGACTGTTTCTTATGGTGCTGCCCACACAATTCGTTTCGCCGGTGATGACGGTTACGGCCGTTCCGTCTTGGTTATGGCCGCCCGGTACCGCAGCAGGTTACGGAGGGTACGGGTCTGGGTATGGGTACGGTTACGGGTATGCCTACCCGACTGCTTCCTCCGCCTCGATGGCCGCCGAGCCCACCCGGCCCTTGTTTATCCCCGTTAACCGCAACTTGCTGGCGATCAATCCGCCGTCGGATTCGGTCCTGAGTAAACCCAAGCAGTTTGTTGCGTCCACGGTCAAACCGTCTGCCAAACCGTCCCCCAAGGCCGACACGCCGGAAGCTGCCCAGAACAGCCAAACGGTGTCGGATACCCTGAACTGCCCCGTTCCGGAGCATTCCAAGAAACTGCTGTACTTCTTTAAGCACAACCTGCGGGTAGGCGGTTTGCTTAACGAGATTGCCCAGGCCATCAAGCCGTATTTTCGCTGGGCCTATTATCCCCTGGATTTGCTCAGCGTGGTGTATATGACCGTGACGGCCGGTATTGCCGGCTACCATGGGTATAACCAGGCCAAGCACGATCCGTGGTTGCCCAAGAGTGATCGCAAGTGGATTGCCATGCGCAATGGCACCAATGAGGCCGGTTTCCAGTTTATCGCCAATCTTTTTGTGCCCCCCATTGCCATTGAAGCTGCCAACCAGGGGCTTAAAATCCTGCTCGACGGTGGCCATTTTCATATGGGCAAGTTTTTGCACGAGGTCCAGCGCGAGGTCTTCCTGATTCAGTCCTTCCGCAAGCAAACCGAGTTTCTGAAGCGCTGGCCCAAGGGGCCAGGTATCAAAATCAAGGGGCTCTACCACGTCAGTCCCGTCTTCAAAAAACTGCTTGACGGCAGCCGGCAGTGGGCACAACGCCACGAGCGCCTGCAAAGCTTCATGAACCACATCAAGCAGTCGGCCCTCAAGTACGACCATGTTCCCCTGAAGCATCGTACCGCCTTGCCAATGACCCTCAACGGCCTGATTATCATTGCCTTCCTGCCCAAGTTTGACCGGGCCTTTAACCGCTGGTTGCACAAGCATTACCAGCCTCTTGTCGGCTGGGTTTTCGACAAGCTCAACGGCGAACCGCTGGGTCATCCCATCAAGCGCCATACGGGCAAGCCTGACGAATAGACCGGGTATAAAGAAGGCAAAGGCTATTTAAGCAGTGTCAGGGTCAGGGGGGTGGTGTCGTAGGGGATGTCTTGGTTGGTGTCATGCTTGGTGGCATGAAGGGTTTTTTGAAGCGTCCGTGCCAGCCAGGCCGACAATTCGCGGAATTGTCCCCGGTTGCTGCACAGCGAGAAGTAGTGGCGCCAGCCGTACCCCATTGGCTCGCCGGTCTGGGCCTGTACGGGGCCGTCAATTAACCGGCCCAGTTGTTCAAGCAGTTTTTCCGGCGGATCGCACCGCCGCTGCCAGCCCTGGCACAGGTGGCGCACCTTCAGCTTAAAGGCCGCCACGTTGGCCGGTGCAATTTTTATACTGTCGCGCTCGATGCGGTACCCCAGGAACGTCAGGTAGGGGGTGGCTGTGTGCGCATCGGTGGGCTTGGCCAGGTTAACCCACTGAAACTTGTCGCTGTTGGCGGCCTCGTCGGGACCGTAGACGGCCAAGCCGTAGTCGTTGTCCAGAACGTGGGTCAGGTCGTCGTAGCAGGCCTTGACTTGGGCCATGCTGCTGCCGAGCAGGGCAATGTTGTCGGCATAGCGAATGTACGTTACGTCGTACCAGTGCCCGGCGGCATAGGTATCGAGGCCATGCAGGGCCACATTGCTGAGCAGGGCCGACAAGGCTCCGCCCTGGGGGACGCCCTGATGGCGTGGCTGGTATCCCCGGCTGGGGTGTTGGCTGTTGAGCCGGCCATGCGCGGGTTGGTGCTTACGGGGGCGTTGCACCGATCCGGTTTTCAGGTAGCGGCGCAGCATGGCCTCAAGCAGCGGATCCCAGTCCGTGCCCAGCAGTTGCTGAGCGTCGGCCAGCAGGCGATCATGATCGAGGTGGTCGAAGAACCCCACAATGTCAAATACCAGCCCACATGGTCGGTCGGCCGTCAGGGATCGCCACAGGCGTTTTACGGCTCCGTGGGCCGACTTGCCGGGTTGATAGGCATAGCTGGCTGCCGAAAACTGGCTGTTGAGCCGGGGTGCCAGATACGCCAGCAGGCAGGTTTGTGCCGTGACGTTTCGGATACTGGGTTTGTAGACCACCCGGACTTTATTGGGGGAGGGGTCTGGGCCCTTCTTTTTCATTGGTTTGCCATGGCGGTTGGGTGTTGGCGGGGTGAGTGAGTTGAGTGGGGTGCGCTGGAAGGGGGTAAAGGTAAAGCGTCCCTTGCGCAGCTGCTGGCGGACGGTTTCCACATGGGCCAGCAGGTTGGGCTTTACGTGCTGCCAGGCGATGCCGTCGGGGCCGGTGTAGGGTTTGTCTCGGCCAAGAATGGGGTCGAAAAAGTGGGCCTCAAGCGACTGGGCCACGCTGTTCACGTCAAGGTGGTCAAGGTAGTCGGTAAAGGGGTGGTTGCTGGGTGGGCCGGTCATCATTAGGGCGGGGCTTTCGGTTATCGTGGGTTTGGGTTTGTGATCACGGGCTAGCTCTAGTATAGTAGAAAGCAGTAAAGAACCGGGCTTGGCCCCGGTCCCCAACTCTGTTGGGCCTGTGTGTCAGGATGAGGCATGCCACTCTCGAGAACCTGCGCTTGCAGCGCAGAACCTGAGAGTGGGCCTTTCAAGAGGCCGCGGCTCCTGCTTAACCCAGGATCAACCTGCGGTTTGACTCCTTCTTTCCCATCACCAGGAGACCGCATTGGAAGGAGGCGGATGGATCTTCCTGTTTCTTCTCTACCCGCTCTTGCCGGTGGTTGGTGCCCGATGAAAGGGCTCTGTACAGGCCGATGGTGCGGGCGGGGTTGTTTTTTCAGTACGTGAGGAGCCCGCATATGACCACCACACCCATTAAGGACAAGGCCGGCCAGACCCTGACGACATACGATGACGCGGACGGCGTGTGCCTTCAGAAAGCCGATTTGCGCCAGGCCAGCTTGAACGGGGCCGACCTGGAGGGGGCTGACCTGTGTTACGCCAACCTGGAAAAGGCCGATTTGGCTGGCGCCAACCTGCGCGATGCCAAGTTATGGGCCACTGACTTGCGCGGGGCCGACTTGAGTGATGCCGATTTGCGCGGGGCCCGGCTTTGGAAGGCCAAAACTCGGCTGGCCAATTTTAGCGGGGCCAAGTACAACTACGCCACGCGCTTTTCGCGCGGCTTTGACCCCCGACAAAAAGGCATGAAGCTGGAAGAATAGGGCCGTTGTTCCTGCCGTTAATGGCCCGGATATGAAAATGCAATGAACCCTAGGTAAGGTTCATTGCAACGTGATGATAGGGGGAAATTAAGTAAACAGCCTGTGTGTGGGTATCAACCGGCTCAAGAGGTTCAGGAGCACAGATTGTAGGCATCCACACCGGTGGGGTTGGTCGTTTTGGGGTAAGAGAGTAAAAGGGAGGAGGGCTATAGCTGTGCAGTGGGGTTACCGGCCAGCGGTGGTAAACACGCGCTTGCTGCTGAACTGGCTGTAGCGGTAGGTAAAATTGGGAGCCCGGCTAAAGGCGGGGGCAGGCTGCCGGCCGATTTGCCGGGTGATTCGATCCACGGAGGTGGACAGGGGGGTGCTGGTGTTGCGTGATGTGGGACGGGCAATGGCGGCAAGGGCATCTTCGTCGTTCATGTATTCAAGGTTGTGCAGGCCGACTGGACGTTCGTCGAGAGAACGGAGCAGGAAACCTTCGAGCAGTGCTTTGGCGGCTTTTACAATCATGGTTGGCGGTGGCCCTCCCTGGGCGGTTATGATTGGAGAGAAACTCAATGGCGGTGTTCAGGTGTTGGTCAGGTGTTATTCTGGCTTTGTCGCTGTCAGGTGTTAACCTGGCTTTGTAGTGAGTGTATTTATGGTATGGAATTTTTCAACATGACGGCTCCCCTCAACAGCCCAAGTTGCTGTTTGCCCCTCCTCCGACTGGGGGAGCCGGTTGGGTTTCGGGCCCGGCAGGGGGTGGTATGGCCGACATAACTGTTGCCATGGCCATGGCCACGGCCTGGATGGACCGGGCCATTGAAGTAGCCCAGCAGGCCTTGCCCGGAGATGTTCCGGTAGGCTGTATTATTCTCGACAACAGCCATCAGGTTATCTCGGAAGGCTGGAATCGTCGTGAGCTCGATAATTCCATCATAGCGCATGCTGAAATGCTTGCCATACAGCAGGCGAATGAAAAACTGGGGCAATGGCGCCTGCAAGCATGTACGCTCGTTGTAACCCTCGAGCCGTGCCCGATGTGTGCCAGCGCCATTATCCAGGCCCGAATCGGCCAAGTGGTTTTCGGGGCCTGGGATCCGGTGGTTGGGGCGCTGGGATCGGCCACGGATTTGCGCCAACTGTACTGGCCGGGCAAGCCCTTGGCCGATTGTGGTCTGCAGGTGCTCGGCGGGATTGAAGAGGCCCGGTGCCGCCAACTTTTAACTTCATTTTTTGAAGAAAAGCGGTAGGCCCGAGGCGGGCAAACCACCTGGCCTGGCTGTGTTTAAAAGGCCTGAAACACCCATGTTTCAAGAGACACCGGGCCTTGTGTGTGTTAAGGTAAGTGGGCTGTACCGGCCATCGCATATAGGCCGTTTATCGGTGCCCAGCAATGGATATAACAGCAAGTACTCTGTTTAACCCTTTCAGAGAGGACGTTTTACCATCATGGCCACTGCCGTAAGTCAAACAGGATCTGCCCCCATGACCCAAACTGCCGAAAACCCCCAAGCCGCTGCCGCCCATCTGGTCAAGCCCATTGAGCGCATGGCCCTAGATGCGATGCCGCACCTGTCTTGTGGCAAGCGTGCCCGGCTTTATCGGCTGTTGTACCAGCATGGCCCCGGCAATGGGACGTTGATGTTTTTGCCAATCGACCAGGGCCTCGAGCATGGCCCCATCGACTTTATCGAGAAAACCGATGCCTGGGAATCGGCCGATCCGCAGTACCAGGTAAAACTGGCCGTCGAGGCCGGCTACTCGGCTGTGGTGTACCACTACGGCCTGGCCGACAAGTATATGTACCCCTATGCAGGCCAGGTGCCGCTGGTGCTGAAAATTAACGGTAAAACGTGTGTTCCCAATGCCGATGCGGCCTTTTCGCCGCTGACCGGCACGGTGGAAGATGCCGTACGCCTGGGTGCCGACGCCATTGGCTACACCCTGTACGTGGGCTCCCCGGCCCAGGATCGCGACATTGCCCAGTTTCGCGAGGTGCGTCGCGAGGCCGAGCGTTACGGGATGCCCGTCATTATGTGGGCCTACCCGCGCGGCGAGTACATCGAGAAAAAAGGTGGTAAGAACAGCCTGTATGCCATTGACTATGCAGCCCGGGTTGCCTGCGAACTGGGGGCCGACGTGGTCAAGATCAACATGCCCCAGGTCAACGGCCAGTACGATCAGTACAAGGATCAGCCCAAGGAGTACCGTGACTTGTCACTGGACTTCCAGGAAAGCCTGAACAAGGTCACCCGCTCGGCCGGCCAAACCATGGTGGTGTTCTCCGGCGGCAGCAAAATGAGCCACGACGAGCTCGTGGGCAGTGTCAATGCCTGCATGAAGGCCGGGGCCACGGGCCTTATTTTTGGCCGCAACATGTGGCAGCGTCCGTATAGCGAGGCACTGAAAGTCAGCCAGGAAGTCAAAACCATCCTGAAAGGCTATTAGGCCTGTTCTCGACCTGTTCTGGGCCTGTACGGCCCGGTACCGTTTTTTTTCTCTCTCTCGCTTCTCTATTTCCTTCAGTAACAAGAATCGAATAAAGACCCCATTTGAATGACGAATTCACAGGAGACCCCTCAAATGTCCAGACCCCGTATTGCCATTAACGGCTTTGGCCGCATTGGCCGTAACACCCTGCGTGCTTATTTTGATCATGGCCAGTTGAACTACGACATTGTGGCCCTCAACGATCTGATGTCGCCCAAGGATTTGGCCTTCCTCTTCAAGCACGACTCGGTTATGGGGCCGTTTGAAGGGGATGTTTCCTACACCGAGAAATCGCTGGTGGTCAACGGCACCGAGATTAAGGTATTTGCCGAGAAAGACCCCGCCAACCTGCCGTGGAAAGCCAACAGCATTGACGTGGTGCTGGAGTGCACCGGCTTTTTTACCGATGCCACCAAGGCCAAGGCCCACATTGACGCCGGTGCCAAGAAGGTCATTATTAGTGCCCCGGCCAAGAACGAGGACGGTACGTTTGCTGTCGGCATCAACCACGAAAGCTACAACCCAGAGCAGCACCATATTATTTCCAATGCCAGCTGCACCACCAACTGCCTGGCCCCCATGGCCAAGATCATCCACGAAGCCTTTGGTATCAAGGAAGGCTTCATGACGACCATCCACAGCTACACCGGTGATCAACGCCTGCTGGATGCCCCCCACAGCGATCTGCGCCGTGCCCGTGCTGCTGCCCTGAACATGGTTCCGACCACCACCGGGGCTGCCAAAGCCATTGGCCTGGTAATGCCCGATCTTAAAGGCAAGCTCGACGGCTTTGCCATTCGTGTGCCCACCCCCGACGTAAGCCTGGTGGATTTGGTGGTGGTAACCGAAAAACCCGTTACCGCCGAGCTGGCCAACCAAAAATTGCGCGATGCGGCCCAGGGCCCTCTTAACGGTGTGCTGCGCTATTGCGATGAGCCGCTGGTGTCTTCCGACTTTATTGGCGATGCCCACAGCTGTATTGTGGACAGCGCCTTGACGATGACCATGGGCGAGCACACCCTGAAAGTGGTTGGCTGGTACGACAACGAGTGGGGTTATAGCAACCGCCTGCTCGAACTGACCGAGTACGTGGGTCAGCGTCTGCCCGTTACCGCGTAACTGGTTTTACCCCCTTCCCTTAGACAACAGGGAAGGGGGTGTTTTATCCCTTGGATTGTGGAGACATAGCCCCGTGATGACCCAACGTCGCCCGCTGATGGCCGCCAACTGGAAGATGAATAAAACCCACCGCGAGGCGGTGGCCTTTGCCGAAGCCCTGGATGATGCCCTGGACGAGAAGCAGTTGCCCGGTGCTACTGGCCCGGATATTGTGCTGTTTGCCCCGTTTACGGCGTTGCCTGCTACCAGCGAGCACCGGCTGAACTGCTCGTCGGCCTGGCACCTGGGGGCCCAAACCATGGACTTTCATGACAGCGGGGCCTATACCGGCGAAATTTCGGGCGACATGCTCCAGGCCCTGGGGATTACCAGTGTGCTGGTAGGTCACAGCGAACGGCGCCAGTATTACAACGAAACCGATGAAACCTGTAACAAAAAGCTGCATGCTGCTTTTAAGCACAACCTGATTCCCATTCTGTGCGTGGGCGAAACCCTTGAAGAACGCGAGGCCGGGCAAACCGACGTGGTGGTGATGCGCCAGATGCGTATGGCTCTGGACGGTGTGACCACCCAGCAGCGCGAGCAGCTGGTTATTGCCTACGAACCGATTTGGGCCATTGGGACGGGCAAGGTGTGTGACGCGGCCGAAGCCAATCGCACCATTGCCGTGATTCGCCGGGAAATCGGGTTGGCACATACCCGTATTTTGTACGGTGGCAGCATGAAGCCGGACAACGTGGCCGAGCTGATGAAACAGCCCGACATTGACGGCGGCCTGGTGGGGGGTGCGAGCCTGGATGTGGACAGTTTCATGCAGCTGGTTGCAGCTGCCGTGCCGGTTACTGCTTAAACCCCCTCCAAAATTCCGCCCAAAAAGTTTTGCTTGTATTTTATTTAAGAGAGGACAGGAGAGACCCCGATGATGGTTGCCACTTTAACCCCCCGCCAGATTGAAACCGTTGAGATTGCCATTCAGCGCTTGCCGCATGCCCCGGCCGAGCTGCCCGCCTATAAAACCGACGGGGCGGTGGGTATGGACTTGCAGGCGGCCATCGAGTCGCCCCTGACCCTGGGGTCGCTGGAGCGTTTTCTGGTTCCCACGGGGCTGATTATTGCCCTGCCCGAAGGCTACGAGGCCCAGGTCCGTGCCCGTAGCGGGTTGTCCATCAAGCATGGAGTGGGGCTCGTCAACGGCGTCGGCACCATTGATTGGGATTATCGCCACGAAGTGAAGGTGGCCTTGGTCAACCTGAGCAACGAGGCTTATACCATTGAACCTGGCGACCGGATTGCCCAGCTGGTCATTGCCCCGGTTACGCGCGGTGTGTGGCACGAAGTGGCCAGCATTGACGTGGTCGAATCGCGCAGTGGCGGGTTTGGTTCGACAGGCCGGTAAAACGGCACCAAGGCTCGTGATGGTATCACGGTATTAGGATATCAGGCGTCAAGGAGGTCAAGCCACCAATATGGGACGTTTGTTATGGTGCTGGGTACTGGCGCTGCTGCTGGGGTTGTTGTTTGTGGTGACGCAGCCACCCAGGGCCCATAGCCAGGCTCGTTCGTCTTCTTCGCAGCCCTTGAACGAGGCCCACCCCGAGTGGGTGATGTGCCAGACGGCAGACGACTGCACCGACACGCGGTCGGCCCAGATTTTTGCCAACCGGGGCTGCAACCGCAAAGAGCCCGTCAATAAGGCTTTTGAGAAGGAAGCCGAAGCGTGGCTGACGCAGGATCGGGTCAACAACATGCAGTGTCAGTATCCGGTGCGCTGGATACGGATGAAGCATTGTGGTTTTCAGTGCGTGCCCAACCGGGCGTTTGATATGAACCAGTGCGATTATATTCTTGACTGTGAGCCGAAAAAGAAGCGCCGTCATTCGGACAGCGACAGCCCATGAAGAGCCTGATTCAGCGCGTGGCCCATGCGAGCGTGATGGTGGACGATCGTGTGGTAGGCAAAATTGGGCCGGGGGCGCTGGTTTTGGTGGGGTTGGAAGTCGGTGACACGCAGGCGGATTTGGACTATCACACCAAAAAGCTGAGTCACATGCGCTACTTTCCCGATGCCCAGGGCCGGATGAATTTAAGCGTAGCCGATGCGGGCGGGTCGCTGCTGGTGGTTTCGCAGTTTACCTTGGCTGCCGATGTGCATAAGGGAAACCGGCCCGGTTTTACGTTGGCCATGGCACCCGACGAAGCCAAGCTCACCTTTGCCCGCTTTCTGGATCAGTTGCGCGCGGCTTGTGGTGTACCGGTAGAAACCGGCGAATTTGGCGCCCATATGAAAGTCGAGCTGCTCAACGACGGGCCGGTTACGTTTCTCATCGACAGCCGTTCGGGCCAACCGCTTTAGAGACCCAAAGCAACATAGTGGGGGGCGGTTTTATTGAATGCCGTTGTCCAGAATGTCGTGCAAGTGCAACACGCCCACTGTTTGTTGGGCGCTGTCGACGACGTGCAGGACCGTAATTTTGTGGGCTTCCATCAGCTGTAGCGCCTCGGCGGCCATGGCATCCGGGGCAATGGTTTTTGGATTACCCGACATCACGGCTTCGACCGTGGTACAAGCCAGATCCGGTATGGTATCCTGCATCAGGATCCGGCGTACGTCACCGTCGGTCAGGATACCCACGGTCTTGCCGTCCTTGCGCCGAACCAGGGTCATGCCCATCTTCTTGGTGGTAATTTCCATCAACGCGTCCTTGAAGGAATCGGTGTCTTGCACAAACGGCACCTGATCCCCACGGCGCATCACATCTTCCACCCGTAACAGCAACCGTTTGCCTAACGAACCGGCCGGGTGGAAAACAGCAAAGTCTTCTTCGGTAAATCCGCGTTTTTTCATTAGGGCCACGGCCAGTGCATCGCCCATGGCCAGTGTGGTGGTGGTGCTGGCTGTGGGGGCGAGGTTCAGCGCACAGGCTTCCTGTTCCACGCTCACATCCAATACCACATCGGCTCGGTTGGCCAGTGTGGAAGCGGTTTTTCCGGTCATGGCAATCAGCGGGCACTCGAATTTCTTGACCACCGGCAGGACGTTGAGCAGCTCGGGTGTTTCGCCGCTGTTGCTGATGGCCACCACCACGTCGCCCCACATCAGCAGCCCCAGGTCACCGTGCATCCCCTCGCCGGGGTGCAGGAAAAAGCTGGGCGTACCGGTACTGGACAGGGTGGCAGCAATCTTTTTGCCAATAATGCCGCTTTTGCCCATGCCCGTAATGATGATGCGGCCCATGCAGGCCCCCATCAAATCGACAGCCTGCTCGAAGCGGGCGTCGAGACGGTTGCGCAATTGCATCAGGGCCTTAATTTCAATATCCAGCACCTCGCGGCCATGGGCCACAACCTCGGTGTCGCAGGCCGTTGCCTGGCTTTGAATGGTTCGGCTTTTCAAATCGGTGGTGGTCATCTGTGCAGTGGGTACTCCGATGGGTTAGGCCAGCAGCACGGCCTGGGCCTGTTTGCTTTGGTCCATCCGCTGGCGCAGCATCGTCTCGTTTTCGCGCACAAAGCGATCCAGCTCGTGTTTGAACTCCTCAAGGGCTACGGCCTGCGGCACACGCTTGATGACTTCAAGCCCCTCGAAGATAAAAAACTCGTCCTTAGCGCCGGCAATGCCGATGTCGGCTTGCTCGGCTTCGCCCGGGCCGTTGACGAAGCAGCCCATTACGGCCACCCGAACCGGTAGCTTAATTTGGGTAATGAGGGCCTCGACCTGGTTGGCCATCCCATGCAGATCCACTTCGGCCCGGCCGCAACTGGGGCAGCTAATCAGGTCGGCGCTGTCCATTCGAAGCCCGACGGCCTTCAGGATTTCGTGGCCGGCCGTAACCTCTTCGACCGGGTCGGCCGTCAGCGACACGCGGATGGTATCGCCAATGCCTTCGGCCAGCAGCATGCCAATGCCCACGCTCGACTTGATCAGGCCGCGCTTGAGGGTACCGGCTTCCGTCACCCCCAGGTGCAACGGGTAAGGCATGGCTTCGGCCACCCGGCGGTAGGCTCGGATCATCGTCATCGGGTCGCTGGCTTTGACGGACACCTTGATGTCAAAAAATGCCTGCTCTTCAAGCAGCCGGACGTTGAGCAGCGCGCTTTCCACCAGGGCGCTGACCATGTCGTTGGGAAACTTTTCCTTGACCGGTTTTTCCAGCGAGCCGGCATTAACGCCAATGCGGATGGGCAGGCCACAGGCTTTGGCCTTGTCGGCAATCTGGCGAATAAAGTCTTTCTTGGGCTGGTTGCCGGGGTTCACGCGCAGGCCTTGCACGCCGTTGTCGGCTGCCATCAGGGCCAGGCGGTAGTCAAAGTGGATGTCGGCAATAACGGGGATGGGGGAGCGGGCGGTAATTTGCTTCAGGGCGTCGGCGGCCACCTTGTCGGGCACGGCCAGCCGAACGATGTCGCAACCGGCTTCGGCCAGCTGCTCAATCTGGTCGAGGGTGGCCACCACGTCGCGCGTATCGGTGACGGTCATCGATTGCACGGAAACCGGGGCATCGCCGCCCACGGCCACGCGGCCCACATGGAGCTGGCGGCTTTTACGGCGGGGTTGGAGCGGTTGGGCGATCGACATACGCACGATCCTTGGCTTGAAAGACTGCGGTGCGGGCAGTGGCACTCAGGCCCGATTCGGTGTACAAAACGGCCTTGTCCACGCCCAAATGTAGTGTATCCCAAGCCAAGACTTCATTAAAGGGGCGCTCGCGCTCGGCATACCAGGCCAGCGGCGGAATCGGCTCAAGCCCCCCGTTGCCTGTGTTAAGGTCTTGTAACGCCTTGCTGGCCCGATTAATAGCCCCTAAATTGGCTCCTTGCCGAACGAATTCAACCAGCCACCGGGATAATCGTCGGTCGCCACGGGCTAAAACCGCTTGAAGGGTGTCCCATTTGCTGCTGGAGGGCCTGAATTGAGCGATATGGGCCAGTTGTTTCTGTAAATACCGGTGTTTCTTGCCAAGCTCGGTGCTGGTTTCTCGGGCTACCCACTGGAAGGGTGTGGCGGCCTTGGGCACGTGGGTGGAGCAGCCAAACTGGATGTTGAGGGCCGGGTGCGTCTGTTTGAGGGTTTTAACCAGCGCGATACTGGCTTCCAGATCGTCGGGCGTCTCGTCCGGTAGCCCGACCATCATGTACAATTTCAGCTTTGGGATGCCGTTTCGGGCGACCACGTCGGCCGCATTCAGGATGGCGTCGGTGCTCAGGTGCTTGTTGATACGCTTTCTCAGCCGCTCCGAACCGCTTTCAACGGCAAGGGTTACCGTTTTTTGTCCGCCATGGACAAACGTACGGGCAATGTCGTCGGTTAAGGTGTCGGCCCTCAGCGAGGCCGAGCCGATTTGCAGGTCGGGGATGGTGCGCAAGTAGTCGCATAGTGCCTCAAATTCAGGGTGTTCGCTAATAAGTGCCCCCACCAGCCCGATTTTTCGGGTGTACTGAAGCCCCCGCTCAATGTGTTGCCGAATCAGGCCGAAATCCGGTCCTCGAGCCGGCAGCATGCTGTAGCTGGCCAGGCAAAAGCGGCAACGGTGGGGGCATCCCCGCATGACTTCCACCAGAAACGTATTGGCAAAGTAGGCATCTGGGCTCAGGATGGGCGATGAGGCGATGGTGGCAGACATATCGCCTACATACTGCTTTCGGATAGGCAAAGGCAGGGTGTCATGGCACGGGGTGATGGCCTGAATGGGGCCTCCTGGTTCATAGTCGACACGGTACAGGCTGGGCACGTAAATACCTGGCACCGATTCGGCCAATTTTAGCAGTTTTTGGGCTTTTGGCAGCCCCCGCAGGGCCTTGAGCTGATCAATGAGCGGTCCGAGGGTGGCTTCACCTTCGCCCACCAGGAAAAAATCAAAGAAATCGGCGTAGGGTTCCGGGTTGGTCATTACCACCGGGCCACCGGCAAACACCAGTGGGGCGGTTTCATCCCTGTCTGCGGCAAACAGGGGCATGCCGAGGGTGTCGAGGGCCTTAATCAGCTCAATGGCGTCAAGTTCAAAGCTGAAGGAAACCCCTAGCGCTTCGTCTGTGTGTAGCGACTCGTTTTCCAGCGTATCGGTCGTCAGGCGTCTTATGGCCACGTCTCGGCGTTGATCCAGCGTGGCAAACAAGCTCAGGTAGCCCAGGGCGCTGGCTGCCACCGGGTAGGTATACGGATACAGCCAAGCCATCCGTAACGCATCGGTATCGGGGGGCGTGGGTGTGTAAAGCAGGGTTTCTTGTGACGGGCTAATGGATTCAAGCCTCCTTCAGGGGCCGGATATGAGCATGCACGCTGAAATCGTCGTGGCTCTATTGTAAACTAAGCCCGGAGTCCCCCTTAAATTGACCCATAGACAGCCCGTTTTCAGGAGCGCCTTGTTCGTCCCCATGTCGTCGCAATTGCTTGATACCGCCGCCCCGCTTTCTGTGCCCGTTGCCGAGCCCCCAAAAAATCGCTTGACCCGCCAGGAAGCGCTCAAGCTGCTACTTGACGAACCCCTGCTGTCGCTGGGCTTGCAAGCCGAAGCCGAAAAGGCCAAGCGCTTTGGGTCTGATGACCCGGTCACGTTCGTCATTGACCGTAACGTCAACTATACCAACGTTTGTACCATCGATTGCATGTTCTGTGCCTTTTACCGCCCGCCGGGCCACGAAGAGGCCTACGTGCACAGCTTCGAGACGCTGCAGCCCAAAATCCAGGAACTGGTGGATATGAACGGCACGCAACTGCTGTTGCAGGGCGGGGTGAACCCGGAGCTGCCGTTTTCGTACTACACCGACCTCATCAGTCAGATTCGGGCCCACTACCCCGAGCTGACCATCCACGGCTTTTCACCCACCGAAATTCAGCAGATGGCCGACGGTGCTGGCTATGACCTGAAAACGACCCTTCAAAAACTGGTCGAGGCCGGGTTGTCTTCCATTCCCGGTGCGGGTGGCGAAATCCTGGATGACGCCGTGCGTCAGAAGGTCAGCCGCAAAAAGGTGGACACCAATGGCTGGCTACGGGTAATGGAAACGGCTCACCAACTGGGTTTGCGCACCACGGCAACCATGATGTTCGGGATGATCGAGCAGCCCGAGCACATCATCAACCACCTCTTCCGTCTGCGCGAGGTGCAGGATCGTACCGGCGGCTTTACAGCCTTTATTCCGTGGACGTTCCAGGCACCCAACACTCGCCTGGCCAAGCTTGGGCATATGGCAACCGGCGAGGAGTACCTGCGGGTGCTGGCTGTCAGCCGCCTGGTGCTGGACAACTTTGATCACATCCAGTCGTCGTGGCTCACCCAGGGCCTGAAGCTCTGCCAGACCGGCCTGTATTTTGGGGCCGACGATGTGGGCGGGCTGGTGCTCGAAGAGAATGTGGTGACCCAGGCTGGCATTAAGGACGAAACCCAGAGCCTGGAGACGATGGTCAAGCTGATTCACAAAACCGGCAAGGATGCGGCCCAACGTGATACGGCCTACAACATCCTGCGCCGCTTTGCCCGGTAACACCGTTAGAGGGGGTGTTGCTTACCAAAAAAGCTTGAAGGGGGCAGCTTCCAGACGGGGTTGGCGCCGGTGCGTCGGCTTGTATGTAAGATTTTTTTAACATTTGGCATGAACGGCCTATAGGCCTGCTCGAAACAGCCGACATTCATGAAGCAGGATAGGATAGCGAGTTAGAGCGTAGGGCAAACAGGCAATGAGCTTAGCGTTTAAACAGGCATTTTTTGGTGTAGGCGTCAACAAACAAGACGTGTACCAGAACACCTACCAAGCCAAACAGACATCGGCCCCCGAGCAGCCGAAACCGTCTTTTGTTCGGCAGAACAACGAACCCTCGCCGTTTGAGCACATGGCGGCCAACAAGCTCGATGGCAGTGTGCAAATTATCAACGACCTCCAAGCCATTGCCGACATGATGCCGGCCTAGCGGCCGTTGATTAGCGCAACGGCAGCAGTACGTTGCTGCCCCCTTTGCCGACCACCACGGTGGTGGGTGATTTGCCGTCCCACTTCTTGGCGATCTCCAGATTGATGACTTCCGGCGAGGCCTTAATGGCATCGCCCTTGATGCGGACGGCCTTGGCCTCGGCTTCGGCGTCAACGATGGTAATCTCGGCCTGGCGCCGGGCCTTGTCCAGTTCGTATTTTTTGGCCAGGGCTTCCTGTTCCTTGATTTGCTTTTGTTCGATGGCATGCTCAAGGTCATCGCTGAGATCGATGTTCTTAATGGGGAAGTCATCGATGTTAATGAGGCCATGCAAGCTGTTTTTCAGCTCCGCCAGCACACGAACCTTGGCGGCCTCGCGTTTCTTGACGAAATCTTCGGCCCGGTATTCGGCCGACACCTGTTTGACGGTTTCTTCGATACGGGGCAGGATCAGGTTCTGGTACGGATCACCCTGGTATTTCTGGTACAGCTCCACCAGCTTTTTTTCCGGCAATCGGTACAGCACCTGGTATTCCACCTGCATGGTTTGCAGATCGCTGCTAAACGCGCTGGTGGTGCCGGGTTGCGACTGCTGTTTGATGCTTTGAACCTGGATCTTCTGGATGAACGGCAGTTTTAGGTTGGGGCCTTCAGGCAGCAGGTTGTGCGATACGGCCCCCAGCGTGACCCGGATACCCCGCTGTCCGGGGTTAACCACCACAAAGGACTCACTCAGGAGGAGGATGCCGACAAGCACTGCTCCGGCAATTACCAGCAGGTTAGGGTTCTTGAACTGGTTGGGGTTGAACTTTAGGTGGGGCTGGCTCATGGGTAAATGCTCCTCCGTTCCTTAGGCCGGGTGACAGGCTTTCCAACGACATAACAGACATTGAGGAATAATGGGATAAACGGGAAAAAGGCGTCTTTACGAATCGTCGGTATCAATAGAAGACCATCAACCCCCGGTCAAAGCAATGCGCTGGGGCAAGGAGGGGTCTATTGTTGCCGAAAGGGACTAGTTTCGACTGGCCAGGTGGGCAATAATATCAGCGGCTCCTTGCTCAAGCAGGATTGAGGCTACCTGATGCCCTGCCAGATGGGCGTTTTCTTCTTCAAAGTCTATCTCATGGCGCAGTATTCGGCTGCCGTCCAGCGAGCAGACCACCCCTTGGAGCCGGTAGGTTCCTTTTTCGTCAATCGGCTGGGCAAAGGCGGCCATCGGAACCTGGCACCCGCCTTCGAGGGTGAGCAAAAACGCGCGTTCCGCCTTGCAGCAGATTTCGGTGGGGCCATGCACGAGGGCCTGAAAGTAGTGGGCCAGGGCGGGGTTGGCAAACTCCACGGCCAGTGTTCCCTGGCAACATGCGGGGGTCAAGGTGCCGGTATCGAGAATCTGGGTTATGCGGGTGTCCAGCCCCAGGCGCTGCAGGCCGGCTGCGGCCAGCAGGGTGGCATCAATCTGGCCATCATCGACCTTGGCCAGCCGGGTTTGCACGTTGCCGCGTATGACGGTAAAGCGCAGGTCCGGTCGGATGGCAGACAAAAAGGCCTGGCGCCGCAAGGAGGAGGTTCCAATCAGGGCGCCGGGGGGCAACGTTTCAAGGCGGTGTCCGTTATGGCTAACCAGTGCGTCGAAGGGGTTGGCCCGTTTGCCGGTGCTCATCAAGGTCAGGCCTTCCGGTGTCAGGCCGGGCATGTCCTTCATGCTGTGGATGGCAAAATCAATACGGCCTTCGAGCAGAGCGGTTTCAAGTTCCTTGACGAACAGGCCCTTGTCGCCAACCTTTGACAGGGCCACGTCAAGCCGTTCGTCACCTTGGGTGCTGATGGGCTCGATATCCACCTGAAGCTCCCCGAAGTGTTGTCGAAGGGCTTCAATAACCAGCCGGGTTTGTGCCATGGCCAGTGGGCTTTTTCGGCTACCGGCAACCAGGCGTGTCATAAAACCAGTCTCTCGCCCATGGGGTTACGGCCGTGGGTTGACCGAGACCATGTCGGCCGCATCGGAGGAAGGTGAACCGGAGGGGGCGGCGTCTGCTTCATGGTCTGGATAGGGGGTGTTACCGGTGTTGCGGATGCTGCCGGCTGGCACGGTGGTACTGCAAGCAGCCGGTGGCGCGGGAATGTTGAACATGGTCGACAGCATCTCGGCTTGCTTGTAGATTTCATCGAGCTGTGGCGTGCTGCGTAACTGGATGGTCGGGTCATGCAGCAGCTTGTTGACCAGGCTGCGCGACATCGCGTCAATCACGCCGCAGCTTTTCTTGGTTTCGGGGCAGTAGGACACGAAGTCGGCCACCTCGGTTCGCCGGGCATCCTCGATACGGGCGCGCAGTTGGCTGATGACGGGGATGGCGGGGCGTCCCACGCGCCACTGGTGAAAGGCCTTGTACTCGCGTTCGATGACCTGGTTGGCTTCGTGGGTCAGGCGCAGGCGGTTGGCTTCGCTTAGGCTGCCGTACCCTTGCAGGTCGTCGGTGTTGTATACCTTGACGTGGGGATGCTGGCCAATGGCCGGATCCACGTTGCGCGGCACGGAGATGTCCATAATCAGCGTGTCATGCTGGCCCTGGTGTTGGCTGAAATGCTCGGGCTTGAGCAGGTAGTGCTTGGCACTGGTGGCTACCAGAATCAGCGGATGACAGGCGGCCAGTGCAGGGAGCTGATCCCAGGCTGCCGTTTGTATGCCGTACTGCTCGGCCAACGGGGCCAGGCGGTCCATTGTTCGGTTAATCAGGGTTATTTCGGCAGGCTTGGCTCCCAGCGAGGCCCGGGCCGTGGTTAATTCGGCCAGCATAATGTCGGCAATGCGGCCGGCCCCCAGCACCAGTGCGGGCTGGGCGACGGTGGGCATGCCGTTCAATTGCCCATATTGCTGGCCAATAAACGCCAGGGCGGCTTTTGGAATATTGGGATCGCGGTGGGCAATGCCGGTTTCGCTGCGAACGGCCTTGCCCACGGTTAATGCCGTTTTGAAAAGCTTCTCGATAATTTCGCCGGCAGTGCCTCCGGCCATGGCCGCATGGAGGGCGTCTTTAATCTGGCTTAAAATCTGGCCCTCGCCCAGAATCATGCTGTCAATGCCCGAAGCGACCCGGAAAAGGTGGATGATGGCATCTTCGTGCAGCAGCAAAAACCCGTGGCCGTGGTGGGCATCGTAGTCAAACTGCTTGTACTCTTTGAGGAAGCGTTTCAGCGACTGGATGCCTAATGCCGTGTCACTGACGGTGGCATACAGTTCGGTTCGGTTGCAGGTGCTTAAAATAGCGGCTTCTTCAATCCCACGGTAGGTGGTTAAGGCTTGGCACGCCTGCTCTAGGGTGGGGCCGGAAAAAGCCAGCTGCTCGCGCACATCAATGGCGGCGTTGGCATGCCGAACCCCGATGACAATGGTATTTAGGCTGAATGCAGAGGGTCGAACCGGCATGGGCGAGGCAATATCCTGGCAGTTAAGGGGGCTTGGGGTTATTGGGGGAAGCTGGTGTCTGTGGGAGTTATTGGGATCTCGGGGTAACGAACGGCAGCCAGCTTATGGTATCCCCCATGATGCACTAAAGGCAATCTCGACGCCAACCCATATTAATGGTTGAATACATGGGGTGTGAGGCGGCCAGCCGTCTCCCCCAAGGTTCAAGCCCCCCGTTGCTTCGGCCCGAAGCGGCTGCTGGCAAACGGTATAGACCCAATCGGTAATCCCGACCCCTATGATACCCTCCTTGACCCTGCTTTCTGGCCTGACCCTGGATCAGACGTCTTCGTCCGATACCTCTTTGCCTGTTTGCCCGGAGGCGTTGGAACAGGCGGTTGGCCTGGTTGCCGAAGGACGCCTGAACCATATTGCCGTTATTATGGACGGCAACCGGCGTTGGGCCAAGGTAAACAATAAGCCCGGTTTTCAAGGGCACGTGCAGGGCTATGGCGCCTTGCGCGAGCTGGTACGGTTTTGCCAGGACAGGCTTCATTTACCGGTGTTGACGGTCTATGCCTTTTCCACCGAGAACTGGAACCGAACCCCGCCGGAGGTCACCTTTCTGACCCAACTGCTGAAAACCGCCATTCATGACGAGTTTAGCCAACTGATTCAGAACAACATCCAGGTTCGGTTTATTGGCGACCTATCCGCCTTCCCCCCGGCCATTGAGGCGGCCTGCCACAAGCTTAACGAGCAGTCCCTTTTGAACACGGGTATGCGCTTTCAAATTGCCCTGAACTACGGGGGGCGTGCCGAAATTGTGGCTGCCTGCCGCCGGTTGATGGGGCAGGTTGAAGCCGGGCAGTTGCGCGCCGACGCCTTTGACGAGGCCATGCTTACGGCGGCCATGTACACGGCCGAAGTGCCCGACCCGGACATGATTATTCGCACGGGCGGCGAAAGCCGGCTGAGCAATTTCTTGCTGTGGCAGAGCGCCTATGCCGAGATTATGGTGCGCCAGGAGCTGTGGCCCGACTTTACCCCCGGTGTCCTGTTGGACACCATTTCAACCTTTGCCGGTCGGCAGCGACGCTACGGGGTGTAAGCCGCTTGTAGCCTTTCGAGGCATATCTGCCGTTGTTCGGCCGTGATGCTTGCCCCCGTCCAGTGCTCGAAAGCGGCAATGCCTTGGCCAACAAGCATGGGCAGGCCGTTGAGGGTTTGAAGTCCTGCGTTTCGTGCCGTGCGTAGCAGCCGGGTTTCGGCCGGGTTGTATATCAGGTCGTAAACCAGGCAGTTTTTGGGCAGGCGTTCCACAAATCCGTTGCTAACGGCCATAGCCTCGGTGTCTGGCGTCATGCCCGAGGGGGTGGTGTTGACCACCAGGGCCGAAGGGGGCAGAATCGTCGAGTCGAGCTGGTCGAGCGGGATAGCCAGTATTGGCGTGCGGCCCTGGTAACGCGCGTCGTCCATGGCGTAAATTTTCTCCATAGTGGCTTGGGCACGATCGAGGTTGCGCACGGCTATGGTCAACTGGGCCGGCCGAAGGTCCAACAGGGCCAAGGCAACGGCTCGGCTGGACCCACCGCTGCCAATCATGACCATGGCCGTTTCCTTTAGTTTGGTTTGTTGGGCCGGGCTAAGGGCGCTGATAAACCCGGTGTGATCCGTGTTTAGCCCATGCCATTCAACGGCTCCGGTCGGGGCATGGGCCTTGACCGTGTTAACCGCCCCAATTAGGCGTGCTTCGTCCGAAACGCGGTCGCAGGCCGACAGCAGCCCCACCTTGTGGGGAATGGTGGCGTTGAAGCCCATCACCCCACTCTGAGCAGCCTCCGACAGCCACGAGTCCAGGTTGTCGGGGGCCACATCCACGGCCTCGTAGCACCCTTCGAGCCCCGTCAGTTCGAACAGGGTTCGGTGCAGCAGGGGCGACATGGAATGGTGGATGGGGTGGCCAATGACGGCAAACTTGAACATCGGGGTGGGGGTAAACGACCTTTTTTTCGCGCTTTCTTCGGGTGGCTTTAGACGGTTAGACGGTTAGACAGCTAGACGGTGGCACCCACCACCACATCAAGGGCCTGCTTGAGATCCCGTTTCAGGTCATCGATGTCTTCAATCCCCACGGACAGCCGGAGCATGTTGGGCAGGATGCCGGTTTTCAGCTTGAAATCGTCGGGCATGCTGCCGTGGGTCATTTTATAGGGGTAGCAGACCAACGACTCCACCCCGCCCAGAGAAACGGCCACCGTAAAGAGTTTGAGGGCCTGCGTGACCTTGACCACTTCGGACGGGCCGCCCTTAATGGTGAGGGTGACCATGCCGCCAAAGCCGTTCATTTGTCGCTTGGCCAGTTCATGGTCGGGGTGCTCCGGCAGGCCGGGATAAATAACCTGGTCGACGGCCGGGTGGGTTTTCAAAAATTCGGCCACGGCCATCGCGTTTTGCTGGTGGGCGTTCATGCGGATGGGCAGGGTTTTCAAGCCACGCAGTGCCAGCCAGCATGCAAAGGGGTCGGGGTTGGCGCCAATCAGTTTCTGGTGCATGAACAGCACCTCTTCGTAGCGTTTGTCCTTGATGATGATGGCCCCGCCCACCACGTCGCTGTGACCGCCAATGTACTTGGTGGTACTGTGCCACACGATGTCGGCCCCCAGTTCAAAGGGCCGTTGCAGGCATGGGGTGGCAAAGGTGTTGTCGACAATGGTCAAAAGCCCGTTCGCCTTGGCCAGCTTGGCTACTGCGGCGATATCAATCAGCTTGAGGTTGGGGTTGGTCGGGGTTTCCACATGCAGGGCCTTGGTTTTGTCGGTTAGGGCCGCCTCAAGGGCCGCCATGTCGCGGAAATCCACAAAGTCCGTCTGTACGTCGTACTTGCGCAATATCTTGTCGAACACCCCAAAGCTGCCGCCGTACACGTCGGAGCAGCTGACGATATGATCGCCCGGTTTGAACAGGGCCGTGGTCAGGGTGGTTAATGCCCCCAGGCCGCTGGAAAAGGCAAACCCGCGCACGCCCCCTTCCAAATCGGCCAACACGCCTTCCAGGGCGTTCATGTTGGGGTTTCCACAGCGGGTGTAGTCAAACTCACCGGCTTCCAGCACGGTTTCCTGCGCAAAGGTGGAGGTTTGGTAGATGGGCTGTATCACGGCCCCCGTCGTCGGGTCAGGTTTCTGGTGGCTGTGGATGGCAATGGTGGCAAAGCCGGACTGGCTGGCATCAAAATGATCATCAAAGTAGGACATGACAGGGAACCTCTCCAAAACACGGATACATCCAAGGGGGCAAATACGCCTATTACTATAGAGTCTATCAAAAGCCTGCCCAAACAGCAGCCTAAACAACAACCCTCACCCCTTGTCTAAAAGTATGGCCTGTGGCAACTTCTCGACAGACACCGCCTTGATTAGGGTAAGATCCCCCTATGGCTGGTACCAACGATCGCCACTGCTCTCCACTGGTTTTTTCGATGCATATCTTGTCCCTCACTCCTTTTCAGCGCCCGCGCCCGCTTCCGGTGTCTGGTCTGGTCCGTACTTCTGCCCCGGCCTTTGGCCTGGGGCACCGAAGCAGCAACGGTTCGGGCGATCGCTATAACCTGGCCACCCCCGACAACCATCACGGCACCTGGATGGGCCGTAACGGCAGTGTGTTTGCCGTTCCCAGGTTGCTGGTTTCACGCTTTCCTCATGGGACCCCGATTTTGGCCCTGGGTTGCAGTACCGGCGAGGCAACCGTTCTGACGACGGCCATGGTCATTGACAAGCATCCCCTTCTCGATGCCCGTGCCCAGACGTACCCCATTACCGGCATTGATATTGACTCGGACATTGTGGGGGTAGCCAACCTGAAACTGCTGAGCCGATCCGATATGACGTCGATTCAGAACCTGTTTGGCCAAGCCTATGCCAAGGGGGTGGTGGCACCGGTGCCTCCCCGGCTTGAGGCGGTTCCTGCCTCGTTGCACCGTGCACTGCGATCGGTGCTGTTGGCCAACTATGCCGAGCTGGACAAGAACGATATCGTGGATGTTCCGTTAACGGCCTCGCTTGAGCAGGCTTATGACGCCCTGGCTCCCGTGGCTTTGTCGCCCCGCCTGGCCCAGCGGATTCACTACGAAGTGGGCGATGTGCGGCAGGTAACGGCCGATGCCACGCGAATGGAGCAATACGGTGTGGTGTTGGCCGACAATCTGCTGTATCTGTTGCCTCGGGCCGATCAAATGACGGTGGCCCGCCAACTGGCTGTTCATATGAAACCGGGGGCGATTCTGGTGTCCAGCCAGTTTGATTTGCAGCGCCATGCCATTGATGACCTGTTGGTGGGCATGGGGTTTGTGCGCATGGATGCCAAGGCTTTGGCCGACAGCACACAGACCCAGGTAATCTACGAGCGCCCCGATGTGTTGCAGCCCAATGTGGATCGTCTGGCCCGGTTTATTGCCTATATGGATGCCTACCAGGAAAGCCGAACCCCTTCCGTAACGCCTTAGATTGGGTGGCCTAAGCTAAACGCCGCTGCCCTACAAGATAAGGCAACGGCGTCTAGGTATAACGATACCAGTATGTTGGTAAGGCCGGGGATTAGGTGCCTACGGTCCAGCTGTTCATGTATTCCGTCATGGCCGGTGTCAGTTGGTCAATGGCAATGCCCATGGCCTTGAGCTTCATGGCGGCAATTTCCTGGTCAACCTGTCCGGGCAGCACGTGTACCGTGTTTTCCAGCTTGCCCTGATACTTAATCAGGTGCTCCACAGCCAAGGCCTGGTTGGCAAAGCTCATGTCCATCACGCTGGCCGGGTGCCCTTCGGCGGCAGCCAGGTTGATCAAGCGGCCTTCGCCCAGTACTAGGATACGGTTGCCATTGCCTATGGTGAACTGTTCCATGAACGGGCGGATGAACTCGCGTTCGGTAGCCATTTGGGCCAGGCTTTCCAGGTTCAGCTCCAGGTCAAAGTGACCGGAGTTGCTGACCATGGCCCCGTCCTTCATCCGTTCGAAGTGGTGCTTGTCAATAACGTGGCGGTTGCCGGTTACCGTTACAAACAGGTCGCCGAGCGGCGCTGCGTCGTTGAGGGGCATCACCTGGAAACCGTCCAGGCTGGCTTCAATAGCCCGAACCGGGTTGACCTCGGTCACAATGACGTGGGCCCCTTGGCCTTTGGCGCGCATGGCCACACCGCGGCCACACCAGCCGTAGCCAACCACCACCACCGTGCGGCCGGCCAGCAGGATGTTTGTGGCGCGAATGATGCCGTCAATGGTGCTTTGGCCCGTCCCGTACCGGTTGTCAAAGAAGTGCTTGGTCTGGCTGTCGTTTACGGCAATCGCCGGCCAGGGCAGTTTGCCGTCCTTGACCATGGCGTTGAGACGCACGATACCCGTTGTGGTTTCTTCCGTCGAGCCAATCATGTCTTTAATCTGGTCGGGTCGTTCTTTAACGAGCGTAGCCACTACGTCGCTGCCGTCGTCGATGATAATTTGGGGCTTGTGGTCCAGGGCAATGTTGACGTGCTTGGTGTAGGTGGGAATGTCTTCCCCTTTCCAGGCATAGACCGAAATGCCGTAGTCTTTCACCAGCGAGGCCGCTACATCGTCCTGGGTGGACAGGGGGTTGCTGGCAATCAGGATGGCGTCAGCGCCACCTTCTTTAAGGGTGCGGGCCAGGTTGGCCGTTTCCTTGGTAACGTGGCAGCAGGCAACCAGGCGGATACCCTTGAGCGGTTTTTCTTTGGCAAAACGTGCCCGGATTTGCTCCAGCACCGGCATATCGCGGTTGGCCCATTCGATTTGTTTATAGCCTTGCGGTGCCAGGGCCACGTCTTTAATTTCACAAGCAATATCGTTCATCACTGTGGACATAAGCCTATGGTTAACCTCTTTACATTGGGGTGACGTTATTCGGTCTATGTACTGTAATCCAAATCCAGGCGTCTGTATAGTGGCCGTGTCAACAACCGGGCGGGTATTGCCCCTTGCCTAGGCCAGATGGAGGAGCCAAACCCCTGTCTTAATTGGGTCGTTGGGATGATCTCAGTGGTCCGGTTGCCTTGTTAGCATAGGTCCAGTTCAGCTTCCGGGCAAAGCATTGAAAATGCCATGGCCGCAAGCACCCTATCCAGGCGCAACTCACTTACTCGTCTCCCTTAGCTTACTTCTCAGGTTTTACCAGTGCCGTCCTGCTTTGATGGTTGAGCGGTATTTGCGGTCTCCCCGCCCTGATTAAACCCTTTTCGAAACGTGTGTGGCCAGCCTGGCAGCTCAACAGTGTTCCTCAACAGTCTCTCCCCGTTTTACAGACAGAGCGCGAGATAACGTGTGATACCCCGGTCCGCTTGTTGAAGCGGCACCCCATACCCAACCCAGCGTTAGATGTTAAGGAGGTAGTCAAACAAGTCTTATGGGATTAACCACCAAGCCCACCCGTACCCCTACGCCCAAACCGACAGGTGACGAGTCCCTGCCGTGGCTCAACGAGTCGGGTGCTGCCACCACGACCCGTCCCAAGCCGCTGGAACGCCAAGCGGTGAGTTCGGAAGAGCGTGACCGGATTTCGACTTCCATTTCACAAACCTGGACCGACCAGGCCATTAAGTGCCACATGACCAAGGCCGATTGCCTGAACTGCTCCATCTATCGCGGCAACTACTCTTTTGAGTGCCAGATGGACAAGGTTGTGCCCATTCTGCTTGAAAACCTCGGCGAGCCTGAACCGGGCCGGGTTGAAAAGCTGATGCCCTTTCTCTACGACTAGCTTTACTCCTAACCGAAACCCACTAGCCAATACCCTGTAACGATTCTGACTGAAGTCCTTTTTCTTCGTTTACTCCTAAACCCCTATCTGCCCCAATGACCTATCTCGTTTCACTCGAGAGATAAAGGTTTACCCCTAATCCAATGGAACGAGGGGGGCATCTCCTTACGCTAACCTTACACGGTTGACTGTGATGTGATGAGATAGACACCCACGAATATAAAGTGAGTGTTGCCTTTCATTAATCCGTGAACGTGTTGCCGAGACCGCCTTCCTACTGGTCTCGGCATTTTTGTGGCTGGGCTGCGCGGCATCATGGCCGTAACGCCATTGGGTGTCGGTCAAACCACCAAGTGTGAATTAAGGCGTGGTGACGAGCGGTTTGCTGAGCACATGCTGGGCCAGGCGCAGGAGAAGCTGGCGGGCAATAAGCGACTTGCTGGTTTTGGGCACCAGAATGGCTTCGTGGTTAGGCAGGTATAGGGTCACTTCATTGTGGTCGCTGCCCATGCCAATGTCCGAGCGGCTTACGTCGTTGACCACCAGCATGTCGCACCCCTTGGCCACCAGCTTGGTCTGGGCGTTTTGGGCCAGATCGTTGGTCTCGGCCGCAAACCCCACCGTCCATTGATCGGCGGTTTTGGTGGCCGACATGGTTTTTAGTATGTCGATGGTGGGTGTCAGGGTTAAGGTCAACGCTTGGTTACCCGATTTTTTCAGCTTGTGCCCGGCTACCTGGTCGGGGGCGTAGTCGCTGACGGCCGCCGCCATAATGAGACCCGTGGCGGTGGCAAACGCTTGGCTAACGGCGTCGGCCATGGCCTGAACCGTGGGGGTATGGTGAATAGGGTAGGGCCGTTGCAACGAGCCTGGCTGGGCATGGACGAGCACCACGTCGGCTCCCATTGCAAAGCATTCGTCGGCCAAGGCGACCCCCATTTTGCCGGAACTGTGGTTGCCCAGGTACCGCACCGGGTCGAGCGGCTGCTGGGTACCACCGGCGCTGATCACGATTCGCTGTCCCTTGAGTAGGCCGGCATACGGGTGGGTGGCTTGTTGTATATAAAGCAGCAGGGTGTCGAGGGGGGCCAGCTTGCCTTCCCCCGATTCGCCACAGGCCAGATCGCCGGTATCGGGCGGCACAATGGTGTAGTTGCCGTAGGCTTCAAGCAGGGCAATGTTGCGCTGGGTAGCCGGGTTCTGCCACATTCGGGTGTTGGCGGCCGGTGCCACCACCACCGGCTTGTGGGTAAAGGTTAATGCGGTGGTGGTCAAAATATTGTCGGCCAATCCACCGGCCAGTTTGGCCAGGGTATTGGCTGTGGCCGGAACAATCACCATTACGTCGAACTGCTGGGCAGCGGCAATGTGGGTGGGGGTACCATGGGCGTCGTTTTCGAACGGGTCTATCATGACCGCTTCGCGCGTCAGGCTTTCGAAGGTTAGGGGGGTGACGAATTTGGCTGCCGAAGGGCTAAGCAGGGCCTTGACCCGGTGGGCCCCTAGTTTCTGGCATTGCCGTATGACGTCGCAGGCCTTGTAGGCGGCAATGCCACCGGTTACGGCGACCAGTATGTTCAGGTTCGAAAATACGGACATAAGCGCAGGGACACCCTATTGAGAAGTCGGTTCAGGTCAGTGTCGGAAAATCAGGGGTTGTGGTTGCCGATGACAGGCTCGGTATTCGTCGGAACCTTCGCAGAGGTGGGGCTGGCCGGAGAGGGATGTTCCATGGTGGCGGTCAGGTTGCGCCGGGGTGCCTCGCGGCCGGAGAGCAGGCGTGACAGGAAAACGGTCAGTGCGGCCAGCACGACAACCGAGAACAGTACCATCAGGTAGTTGCCCAGGTGCCCGATGTAATAGGTGGCCAGCATGCCGGCCACGGCACAGATACCATACAAGGCAAACACCACCCAAAGCTGCGACAGGCCCGCTTTTAGCAACCGGTGGTGCAGGTGATCGGCATCGGCCTGGAAGGGGCTCTGCAGCTTGAAGAGCCGTCGCAGCGTGGAAAAGGTGATGTCGAGAATGGGGACCGTCAACACCACCACCGGCAACAGCATGGACATCGTCAGCGTTTTGAGTACCCCGGTAATGGAAATGCAGGCCAAAACAAAGCCGCAAAACAGCGCCCCGCTGTCGCCCATAAAAATACGGGCGGGATAGAAATTGAAGTTTAAAAACCCCAGCGTGGCCCCGGCCAGGCAGGCAGAAACCAGGGCGGCCACGGGTTGGTTCATGTACAGCCCCACCACGGCCATCGTCAAGGCGCTGATCATCGTCACGCCTCCGGCCAGGCCGTCGACGCCGTCAATAAAGTTGAAGGCGTTGCTGACACCAATCAGCCAAACCAGGGTGAAGGGGACGCTTAGAATCTGCAGCAGCAGGATCTTGCTGAAAGGCAGGTCCAGGGCTGTGATGTGCACCCCCATGTTAATGGCAACCAGGGCAGCCAGCATTTGGCCAAACAGCTTGAGGTAAGGCGAGAGGTTGTAAATGTCGTCAATCAGGCCCACAAAAAAGATGATGGTGCCACCGAGAATGGTGCCGATGATGGTGGCATCCCCCAACTGGTTCCGAAAGGCCAGGCTCATCAAGGCCAGGGCGGCCAAGAACCCGCCCCAAATGGCCACACCGCCCAGGCGCGGAATGGGGTATTTGTGGATTTTTCGGTCATTGGGAATATCGTATAGCCCGGCATCAATGGCCCACGATCGGATGATTGGCGTTAAAATACCCGAGGCCACCAGGGCCAGCATAAAGCCGCCCGCAATTACCCAGGGTGAGGATAATTTGGTGGAAATAAGGTTCAGGAGATCAAAAAAGTCCAATGGGGCTGTCCTGTCAGGGTTTTAGGCAAACAAAAAACGACTGCCCTATTATACCGCAAGAACAGTTCAAACCGCCTAAAACACCTGTGTTTAGCACGCCACCGGAGCCAATTCGGCGTAAAGCGGGTGTTTGCCGGTGAGTTGGGCCACGCTGTTTTTAAGTCCGTCGAGCTGCGACTCGTCTTTCAGGGCGGTGGCAATAATGCGGGCCAGTTCGCGCATGTCGTCCTGCTTAAACCCGCGGGTGGTTACGGCCGGGCTGCCAAGCCGAATACCACTGGTAATAAACGGGCTTTGCGGGTCGTTCGGGACGGTGTTCTTGTTGGTTGTAATGTAAATGCGCTCCAGGCGGGCTTCGGCTTCCTTGCCGGTCAGGCCCAGGCGACGCAGGTCGACCATCATCAGGTGAGTGTCCGTGCCGCCGCTGACGATATCGATACCTTCTTCAAGCAGGCCGCCGGCCAGGGCTTGGGCGTTGTCGATTACCTGCTGACTGTAGGTCTTGAACTCGTCGGACAGGGCTTCCTTGAAGGCCACGGCTTTGGCGGCAATGATATGCATTAGCGGGCCGCCTTGTAGTGTGGGGAAAACTGCCTTGTCGATGGCTTTGGCATAGTCGGCGTTGCTCATGATAACCCCGCCTCGAGGGCCACGAAGGGTTTTGTGGGTGGTGGTGGTAACGATGTGCGCATGGGGGACCGGGCTGGGATGCAGCCCCGTGACGACCAGGCCGGCAATGTGGGCAATGTCGGCCATCAGCACGGCACCCACCTCGTCGGCAATTTCACGGAAGCGGGCAAAGTCGAGGGTACGCGAATAGGCGCTCGTGCCGCAGATAATCAATTTGGGTTTTACGTCCAGGGCTTTTTGGCGTACCTGGTCCATGTCCAATCGGCCCGTGTCGGGGTCGACGGAATAATGCTGGGCGTTGTAAATCTTGCCGGAGAAGTTGGCCGGTGAGCCGTGGGTTAAATGGCCCCCGTTGCTTAAGTCCTGCCCCAGAATGGTATCGCCTTCGTGCAGGCCTACGGCCATGAAAGCCGCCAGGTTGGCGTTGGCGCCGCTGTGCGGTTGCACGTTGGCATGATAGCAGCCAAACAACTGCTTGAGCCGGTCAATGGCCAGTTGCTCCACCCCGTCTACAATCTGGCAGCCACCATAGTAGCGTTTTCCCGGCAGGCCTTCGGCATACTTGTTGGTTAACACCGTGCCGGCTGCAGCCAGTACGGCCGGGCTCACAAAATTTTCGCTGGCAATCAGCTCAATATGCTGCTGTTGGCGTTCCAATTCCTGTTGCAGCAACTCGGCAACGTCCGGGTCGGTTTTACGAATGGGGGCAAGGGGATCCATAGAGGGGTGGCGTCCTTTCTGATCACGTAAACTTAGACGGAGGTAGGGGTCGGCGGTGCGCTGAGCTTGTCGATCCGCGTCTGGTGGCGCTCGCCTTCGAAGGGGGTATTAAGGAAAGTTTCCAGGATTTCCAGGGCATACGGGGCCGACACAAACCGCTGGCCAAAACAGATGACATTGGCATTGTTGTGAAGCCGGCTCATCCGAGCGTCATCGTTGTTGCTGCACACCACGGCGCGTATGGCCGGGTTTCGGTTGGCCGCCATGGCCATGCCGATACCGCTGCCGCAGCACAAAATACCGGCAGGCGACCGACCGGACTCGATGGTTTGTGTCAGCTTGTAGCCAAAGTCGGGGTAATCCACGCTGTTGTTGGAGTCGCAGCCGACATCAATCACCTCGAACCCGGAGTTTTCAAGGCTGTTTTTCAGGAATTCCTTTAACTCAAAGCCGGCATGGTCTGCTCCGACGGAAATAATCCGCTGGTTGGGCTGACTGGTGGATGAAGCATCTGGTGGTGTCACGGCGTTCGGGCCCCTCTGCTAATCAAGACGAGTGTGTTCAGCTTGCACTGCCCAGCCTAGCATAAAGGCGGGTGGACGCCTAAGGCGCAACACAGTTTGGTGTCTTGCCGGTACTCTGTGCCATGGCAACCGCCCGAAACGGTTTTCATTACCGTCCGTTTCCCTTATGCTAAGGGGCGATGGCGACCCTATAGCGAACTTAGGGTGGCCAACACCGGCACATGGTTAACCCCTACTCCGTTAGCCAGCCCCGTTAAACAAGCCCAAAACAGGCGGATGTCTTCCCTTGATGGATCGTACCGACCATACCCACATTACCCATATTACCGACAGTACGTTGAGCACACAGCCCCAAACCATTCTGGTAACCGGTGGGGCCGGTTTTATTGGCTCTTGGCTGGTTCGCGGCCTGCTTGAAACCTTGCCCGATTCGCGTGTCATTAACCTTGATGCACTGACGTACGCCGGGAACCGGGCCAATTTGGCCGATGTGGAGCAGAACCCCGACCTGATGGAAGCGGGTCGCTACCGGTTTGTGCACGGCGACATTTGCGACCCGGCTCTGGTCGATGCGTTGATGGCCGAGGCGACGATGGTCGTCAACGTGGCGGCCGAAAGCCATGTCGATCGCAGTATTACCGGCCCGATGGCCTTTACCCGAACCAACGTGCTGGGTACCCACGTGCTGCTTGAAAGTGCCCGTTGTCATGGCATTACACGCTTTTTGCAGGTCTCTACCGACGAGGTGTACGGATCGTTGGCCCTGGGGGAAGACACCCAGTTTGATGAAACCTCGGCGCTGGCGCCCAACAGTCCGTATTCGGCCACTAAGGCTGCCGGCGATATGTTATGCCGCAGCTACTTCGAAACATTCGGTTTGCCCGTGCTGGTTACCCGTTGCGGCAACAACTATGGCCCCTACCAGTTTCCCGAGAAGCTAATTCCGTTTTTTATCCTGCGGGCCACCAACAACGAGCCACTGCCGGTTTATGGCGACGGGCTGAACATTCGCGACTGGATCCACGTCAAGGATCATGTCAGTGGCTTGATTGCCGTGCTGCTCCAGGGCACACCGGGTCAGGTCTACAACATTGGGGCCAACAACCAGCAAAGCAACATGGTGGTGACCCTTTCCATTCTCAAGGCGCTGGGCAAGCCCGACGACCTGATTGAATATGTCACGGACCGGCCCGGCCACGATCGACGGTATGCCCTGGATACCCAAAAAATACGGCATCAGCTGGGATGGTCTCATGCCATTGAATTTGAGACCGGCCTCTGCGAGACTATTGCCTGGTATCAGAAGCACACTGCTTGGCTTGAAGGACTCAAGCATCGTCCCGAACAACATGCCGCCACGACGGGCGCCGGCTGGCTGTCGGATTCGATGGCGTTGACCGCGACGGCCGATTAATTTAGGAGCCCCTACAAGGTAAACAAAGCGATGCATATTGTCGAAGAATCAATCATTATCACGGGTGGTACGGGCAACTTGGGCAGTGAACTACTGCAAATGCTGGTCGATTTGCCTTGTTTTACGGGGTTTCTGTCTGGCGTTGGTCGAAACCAGGTCAACCTCAGTGCCCCGCCCCATGCCATTAAATCGGCTCTGGACCAGATAAACCCGCCCATTATTATTAACGCTGCCGCTTACACGAATGTGGACCAAGCCGAGTCGGAGCCGGAACTGGCCGATCAGGTAAACCACGTTGCCGTCAGGGCCATGGCCGAGTGGGCCCGGGACAACGGCAAGCGGTTGATTCATATCAGTACGGATTACGTGTTTGACGGCAAGAAGGGGGCGCCCTATACCCCGCAAGATTCGACCTGTCCCATCAATGCCTATGGCAAATCCAAGGCCCTGGGTGAAGAGGCCATCATGGCCGTCTACCCCGAGCGCAGCACGATTATTCGAACCAGTTGGCTCTATGGCCAAAAACAGACCGGGTTTGTCTGGTTTGTGATTAATGCCGCCCAAGCGGCCCGCAACCATGCCCTGTACCCCAATAAATGTTCCAAGCCCGACCCCATTAAGGTGGCCCATGACCAAACGGGCACACCAACCTGTGTGTCGGATTTGTGCAGTGTGATTATAGACGTGTTGCAGCACCCGGTTTACGGTATTGTGCACGGCTGTGCCACGGGGCAAACCACCCGGTACGAGCAGGCGTTGTTGTTGTGCCAGGCCATGACCGTGCCCCCCGACTTTATGGTGCCGCAGGCCACGGCCGACTTTAACTTTGCTGCCCCTCGGCCCGCCAATACGGCCATGGAAACTTCTTTTGAGAGCATGCCCGGTTGGGACGGCGGTTTGCGTGCTTTTTGTTCCTATAACGATCTGCATAATGCCAAACGGCCTGATGCGCTCGAATCCAAGTTGTCCCCTGTCAGCACGTAGGCTCCAGCCACCGTGACCAACCTTGCTCAAGATACGTCCCCTGCTACTGCCGGTAAGCGGATACTGATTGGGGGGTACTATGGCTTTGAGAACTTTGGCGACGAACTGATTGCCCAGGTAATTATCGACCATCTGCGCCAATATGGGGCCGAGCCGGTGCTGTTGTCGGCCGAACCCCAAAAAACCGCCCGGCAGTATGGGGTCGAGGCCGTTGGACGGACCGATGTCAAAGCCATTTGGCACACCATGAAACACTGCCATGGGTTTATCATTGGCGGTGGCGGGTTGTTTCAGGATAAAACCGGCCCGTTAAGCCCGGTGTATTACGGTGGGTTGATGATGATGGCGACTGTTGCGCGTCGGCCCATTGCCTTTTTTGCCCAGGGTGTGGGGCCTCTGAAACGCTTGCTGAGCCAGTGGATACTGGGTTTCGTTATTAACCGGGCCAACCTGATTGTGGTGCGCGACCGGGCCAGCCAGGAGTACTTGAAAACCTGCACGAAAAAAGGGGTGTACTTAATGGCCGATCCTGGGTGGTTGGTGGGTAACTTAATTCCGAAGACCACGGACTTGACGGTGCCACCCAAAGGCATTGGGGTGTCGTTGCGCCCATGGCCGGACCTGACCAGCAAGGCCATTGGGCAGGTGGCCGAAACCCTGATGCAGATTCCCGGTGTTCAGGATCATGGCGTTAACCTGATTGACTGCCATGCCGGCACGGACATGGCGGCGTTGGCTCGGCTCGAAGCGCACCTAAAAAGGCTCAAGGTGCCTTACCGCTGGTTCCACAGCCATCAGGTCATCGAGGGGATTTTGGCCAGCGAGCTGGTGGTGGCCATGCGGTTTCATGCCCTGCTGGTGGCGGCTGCCCTTAGCCGGCCGGTTGTGGGGTTGGCGTACGATCCCAAGGTGCGTTACCTGATGGGGCAGATCAACGGCCTTTGTTTTGAGCCCGACCAGTGGGAAACCCTGGCCCAGACCGTGGCCGATGACCATAACGTACAGGATTGGCTTAAACCTGATACACTGAAAGGCATTATTGACCTGAAGCGTGCCGCACAACAAGGATTTGAACAACTGGACCAATGGCTCAACAAACTGTAGGCAGTACGGCCGACAAGGATATGCCCCCCAGCACACAGCCACCGCCTTCGGTGGCGGGCCCTACCTTTGCCCAACGCCTGGCCGACACAAACACCCATGCCCTGACGCTCGAGATTTCGCCGCCCAAGGGCAGCGATGCCGCAGCCTTCCTGGCCCGGATCAAGCCGTTGGCGGGGTTGGTTGATGCCATTAACGTGCCCGACTGCCAGCGGGCCATCCTTAAAATGTCATCGTTGGCGGCCAGCAAACTCATTCAGGACGAATTGAACATAGAGGCCGTGTGGCAGTTGACCACCCGCGATCGCAACCTCTTGGCCCTGCAGGGGGACGTGTTGGGGGCGTGGGCTATGGGGATTCGCACCATTTTGCCGCTGACGGGCGACCCGGTGCAGATTGGCGATCATGCCCACGTGGCCAAGGCCGTCAGCCACCTCGACAGCCTGCGGTTGATTGACATGATTCGCGAGATGAACCAGGATTTGGATGCCACCGGCAAGACCCTGCCGAAGGGGGGCACCCGCTTTACCTACGGGGCTGCCCTCAACCCGCACCGCATGTCGCGCCAGGCCCAGATTACCCGCATTCAGGCCAAGATTGCCAAACAGGTGCAGTTTTTCCAGACCCAGCCGGTCTACGACCTGACACCGGTCAAGCACACCCTGGAACTTATTACCCACCTAGCCGACAAGGAAGGGGTGGCCGTACCCAAACTGCTCATTGGTATTATTCCGCCCAAATCGGCTGAGTTTGCCCGGTTTATGAACAAGAACATCGTGGGCATCGAAATCCCCGATCGCTTTATTGAGAAGCTTGAGAAGAGCGCCGACCCGAAGCAGGAGGCTATTACCTATTGTGCCGATTTGATGGCCACGTTTGCCCCCTATGTCGATGGCTTCCATATCATGCCCGTGGGCATGGAAAAATCGGCACCGGTGCTGATGGAAACATGCCACCGTCAGCAGGTGTTTAAGCGTTAATACGCCGAGGCGGTGGTTGAGGAGGTCGAGGAATATTCCAGGCCCAGCAGCGCTTTGGGCGAACTGGTGCCCAGCACTGATGCACCGGCATCCAGCAGGGCCTGGGCTTGCTCGGCGGTTTTAATTCCGCCGCTGGCCTTGATACCAGGTTTGACCATGCGCGGGTAGCTGTCAATGGCATCGCGAATCTGCATGACGGTTTGGCGGGTTGCACCTTGCCCCCCGGCCACCATACCGGTGGACGTTTTGACAAAGGCAATACCTGCTTCGCAACATAAATGGGTGACCCAGCTAATTTCCTCGTCCCGGAGCAGGTCGACTTCAATAATGAGTTTGATGGGTGTCAGGCCGGCGGCGTTTTTCAGGGCGTCCAGCTCATCGAGGGCCTGCGTGGCTTTGAAGTCGGCCACGTTCATTACCACATCCAATTCATCGGCACCTTTTTGTCCGTTGACCATCAGTACCTGCTCAATGGTGGCGATTTTTTCGGCCACGGGCACGTTGCCCACCGAAGGCTGTTGTTGCTCGTTTTCAAGGGGACGCTTGTCAAAGGGAAAGCCGATAACCGTGGCAATCAACGGGCCGGGCTGAGGACGCCCTTCGTTAAACTCGGTCAGAAACGATCGTGCCAGTCCCACGTAATCCGGTGGCACGCACACGGCGCGGTAGCCGTATTCCACGGCATCGGCACACAGTTGCTTAATTACCTCGTAGCCGTCTTCGTCGTCGCTAAAGGTCAATTTGGTGGCATCAAGACACGCGGCAAGCGTCATCGTATTCATTGCATTCATCGGGTCGTTATCCCCGTCAACGGAACTCACGCCTAACCATACCACATGGCCCAATGGCCAACATCCCATGCCCGAATGTTTTCGAATTGGCGAAGGGATTCGAGCAACCCTAGCTGTTTGGTGTGGGCAAGCCCGGAATCAGGTTCGGGAACGGATTGAAGGGATCCTGGGCCGGTTGCTCGTTGGCCTGGCGCAACAAATCGGCATACTGGTTCTGGGCCTTTCGCTCGGCCGGATCCAGACCGTTGATTTGGTTTCGGATGCCCTGCAAGGCTGCGGCAACGCCGGCTTTGGTGGCCTGCGGTGCATGGCCGGTTGTAACGCTGGGTACCCCCATGGTGACTGATTTCCCTTCCCAAATGAAATGAACTGGATTCGTATGGACGACTAATACTGCCTAACCATATAAACGTGGGGTGGGGCGGGTTTTGTGACGGCTTGCTTCCAAATATGTTTATGATTGTATTTTTATGAAAGCGTTTGCTGCACGGCTTCGGCCTGGCAGGCGGCCTGTACGGTTTTGTAGCTGTGCCGGTGCATGGGGGTAACGCCCAACTGGGCAATGGCTTTTTGGTGGGCCGGGGTGGGGTACCCGGCATTCTGCTCCCAGCCGTAGCCGGGGTACTGCAGGGCGGCGGTGTCGATCATGGCATCACGTTCGGCCTTGGCCACAATGGAGGCGGCTGCAATGGCGGCCGAATGGGCATCGCCTTTTATTTGCGACAGTTGCGGGGCGTTGTGTTGCGGGATACGATGTCGCCCGTCCATCAGAGTTAAGTAATGTGTTAGGTCGCAGTCAAACTGTTGGGCCAGGGCAGCCAAGGCACGGTGGCCTGCCAGCAGCGAAGCATTGACGATGTTGAGGTGGGCAATCTCCTCCACCGACGCCTGCCCCAGGCCCCACAACCCATGGGCCTGTATGGCGTCCTTCAGCCGGAGCCGCTTGGCTCGGTTCAGGTGGCTGGCTTTGCTGTCGTCAATGGCCAGTAGCCAGTCGTGCTCAGTAGCACAGAGGGTGTGGGGCAGGCAGACGGCAGCAGCCACCACTGGTCCTACCAGGCTACCCCGGCCTACTTCATCCACGCCGATTACCCCCTTAAGCGGCTGGCCGATATGGCCAACCACGTCGGCAAGTTTGTCGGTGTCAAACTGCCGCAGCCGCTGCCAGCGCTGTGCATGTTTTTGTGCTTTGGGTGAAGGGGGCTTGGCCAACCGGTTGGTACTCTCTCGTTTTGTTTCAAGGTTTTGTTCAGTAACATCCCATCAATAACCCGTATTTTACATGATTTAAGATCGCCGATCGTAAAGCTTGTCGAGACGGGCAATGGTGATGGCCAGGTACAGCACCCCAATGGAGGCTTCAATGACGGCCAGGATCCGGGTCAGTGCATTTTGCGGTACCACATCGCCAAAACCCAGGGTGGTCAGGGCCGTAAAGCTGTAATAAATCATGGTGCTCCAGCTTACAATGGCGTCCTTGCTGTTGCTAAAGCCAATGGAGCCCGGTTGCATGACTTCGATAAACATATACAACAGGGCCCAGGTAATACCCATGAGCAGGTAAATGCTGGCCACGCCGTTGAGCACATCCATGCTCACCGCCCGCGTGTGCAGCAGCACCCGCTGGAACAACTGGGCGATGACATACAAATTGAACAGGATCAGCAGGCCGATGTTCCAGACGTCGATTGTGGCGCTGGGCCATGCCATGCCAATAATGTTTAGGGTTAAGCTGGGTATGCCCAGAACGAGGCCCAGCAGCATGTGTTGCTTGTTGTCGCTGAGGCCATAGACCGTCAGAAAAATCAGCAGGATGTACAATACCTGGATCAGCACACCGTGTTGACCCATCAGTTCGCTGATGGGTTGGGCCAGCAGGATAAAAATAAGCCCGGCCAGCAGCACAATAAACCGGTGCGAGCGGTAGTGGTGTTTCAAGTCGTCGAAGTGTTGGACAGGGTTTTTCATGAGACAACCGGTTCGTTTGTATGTTCCAAGGTTACTCCACCCCAGCGGTTGAGGCGAAAGTCTTTGAGCAGCATTTGGGCCATGCGTTTCGTGTCGGGCACCCCGCCGGCCATCAGCAGGTTGCGTTGCTCGGCCAATGTTTTCAGGGCCAGTTCGGTGGCCTCGGGTACCTCGTAAACGCGGTGCAGTCGGCCGGGGTACAGGGCCTCGACCTTGCCAATCAAGTACTGGGCCACGGTTTCTTCGTCAAAGGCAGCGTCACCCACGCTAAAGACACTGGCCAGCTTTAATCCGGCTTCGGGGCTTTCAAGCTGCGGGGGAATCAGGCCCGGTAGATCCAACAGCTGGATGTCCTTGTGCAGGCTTACCCACTGCTGCCCGCGGGTTACTCCGGCGCGGTGACCGGTTTGGGTTTTTTTCTTGCCCACCAGCATGTTAATCAGGGTACTTTTGCCCACGTTGGGCATGCCAATCAAGGCGGCCCGGACAGGACGGCGACGTAAGCCCTTGGCGACCAGCTTGTCGAGTAAGGGCTTGGCGCCGTCAAGTATGGCTTTAATAATGCGTTGTCGGGCCTTGGGGCTGGTGGCCGTAACCGGTACAACCAGGGTGTACCGTTCATTGGTTTCCAACTGGCTAACCCACAGGTTGGTTTGGGCCGGGTCGGCCAGGTCGGCCTTGTTGAGCAGCAGCACCATCGGCTTGTTGGGGCTAAGCTGGGCCACCACGCGTTGGTTAAACGTGGTTTGTGGCAGCCGGGCATCAAGCACGTTCAGTATCACGTCGACATGGGCCAGGCGATCTTTCAGCTCACGCTCGACCTTGGCAATGTGACCGGGATACCACTGAATGGTACCCTTCAAGACCTCAACAGATGGTTCCGTTGAGGCAGGCGATTTGGAAGCAGCGCACACAGCGTGCCCTATTCAGCCGGTTTGTCTTCGGCGGTTTCTTCTTCAGCCGGGGCTTCAGCCTTGGGGGCTTCCTCGGCGGCCGCGGCTTCAGCAGCCTTGGCAGCAGCTTCCTCTTCGGCCTTCTTGGTGGCTTCTTCGGCAGCCAGGGCTTGGGCGGCCGCTTTTTGCTCGGCTTCCATCAAGGCTTGCTCTTCGGCTTCAATCTTGCTCATGCGGGCATCTTCCTTGCCTTGGATTTTACCCAAAGCGGCACCCACTTTTTCTTGAATACGGGCGCTCTTGCCGCTGCGCTGGCGCAGGTAGTACAGCTTGCTGCGACGAACCACACCCCGGCGCATGACCTTGATGCTTTCGACCAACGGCGAGTTGATCAGGAAAACCCGTTCTACGCCAATACCTTGAAACACCCGGCGGACGGTCATGGTTTTGCTGGTGCCGGAGCCCTGCAGCTTGATGACCACGCCTTCGAAGGCCTGTACCCGTTCTTTGGTGCCTTCCTTAATGCGCAGCTTCACGCGAACCGTGTCACCAGGGTAAACGGTGGGTACCTTGGCTTTTAAATACTTTTGTTCGACTTCGTCGATAATCTGGCGGGACATAGTGTTGGTATCTCCTGATTCTGAGGAAGGGCTGCCGGGCCACTAAAAAGGCGCAGGTAGCCGTTAAAAACAAAGCCAATAAACGCTAGCGGGCAGTTTGCCTGAAAGGGGACGTGGACACGCCGACGCGTTGGGAAAGACAGTCCTACAGCCTACCAAAAGGGGTAGGGGGGTGTCTAGTGGGCATCAAAGTGGGTATCAATAGGTGCGCCGGTAAAGAACGATGCTGACTGCCTCTCAGTATGACCAAAACCACCAGGGCGTGCAAGGGGCCCCAAGGGCGGTTGTCCCGCTACCCTAGGCGCTTTTTCCTTGCCAGACCGGTAAATATTAACTTTCTTAATGTTTATTTTATAAAAACAGTCACAAGAATCTATTTAATTGTTTTTATGCTTATACAATAGAATACCCGATATAAGTATATATAACCCCGATATATATTTAGCCCTTGTTAGATGGTAATAAGATGATTTGGAGAAGAAACACAGATGTCTTCAGTTGGGCAATATGCGCCGTCCTATAATTTCTACGGAAATCAAAATGCACAATTAGTGAATCCTGCCAGCTTGGCCCAAGGGCCTTATGCGGTAGGTAGCACGTCCTTTAATGGTCCTGGCAGCAACTTCTTTGCAAGAGGCGTTGGCCAGTTTACCGCCGAGTATGGCCAGAGTGGTCTTTCCTTGTCCATTCCCGTACTCGATCCGAGCGTGATTAACGCTGCCACGATTGGTAACAACCTTGGCCTGGGCACCCCGTTTGCCACGCGTCAGGAAGTTACCGATCGGATTCCGCCCGGAAGCTTCGGGTTAACCAACCCGTTCAGCCCCCTGTCCGGTTCCGTTCTGGACCCGAACGCCCTGGGTGGCATTCTGGGCAACCCCCTGAACAATTTCTTTGGTGGCAACCAGCCAGGCGGTATCTTTGGTACCCCCGGCGGCAGCCTCGGTAACCCCGGTGCCTACAGCGGCGGTGGTTACGGTGGCGGCTACGGCGCCCCTGCCGGTTACGGCGGTGGTAGCGGTGGCTACGGTGCCCCTGCCGGTTACGGCGGTGGTGGCGGCTACGGTGCGCCCTCCGGTTACGGCGGTGGCGGTGGTTATGGCCAACCCAATTACGGTGGCTTCCCGAACTTCTTCAGCAACCCTGCGCTGTTCGGTCCTGTTCCGCCCCGTGTATTGGATGGTTCCGGCCAAGTCTTCACCCAAAACGCCGGTCCGTTTGCCAACCAGTTCACCAACCTGACCAACGGTGTCAACGCCGGTCTGTTCCAGGGTAATTCCCAAACCGACCCGAGCCTTCGTGGTGTGACCTCCGTGTTGCGCAACGAGTTCGGTAACTACTACGGCTACGTTGGCCCCAGTGGCGGTGTCGCCAGTGTTGGCCTCGGTGGTGTTCAGGTCTCCGGTCCCGAATCCTGGGGCTTGGTGACCAGCGCGATTAACCCCGCTATGATTGTTAACTTTGATAGCGCGGCCTACCGCAACACCAACTTCAACAAAGGCTTTGCCAACTTCTAGAACGTTTGGCTATTCAACCTTAAAACCGCTCTTGAGTTCGCTCAAGAGCGGTTTTTACATACTGGTCATTATGGGACGCAGGATTATGACAAGGGCCAAGGTTGGGGTGTGTGGGCTTCTTGTGTCGTGGCGCTGCCTACTCCCGGCCACCAAATACACAACCGGCTCTAGTCGTTTGCGCCTCCTGCCGTCGGCGAAACGAAGAGCCGTTAAGCATTTGCTTGGCCTCCTTCCGTTGCGCCCGCCATCTATCGAAGCCCACACACCCCGCCCTCGCCCTTGGCGAAAGTTGACCGATAATATTCCTTCGTTTTCCGTAGCACCGAACAGCCAACTGGGGGAGGGGGTGCCGAGGGGGAGGGGGGATCTAGCCGCCCACGCTTGGCCAGGACGGCCAAGCGATGCGGCTAGGGTGAGCCGCAGCAGCGAGCCGCGGAGCCTACCCCATAACAGGCAAGAAACAAATCGGTTCTCTTTATGGCGAGCAGGCGTTGGCGAGGGCAGGATTGCCTGAGCCACGCGCTTCGGCGAACACCCCCCTCCCCTCAGCGGGGGTTGGTAGGGGGCTGGCCCCCTACCAAAGAAAAAAGCTTTAAGCCTTCGCCAAGGGCAGTCAACCCCCTGGCAAGGATCAAAAAAGAAAAGCCTTCGGCGCAGCCGATAATGACCAGTATGGATCTCCCCACCCTCCCCAAAAACCTTAGCATTTTATAAACCCTAGCAACGGGGGCTATATAACTGTTTTTATATTAATAACTTTATTTTTTGGTGATATTCAACAAAAGTGTGTGATTAGGCAGAGTTTTTCATAATCAGGAGTGTGTGTGCCATGACGTTTGTCAGTCAATTTGGTGGCCGTAATACCATTACCGGCCGTAATTTCGTAGGGCTTCAGCAAGGCGGCAGCAACAACGCCTACAATATTCTGCGGGCCTTGTTGTCTCAGTACGGTGCCCAAAACAACGCCAACGGCGTGTATGGGTCCGGCCTCAGACAAG
>JAGQHJ010000118.1 GCA_020431915.1 Cyanobacteria bacterium HKST-UBA04 | reverse complement strand
CTAACCTACGGATACCTAGCAATGCCGATGACGGCACAAGCGGTTCTTTGCTAAACGCCGTGATAGACAAGGCAGAGAGAGAATTGACAGAACTTTTGGGGAGCGATTATCCCTCCAGTAGGGACGATTATTCCGATGGGGGCCCGTCAGATCAACGCGGCTCTGATGCCCAACGTGCCGATCGTCATACCTTTACCGAGCGTAACCTAGAGACTGTTACACCCCTCCGCAAGGCGCCTTAAGCCGCCCCCTCTGGCTAGGCCGCTTAAAAGGCGTGGCCGCAGACCCCGCAAAACTTAAACTGGGCGGGCTGGTGCGGGGTTTGGCACTGGCCACAGGTTTGGGTGGGGGGCCCGTACACGTAGCCACTGGCCATCGGGTCTTCAACCCGTTCGCGCAGGTCGGGGTAGTTTACCGGGCGCTTGCCGCTAAAGGCCTGCAGGCCTTCGAGGGTTTCGTAGCTCATGTTGTGCTCGGCGAGCCAGTCGCGGGCATGTTGCACCGTCAGGCTCCAGCTCAGTTCGCGCCAGAAGTTGGTTTGCTGCTTGGTGTAGCGCATGCACTCGGGCAGCTTCTCCACCAGCTTGTCGGCCAGCTTCTCCGTGGCTTCGTCCAGTTGGGCCCGGGGCACCACCTGGTTCACCAAGCCCCACTCCAAGGCTTTTTGTGCGGGGATTTCCTCGCACAGCCACAAAATTTCACGGGCCCGGCGATCGCCCACAATCAACGGCAGCCACTGCGTGGCCCCACCGGCCGCCACACTGCCGCGGGCCGAGCCCACCTGCTTGATGTAAATATCGTCGGCGGCCACCGCCAAATCGCAGGCCATGTTCAGTTCGTTGCCGCCCCCCACCACCATGCCGTTAAGCCGGGCAATGGTGGGCTTGCCGATGTTGCGCAGCTTGTCATGAAACTCGATGAAGCCGCCCATCCATTTCCAGTAGTCCTGCGGCCGGTTAACGAAATAGGCTTCCTGCTCCTTAAGATCGGCGCCTGTGCAGAAGGCCTTGTCGCCGGCACCGGTAATAATCACCACGGCCACGCCATCATCTACTGCCGCATCCTGAAAGGCCGCCTTGAATTCCTGGAAGGTCTGGAAGTCGAAGGCGTTGTATACCTCGGGCCGGTTCACCGTGATTTTGGCCCGGTGGTTGTACTTCTCGTAGATAATCCGCTCAAAGCCAAAGGTGTCAGGATCCTGCCCCTGCAGGGCCGGGTGTAGTTCGGGGATTGCGGTCGAAGCGGTCATAGGGGAGGGGTGCTCATCCTTACATCAATACACTAGGCCGTCTATTAGGCCGTTACGGGGGAGGTGGCCGTTTGGGCAATGTACATTTTTACCAGCGGGCCGGCAAATTTCATCAGGTCCTTGGCCGCGGCCATCCCTTCAGGCGAAGCCATGGCCGCCTTCAGGGCAGCACCATCGGGAAACACCAGCTCGCAAATAAAGTACAAATCGGGCTGTCCCATCGGGGCTCCGGTAATGCGGTGCAGTCGGGCTTCAATCAAGCCTGGCATGGCCTGGGCCAGGGGCAGGTGGGTTGAAAAATAATGGGCGTCAAAGGCTTGCATGTCCTCTGGCAACTTGTAATGGGCAAACAATGAAACAGTCATACGCTAGTGTCGGTTCCCTCCGAAATTGTTTCCGTGTGTCACAACCACACATCCGGTTGCCTTACAGTTTACACAAGCCGGTTCAGGTCTTCAAACCGCCTGCGTTAAATAACCGGCCCGCTGGCCGGCTCGGTAACGTAAAACCGGACGACCTCGCCGCCAAACTTCAGCACGTCCTGGGCAGCCACCTTGGCCTGGGGGCTGGCCATGGCCGCTTTCAGAGCCGAATGGCTTTCGAACACCAGCTCCACAATCATGTGCAAATCGCTTTCGCCCATCTGGGAAGCCACCACCCGATTAATGCGGTAATCCAGCAGGCCGGGAATGGCTTGGGCCAGTTGCCGGTGGGTGCCGAAGTAATGGGCATCAAACACCGCTTTGTCGGCAGGCACCTTATAAATTGCAAAAAACGAAACCGTCATCAACCAAACCGTTTACCCGTATCGACACAAAAACCGTAAAAAATGTGTCCCCGTATTCTACCGCGAACGCAAAACCGATCGGGGCAGCACTGCCTGAACCACATCGGCCTGGCCCACCAGGGTTCCCTTTACATGAGCCGTGCAGTGGCAGGTTACCAGCACCGTATGACGGCCATCCGGCTTTCGGCGGGTTTCCACGCCCGTTAGCCGGGCGGCAATATGAACGGTTTGGCCAAAGGGCGTCGGGTGGCGATGCTCAATGGTCATCTTATACCCGCACGCTTCCTCGTCCGGTGCCAATGCCGGCAGCAGCACCTGCCGGGCAGCCCATTCAAGATGCGCCAGCATGGCCGACGTGCTGTACAACTCATGCACCACCAGTTCACCCAGACCCAAACCGGCCCGCATATCGGGGGTCACGTCAATGTCGTATTCATACCCCTGGCCGGGTTGCAGTTGGCTCGTGTCCATAAACGGCAGCTTAGCCGAAACCGACACAAATGGATACGGCTCAGTTGCTAGCCGCCCGTCGGCTCAGTTCGCACCGCTTGGCATACCACCGGGGTAGATCCAACCTTTCCACTGGCCGAAGCAGTGCCTTGAGCCAGCCATGGCGCTGGCTGAAATCCGACGTAACCAGGGTAAACATGGTCTGCTCGATAGCCGAAAACCGGCCATCGATGGCACTGCACAAATGCGGGTTAACCCGATCCCCCAACGCATTCGGCGGCTCTTTGTCGTCGCCCGGGGTGTCCGACTCAATGTAGTCGGTCATCTGGCAAAGAATCTGGTCAATCCTCGGGTTCGTCATAAACTGGGGCGCCACCATCCGAACATAAGCCTCAATGCCGTCCATCAGCCGAAACAACTGGGCAAACTCCCCTGCATCAAGCTCGCCGTCGCCATCATCCAAGGCCTCGAACAACTCGCCGGCCACAAACTGACGTTCGGCAATCTGGTCTTCAATCTCAAGGCGGCGCTCTGGGTCTTCAGCTTCATCGGGGGCAATCTGGTGGTGCTTGATCAGGTCCGCTATGGATTCGTCGAGGGTGGGCATCACATAAAACATGCGGTTAAACTCGGCCACGGACAACGTGGGTTTCTCGGCACCCGCCTCGCGGGTAAGCAACCGAATTTTGGTTTGGGCATAGGCAAACAAGTCGGACACATAGCCTTCGCTGGCCCACAAGGGTTGCTCACGTCCCGGGTCAAAATAATCCGAGTGCACATAAGACAGGGACATGGGCTGGTCAACCACCTCCGGTTCCAAGGCCTCCATAAAATGGGCTTCCTTGACGGCAGCATTGTGCCCGTACCACCCCACCCCACCGTTTCGTTGCGACATGCTCGTCTGCAATGCCGTGTCGACCAAGCCCGTAATAATCATCGACTCATCACCCTACGCCCGCCCTAGTTGTCTGCGGCACGTTCCAGTGCCCCATAGGTTTCGCCCAACTCCATATTCAATATGGGTTGAAGCAGTTGGCGCATCACATCCTCGTCTGGCCCCAGCTGAAACAAAATCTGGCCGCCCAGCTCCTGCTCAACGGCCGATATGCGCCCGTCCAGATCCACCACCCGGTGTTTAGGATCCTTATGCGCCCCCTGTAACGACTCGGCCACGTACTTGTTAATGTTATAGCCCAGCACCTGGGAGTTAAACATTTGTGGGAAGGCCTGGTAGGCATAGCTGGCAATACCGTCATACAGCCGGAACAACTGGGCCAACTCGCCCACGTTGAGCTGGTGATCCATGCTGGTGTCCAGGGCATAAAACAGGTTATGCACCACGCCTTGCACATACTGCATGGTGTCGTCACCGCTGGCCAAAGCCTCGCTGTCCAGGCAGAAAAACCGCTCAAAATCGTCTATATTCAACGTATCGCGCGAGGGCGGGTGATCGTCGTCCAGGTCGTGGCCATCGGCCTGCTTAACAAGCGATGCCAGCGTGGCCTTGGCATACCCAAACAGGTCGGCCATATACGCTGGCCCCATATGCACCGTCGATTCGGTGTCCGATTCAAACCGGTCGGGGTTCACAAAGGTCACCGTCAAGGGATCCACAATGTATCGATCCGGTGATGTTTTCCGGTACTGGGCTTCCTGCCGGGCGGCCTGCTGGCCGTACCAACCGGCCTTGTCCAGCCGGGGCTGGTTCGCCAGATTCCCTTCAATAATCATCCTTCACGCACCTCTCCATCAGAACCGCCATCAGATCCGCCACCAGATCCACCTTGGCCCCCGCTCACCCGGTTATACAGGTAGTTCAGGTTCCATTTCTTGACCGGCGCCAACAGCCGCTCAAAATCGGCACGGGTATGGGTGTTGGCAAACACCCAGTTGGTCATGGCCCGTTCCAGGTAAGAGACACACCCGTTAATGGCCATGGTGGTATGGGTTTCAAAGGCCGAGTCACCCCAATCCAGATTCTCATCAACCATATCGGCCTTAAAGCTGGCATAGCTGCTCGTGCCTTCATAGCCATTGCTGCCGGCGCCACCGGTGGTAATGCCCGGCCGAGCTACCTCGACAAACTGTTCCATGCCGTCCATGGCAGCAAGCCACTCGGCCAGTTCGGCAATTTCCAACTGGCCGTTCCGGTTCTCGTCCAACACACCAAACAGGTCATCGGCATGGCGCCGCATCTCGTCAAAATAAATACCGTAATGGGTCGTATCCCCTGCCGGATCGTTCTGTGCCTGGGCCGCCATGAACTCGTCCTTGTCCATTCCCACCCCAAACATGGCGTAAAACACCGGCCGGGACAGGTGCTCGTCCTCGTCTTCGGGACCACCCGACAGGGTGTTCAGGGCCAGAATGGTGCCGGCGGCATACCCAAACAGGTTGACGATATACGACAGGGTCCGCTGCATGTCACCGCTGGGCACCGACTTGTCCTGGCCATCATCATCGTCCTCGTCACCGTCCTCGTCACCGTCCCCGGATAAAAACGCCCCACTCGGCACCCCATCAACGTCATCACCGTCATCAACATCATCAGTGCCATCAGCTGGCGACCACGAAAAACTGTCGCCACCCGCTTGAGCCAGATCCCATTGAACCGGGCCGTGCAGGGCCGGATCATACCAGCTCGGGCGATCGGCGTTGGCCGACGAATCGTCATCGTCGCCAGAGGCGATTGTAAGCAGCATGGGGGCGGCCGGCGAAAATTTAACGGTAACCGGTTCGGCCAACAGGGCAATGGGAGCAACCCCCTGGCGCGCCTGTTTCATGGCCGCATTCAGGCCATACCAGTTGCTGCCGTCATGGCTGGCGTAAAGTTTGGGGTGGTTTCTGGTGCCGTCAATAATCATGGGGCTTCAAACGCTCCATCCGTGTCACGAACCTCCAGGCAAAGGGCCTTGATGGGGGCAAACAGCTCGGCAATACCGTTTTCATACTCGG
>JAGQHJ010000117.1 GCA_020431915.1 Cyanobacteria bacterium HKST-UBA04 | reverse complement strand
CTGCACATGTGCCGGGCACCGTGCCAATAAAGCATCAACCTGATCCGTCGTGGTCATTGTGGTCATAGGGCTTCCATTTACTTGTTACTTGTCGGTTCAATACCATGGCGCTACAGACAACCATGCCGTGTGGCTTCAATAAACGGCCATCAAGGCAAGAAATTGCCTGAAGCCGTCTTACCACCGCCCAATAAGGGCTTTGGCCCGCCGGGTTGTACGGACGCGTAGCAACCACTTAGCCATGAACCGGCCACAATTGGAAGCCGAATGCTCAATGACCCCACCCGAGCATGGAGCAGGTGACACGTACCATAGTCGCTCTAGGCAAGGGCTATCTAGCTGTTGGCCAACTCGCTAAGGCTTCTGAACAAATCGTCCAGGCTGTTAATGCCGCCCGTGTTGGTCGTTGTGGTCGTCGTAGAATCGGTGTTGCCGCCGCCCAAGGCTGCCAGCAGAGACGATAAATCCACATCGCCTTCGCCATCGCCGTTCAGTTGGCCCAACAAGGCCACCAAGGCGGCTGATTCACTGCTGCTACCCGTTCCACTGCTGCCCGATCCACTCAACAAGGGCAACAGGGCGGTCAGTTGCGAGGTATTGCTGTCACTGCCGTTAAGCTGTAAGAGCATGGGCAAGAGCGCCGTCAATGCTTGATCATCCTGGCTACCGCCGGTGGTGGTCGTATTTTGTGTACCGGTCGTCGTTTGCGTGGTGCCGCCACCGGTGGTTTGGCCGCCCATCAGGGCCAACAGCGGGCCTAAATTCTGCATCCCCTGCATCAGGTTGCTAATGGGATTGCCATTGGAATTACCCAGTGCGGCAAACAGTCCACCCAGCGAATCACCGCCGCCGCCACCAAACAAGGCCATCAGCTGGGCCATCTGGCCGGTGGCATCACCACCGCCGCCGCCCATCAAGCTGGCCAACGGGTTGGCCTGCTGAGCCATTAACATTTGTTGTTCAAGCTGGCGTTTCTGGACTTCCATTTGCTGAAGCTGGTTTTGAAGCTCGCGGTTGCGATCCTCGGCCTGGAGCAGATAAGAGAAATCTTCGCCAATGACGCTGCGGTAATAGGGGTCCGTGTACAGGGTATTGGGCTTGGAAGGCTGGCCATAGCCGCCACCAATGCCGCCACCCATGCTGCGGGCCGTAAAGCTGTTGAATCCACCGCCAGAAAGGCTACCTAGGCCACCCATACCGGCGCTACCACCACCAAAACTGCCACCCAGGCTGGATAAACCACCGCCTGAACCGAAACCACCGCCAAAACTGCTGCCAAACCCACCACCATAGCTGTTGCCAAACCCGCCACCGGAACCACTCGGGTAAATACCCGTTTGGGCCGAGGCCTGGCTAAACAAGGGAGCCAAGGTCGGATCTAACCGCAACAGGTCGGTGCCTGGCAAAGAACCCATCATTGCAAATGTGTTGGTCAGAAAATCCATGAAACATCCAATACTGTATGTGGCGCTTATTATAATAAAAAATATATAAATAGAATATTGCTTATATAGCCATTAGATGTAAAGAATTTGAAACATCCCAAACCACCCCCGCCTGGTTGAACACGCCAGGTTATCGGTTTAAGCCCTAGTATCCCTTATAAAGGCTGATGAAGAAAGGGTTTTGGGGTGTCACCGCTGTAATCGGCCACCAAATGCCCATGCCCATGCAACTGGTACTTGTAAATCACCAGCCCATCCATACCCACAGGCCCCCGAGCATGGGTTTTGGCCGTGCTTATGCCAATTTCTGCCCCAAAGCCATAGCGAAACCCGTCGGCAAAGCGCGTCGAGGCATTGGCAAACACACTGGCCGAATCCACTTGGGCCATAAACTGCTCCATGGCCTGCTCGTCCCGAGCCACAATACAGTCGGTGTGGTGGCTGCCGTAGGTATTGATGTGGGCAATGGCCGCGGCCAAATCATCGACCACCTTGACCGACATGGTTAAATCACCGTACTCCGTATGCCAATCCGCTTCCTGGGCTGGCTCAATGCCGTCAATAACCGCCTGGGTCTTGGAACAGCCTTTCAGGGTCACCCCTGACTCGTCGGCAGCGGCTTTTAGTAGGGGCAGCAAGGTCTGGGCCACGGCCGCGTCAACCAGCAGGGTTTCCAAGGCATTACAAGCCGCCGGGTACTGGCATTTGCTGTCCATAATCAGGGCCATGGTTTCTGGCGACGCCGCATCGGCCGAAGCATGCACATAAAGATGACAAATGCCGTCGGCATGGCCGAGCACCGGAATTTTGGTGGCGGCCATCACCTGCTGCACCAATTGGTTGGACCCGCGCGGGATAACCAGATCCACTTTGTCGTGAAAATCGAGCAGGGCCTGGAAGGCTTGGCGGCTGTCGATTAACTGGCCCCAGGCCTTGGGCAGAAAAGGACACCGCGCGTTAAGGGCATCAACAACCCGCATAAACGCCGCATTGGAGTGGTGGGCTTCTCGCCCCCCTTTAAACACCACGGCATTACCGCTTTTAAGGATCAGCGACAGGATTTGCGGCACCACGTCCGGGCGAGATTCAAACACAATGCCTATCACGCCAATCGGCACGGCCACCTTGCTCAGAACAAGCCCTTCATCCAGCTTGGTTTGAAGCGTGACGCGGCCTACCGGGTCAGGCAACCCAGCCACGTCTTTCAAGCCCTGGATGAGGGTGTTTATTTTGGCATCGGACAGCTTCAGGCGCTGGAACAGGGCCGGGCTGAGCTGGCCTTCCTGCGCCTTCAAATCCTGGTCGTTTGCCGATCGCAGGTCGCTGCGGTGGGTCTCGAGCAAGGCCGCAAAAGCCAACAACGCCTCGTTTTTCTGGGCCGTGGTCAGGGTCGCCATGGTATAGGCCGCCTGACGACTTTGGGTCAGCATCTCGGCCATGGTCTGGGTGAGGGTGGCTGGGTCAGGCATCAGGCGACAAGCTCCTTGAATAAAAAGAGACCGTTACAAACAGACCGCTTGCCCGTGCGCCGGCTACCAAGAACTGGGGCTAGCGGCTCAGGCGTCAGGGCTCTGGTACAAGGCATCATACAGTACAAGCTGGTCGCGGTGAATGACTTCGGCCGGGGCGTTCGTCAGACCCAGCAACCCATCAAACTCATGGCTTTGGCGCCCCACTATCTTGGCCATTTGTTCGGCCGAGTAGTGACAGAGCCCCCGACCAATCTCATCGCCTTCATCGGTTTGGATACTGACCACCTGTCGAGGCCCGAACTGACCAGCCACTGCCGTTACTCCGGCTGCCAGCAGGCTGGCCTGCTGATGAACCAGGGCTCTGGCGGCACCACTATTAATGGTTAACGCCCCCATGGTACCCGATGCAAACCCCAGCCATCGTTTTCGGCTTTGCAAGCTGGCACGGGCCACCACAAACGTCCCCACCGAGGGCACCTCAAGCAGGCGCAGCAGCGGTTGGGGTTCAACCCCAGAGCTAATAACGGTATGCACGCCGCTAAGGGCGGCAATACGGGCCGCCTCTATCTTGGTGGCCATCCCGCCTCGACCCAGCGCTGATTGGCCCGATACGGACACATCCTGCAGGGCTTCAAAACCTTCAATCACGGCCAGTCGATCGGCATCAGGGTTATGCTGCGGGTTGTCTGTATAAATGCCGTCGACGGTAGTCAGCAGGATCAGCACATCGGCATTGATTTTGCTGGCCAGGATGGCCGACAGCTTATCGTTGTCGCCAAAGCTCTGGGTGGCGGCCGTCGGCAACAGCTCGGCATCGGAAATGGTGTCGTTTTCGTTGATAATCGGGATGACGTTCATCTCAAGCAGGGTTTTAAGTGTTTTCTGCAGCGTCAGGTAATGGCGCCGATCGGCAATGTCACGGGCCGTCACCAGCACCTGGGCCGTGACAATCCCATGGCAGTCAAACAGCTGCCGATAAATTTCCATCAGTTGGCTTTGGCCCACTGCGGCACAGGCCTGCTTTTGATCCAGGGCCAAGGCGCCTTTCAACCCCAAGGTTTTCTGCCCCAGCCCCACGGCCCCCGACGTGACCATCAGCAACTGCTTGCCCTGACGATGCCATTGGGCACACTCGTGCACAATCTGGGTCAGCCGGGGTTTCTGAAGCTGGCCATCCTCGCCCATCAAAATCTGGGTACCGCATTTAATAACCACGCATTGAGCATCGGCCAGCAGCTGTCGGGGCGAAATCGATGAAGCAGGCGATAAGGCAGGGGGTTCAGGTGAAGACATCAACGCGGTCCAATCCGTAAATCCATCCAAGACAACAAAATCAAGAGGCCACCGCCACCGGTACAACCTTCGGCGTGCCCCTTCCATCAAAGCACCAATCGGGCATTCTGTGTAGGGTGGCCAAACCGTATCGGCATAGTGGGGCTTGCCCCTCACTATATTTAAGCGATAACTCAAGCCCTGCCGGTATATACGACCATGAAAGCTTCCTTAAGAACGGCAGACCCGGACAAAACATGCGTCATACTATAAAGAGATAATTAGGGAAGTTGTTTACCAGATGCCTCGTCAAAGACGGTTAAAACAAACGCCCAAGATAGGGTCTCCAATGTCTTAAGACGGGGCGACAAGTGCCCATTACTCGAAACAATCGGCCAACCCATTTACGATACCCGTGACGTACCAGGGTTTTTTGACGCGACCAAACCGAAACCAAGCCGCGACCAAGCCTTGTACAAAGAGCCGTTCCTTATTTCCATGAGCCTTTCATCCATACCAGCCGAAGACGCCATCACACGCCGGAACCAATGGTCCGGCGCGCCATACAGTGGGAATCCCAGCAGCATGAGCCAGCGCAACAGTACCCAAAACCGTTTAGACCCCAATGACGAAACGGCTTTGTCCACAGGCAAGCCCGGCAACGATACGGCCTTTGGCCGAACCGGCCGACCAGAGGGTCGGGGCCAAGAAGCCGACGCCGTCGACGATAGCATGCTGTCATTTATGGAAATTCCACACGGATCGGGCTGCGCCCACTGTGCCGCCTCGATGGGGGGCCTGCCCTCGTTCCAGCGCACCCCCGACGGACGAATTACGAGAAACTCGCTCGACTCGGTGGTGTCGGCCCAGAAGGCCCAGTTCGGGGCCATCGATTCCAACACCCGGTCGCACGAGGCCATGCATGCCGCCTATACGGGCGGCACCATCAGCTACAACATGCAAACCGTCAGCCTGGCCAACGGCGAAACCATGCAGATTGCCAACGGCGGGGCCACCCATTTCGACCCCTCGCCGGCATTTGCCGGCGGCAATGATCCGACCTCCTTGCGGGCGGCAGCCCAGCAGGCCATGCGGTTCAAGGCCGGGGCCGAAGCCCCGGGTTCCGACATGTCCGGGCAGGATCATGCCGTGTCGGCGCAGATGGCCTCGTTGTATGCCCAAAACATGGCCAAGGCCAACCAGATTGAAGCCAACCCGGTCAAGTTTGGCCTGAAAGGCGACAAGGCGGTTGCCGCCCTTGAAAAAGCCGGCAAGTCGGTGGGCGAGG
>JAGQHJ010000116.1 GCA_020431915.1 Cyanobacteria bacterium HKST-UBA04 | reverse complement strand
TGGTGGCGGTTCCCTTAGCGATTAGCTTGAAATCAATGGCGCCCTTAAAGGTATTGGCCGACTGGGCTACGCTAACACCCAGTTCGTCCGCCTGATCGGCATTGGCGAAGGTGGCAGCCAGGCTTCCAAAGGGGTTGCTCAGGCTGGCAGACCGAAACAAATCGGCTTTGTCCTGAACGGTACTGACCAGGTTCAGGAAGGTATTGAGCGAACTGCTCTTGTCGCGCAACGTAGCCTGCTGGTTGCGCAGCGGCGTGACGGTCTGCTGCTCCTCGACAAAGGCCAGCTGTTGAATGAGCGAATGCCAGTCAAACGTGGTACCGACGTTTAAGGATACCGATCCGGAGGAAAATCCCATCGCAAGAGTCCCTTCTTGGTGTTGGTCGCAGTTAAGGTCTTAACGCCCATGCGCGTCCGTGCATGGCGGTGTCATCATTCAGCTGGTCCTTATCGGGTGTTATACCCGTTATCGACCGATTTTAAACCCCCTTGTTACAAACGGGGGATAAGCCCCTCTAAACAGCCCAGTTTGCTTTAGACAAATGTAACAATACGGGCGACCATGGGGCCACCTTGCGTTTACTCATGTTGTTTAGCGCGGTGTTTGGGCAAAGTGGAACCATTGGTTTAAAAGAACTAAATGATTGATGTGTTCCTGGTATCGGCCCGATTATCATGGCCCTTTAGAAACGGGCTCGAAAGACCAAACAAAGCCCTGTTTCTAGCGGCCTTTTATTCAAACCCGGCCCTCCTTTAGCCACCAAACCCCTGAAACGGCCCCCTGTAGAAGGACATATGGCGATGATCAACCGGTTTTCAATTGAAATGGCCTGCAGCGTGGGCGTGGTCTCAACGGTGTTGGTACTGGCTGGCTGGTGCCCAACAGCGGCTGCTTCGGCAGCAGACAACGATTTAACGGGTTACTCTGCCGGTGAAACGGTTGTTGAAGGGGCTGCCTTGGCCGATTTGATGTCGAATATGGTTGCTCAACGGGTCTTTGAGGCTATTAAAACTGGCCGAGACGAGTCGGCTCCCGCCCCAAAACCCGAACCTTCCACGGGTTCGGAGGCGGATGACACGTCTTTCGAGACGCCCGCTTCTGGTGGCAATAGCGAGCTGGAGGCGTCGAATCCCCCCCTGCCGGATGAAGCAAGTCATCCGTTAAGTAGTTTGCTTGACCCGATTATGGTTCGGGGCATTGATGAGCTTGATGGCCCCGTGCATCAGGATACCCCGGTTTCGGTTGGTAATGCCCACGGTGCTGACGCGGATTTAGCCGTGGTCGTCAATGAGGATCACTCGGCCAGCCTGCTGATTAATGATCAGACCGTCGTTAACATAGACAGTTCACTGGCTGGCATCCCCATCGAGTCGCGGATGAACGTGGTCAGAAACCGCCTGGAAGGGTTTTTGGCCAACGGTAACGCTGCCGACATCAAGCCTGGTGTGCAGGGGGACGATACGGTGGTGTTTATGGGCAAGGGGGTGTTGTTGACCATTGCCCCGCAAACGGCCGAGAATCGTAAGCTTTCGAGCAACGAGCTGGCGTTGGAGTGGGCCAACAATATACGCCAGGCCCTGGGTGAAGCACCGGTAACGCAAGAAGATGCCTTGGCCCTGCTGACACCGGCCCTGCCACCGGGTGTCAAGGGACGTTTGCCCAACTACGAGAAAATCCGCCATGGGATTGCCTGTGGTCGCATTAAGATGCATGGCCAGGCTTCGTGGTACGGCCCAGGGTTTCATGGCCGGCGAACGGCCAATGGTGAGCGCTTTGACATGGACAGCCTGACGGCAGCCCATCGTACATTGCCGTTTAACACGCGGGTTAAGGTAACCAACGTGCGCAATGGCAAGTCGGTGGTTGTTCGGATTAACGATCGCGGCCCCTACGCGCACGGTCGGGTGATTGATTTGAGCAAGGGGGCGGCCCGTGAAATCGGGTTAATCAGCTCCGGTACGGCAACGATACACCTGGAAGTGGTAGAATAGACTATTGGCCCGTCCTTGTTTCGTGCAAGGTCGCCCAGGGTTCGTAACTCGTCTTGTCTATCGCCCGCTTGTCCCCGAACAAGCCCTATCCTTCTTGTGATGTTGCCACTCCGCTTATTTCAGGCTGTTTTTTGCCCCCACTCACCAAGGGGGTGGTTTGCCTGTTTGGGTATCGTGGGGGGGTGTGTCACCCTTGGGTTGTTGGGTGGCATGCAAGGAGGCTGGTCGAAGCCGCCGTGCCCTAACCCGGCTGAGCAGGTGGCGGCAGTGTCGGCTACCGAGGTGGCCGTCGGGCTACCGGTAACCACCATTGTTTTGGATGATCACCCGTTTACCGTGGAAGTGGCCCGGACCATGCCGGAGCAGAACCGGGGACTTCAGCACCGTACTTCGCTGGCCCAGAACCGGGGGATGCTCTTTGAGTTTGACCGGCCCTACCCCTTGCGTTTCTGGATGAAGGACACGCTCATTCCGCTCGATATCCTGTTTTTCAAAAACGACGTGCTTATCCATGTCGTCGAGAACGCCTTGCCATGCAAGGCGGATCCGTGCCCGGTTTATGCCACGCCGGCCCCCGCCGATCGGGTGGTTGAACTCAATGCGGGCACCAGCCAGCGCCTGGGCTTTTCCCCGCGTCACACCCACTTGTCTTATACCCCCTTGTCTTACACCCCCTAAAATAATCCCTTAAAACGGTTGACCCGCTTGCCAGATATGATGCCTCCACCCAAAACCCGTTCATCCCAATGTGCCACGCTGGCCGGTAGCCGGATACTGCTGCACTGGTTTCAAACCTATACGACGGCCCTCCATGCGTTGTCCGATCGGTTTCTGCTCAATAAGCCGCAGGTGGAAGTCCATGTGGAGAACTGCGCCAACCCTACCATCAAGGCGTTACTGATTAGTGCCTTGTTTAACCGCCATGATAAGCCGGTGGTGGTGTTGTGCCCCGACGCGCAGCATGCGGTACGGTTGCATCGCGACTTGCTGGAACTGGTCGACGAAGCCGATTTGGCCCTGTACCCGACCGAGGATTTTTCGCCCTACGACCTGGGCAACCTGACGGTGCGTACCCTCAAGGACTTGTATGGTTTTGTGGCCGACCTGCGCCAGGCAAGCCATAAGATCTACCTGATTCCGGCCAAGAGCCTGGTGCTTAAACATTTGGGCATTGAGGCCCAGGAGGCCGGGGCACTGCATTTGGCCGTGGGGCAAACCATTTCACCGACCGACCTGGCGGCGGCATGCCATGCCCGCGGGTACATGAAGGCCAGCATTATCCTCGAGCCGGGGGAATATTCCACCCGGGGCGACATTTTCGATATTTATCCGGTCAACGGCGATCCGGTCCGTCTCGAATTTTTTGGCGACACGATTGAAACGATCCGGGCCATCGACATTGAAACCCAGCGTTCCGTCGATGCCATCAAGTCGTTGACGATGATCCAGCGCACGTCGGTGATGCTCGACGGCCCCACCAAGACGGTGTTGATTGATCGCCTGCTTGATCGGCTGGCGGTGCAGGCCAAGTCGCTCAACGAGCTGGAGTACGAGGCGTTGAAGAGCACGGTGGATAACCAGATTACCGCGCTGGATCAGGCGTTTGTCCCGGACGGCATCGATTTTTATGCCCCGCTGGCCTACGAGGCTGAGGCCGAGTCTGTTTTCTCCACCGTGCTGTCGTACCTGCCGCCGGATGCCTTGCTGGTGGTGGACGACTGGATGTTGATGGTCAACAACATAGAAGGGTATACCGATCGCCTGACCCGCCAGCTTGAGGAAGGAACGACCAAGGGGCGGATTCTGGACATCGGCATGCCCTTCCACCTCAATGCCTCCGAATGCCTCAGAACCTTGCGCGAGAAGATGAAGAAGTGGCTGTATCTCGACACCTTCCCTTTTGCCGACGGCATGGACGACAGCGGGTTCGAGTTGGGCGAATCCCGCTTTAGCTTTGACGTGGAAGCGCCCACCAGTTTCAAGGCCGACATGAAAAAGGCCGTCGATCAGTTTGCCGAGTACCGCCGCAAGGGCTTCCTGATTGTGGTGACTTCCGACAGTCCCCAGCGGGTGCTCGACCACTGCAAGGAATGGGACGTGCCGGCCCAGTTCATTGGTGATGCGGGCATTTCCGTCGAGGGACTGCAACAGGTGGCCAGTGATGTACTGGTGGTTCGCCATGGGGTGGTGGAAGGCTTTTTGCTGCCCAACGAGAAAATCGTGCACTACACCGATGCCGAACTGTTTGCCCGGCGCCAGAAAAAAATCGCCCTTACCCAGACGTCGGCCCACAAGCGTCAGGACGCTGATGCACTGAAGGCCATTGACGAGCTGCGTGAAGGGGATTACGTCGTACACATCAAGCATGGCATCGGCCGGTTCATGAAGACGGCCCGTATCGAGATTGGCCATGAGACGCGTGAATACCTGACCATTGTTTACGCCAACAACGACAAGCTGCATGTGCCGGCGGACCAAATCAACATGCTGGCCCGCTATCGCGGGGCAGGCGATACCCCGCCCAAGCTGAACAAGATGGGTGGCATTGACTGGAGCAAAACCAAGAGCAAGGCGCAAAAATCCGTTCGCAACATTGCCCGCGAACTGCTGCGGTTGTATGCGGCCCGCAGCCGAACGCGCGGTTTTGGCTTCGAACCCGACACGCCATGGCAGGTGGAGATGGAGGAGGCGTTTCCCTACGTCGAAACCCCCGACCAGTACCAGGCCATTATCGACGTCAAGCAGGACATGGAAAGCGACAAGCCGATGGATCGCCTCATCTGCGGCGACGTGGGTTTCGGTAAAACCGAGGTGGCCATCCGTGCCATCTTCAAGGCTGTGCTAAGTGGCCGGCAGGTGGCCGTGCTGGTACCCACCACCATTCTGGCCCAGCAGCATTTCCATGTTATTTCCGAACGTTTCAAGCCGTACCCGATTCGCGTGGGACTGCTCTCCCGGTTTCGTACGCCCAAGGAACAGAAGGAAGTGGTCGAGCGCTTGCAAATGGGCGACTGCGACGTGGTGGTCGGTACCCACCGTCTGTTGCAGAAGGACGTACGGTTCAAGAATTTGGGCCTGGCCATTATCGACGAGGAGCACCGCTTCGGGGTGTCACACAAGGAGAAGCTCAAGGAGTTGCGCTGCGAGGTGGATGCCCTGACCCTGTCGGCCACCCCCATTCCGCGCACCCTGTACATGTCGATGAGCGGCGTTCGGGACATGACGTTGATTAACACGCCGCCGGTCAACCGCTCACCGGTCAAAACCTTTGTGGGCCCCTATAACCCGGCGCAAACACGCATGGCCATTTTGCAGGAAGTGGACCGGGGTGGGCAGGTGTACTTTGTGCACAACCGGGTACAAACCATTTACGAACGCACCAACCAGCTGCAGGAGCTGATTCCCGAAGTACGGTTCATTATTGGCCATGGGCAGATGAACGAGCGGGATTTGGAAAACGTGATGCTGGAGTTTAGCGAACAGAGCGTCGACGTGCTGGTGTGCACCACCATTATTGAAAG
>JAGQHJ010000115.1 GCA_020431915.1 Cyanobacteria bacterium HKST-UBA04 | reverse complement strand
CACCACCGGTTTCCAAATTCCGGCCCGCCCGGAAGTGGCGTTGACCACGTTCCCGGCCACTGCCGGGGCCGATTCGGTACAAACGCGCTTGCAAAACCTGTTGGGTACCAGCAATTACGCCACCGCTTCAGAGACCGTGAAGACAAACCTGCTGGCCACCCTCTTTGGGGTGGACACCTCGGGCGGTTTGGCTGCCGTTGAGAACCGAGTCGCGGGCATGATTCAGGCCAACACGCGGGCCACTGAGCGACCGGAGGGCGCGGCGTTACAGGCGGCCATTACCCAGGCCTTGGTGCAACGGCAAAACCTGCTGTTAAACGAGATGTTTGGTGTCACCAATATTTCTTCCAACGGTATAGCAGGCATTCCGGATGACCCTGCCGCTGAGATTACCATTGCTGTGCGCAACGGGACGTCGGAGACCACCGAAACCTTTGCCGACCGAGCCGCCTTGTTGAGTCGGGCCACGGCTATGCTGAACCAGGCCAACTACTTTGGCCGACCCACGTCCGGCCCGGCCACCCCGTTGAACCTGACGGTGCCACAGGAACAGGCACAGTTCCGCCAGCACTTGGGGGCCACCATCAACCGGATTCGCCAGGCTGTGGATGCCTACAATTCGACGAAGCCACCGGATCAGCGTATTACCTCGTTTGCCCAACTGGCCAATGTCCAGGGCGATGGTACCGTGAACCTGACCGCCCTGGCCAACCGGTTGAACCTGTCCAACGAGGATCGCGGGGTCCTGCAGACCATCCTGACCCAGAGCAACCAGGCCGGTACGCGCCATGCCGAAGGGGTTCGAAACAACCTGCGGGTCAACAACAACCGCCACATCTTTATGACCAGTGGCAACCGTCTGGAGATGACCGTAGGGCAAGCCCTCGGTTTCATCGAGACCAAGCTGCGCAAGCTCAAGCTCAGCGAGATGCGGTTGACGCAGAAACGGACGTTGTTGTCGCAACAGCTCAAGCTGGTCGAAACCCAGATGGACGCCGTTCAAAAGATGCTGGATCAAGCGCTTCAATTCATCAAGAAGCAGCTCGACAGCCGCGGCTAAGCCACACCCATTCTGTAGAGACGGGGTCAGGGGTCCACCCCATTCGAGGGCCCGATACCCTGCCCCGTCTCGCCTTACACCCCAGCGCCCGCTTACCCAAGGTTGGTTTTACCCTAGCCTGGAGTGCCTTGAGCCTTTACTGGCTTTACTGGCTTTACCGGTTCTACCCTGCAACGAACAGATTCTTTTATTCAGTTAACCCACTAACTAACCCATTGATGGCCTGGGGCCGTAGCCTGTACGGGCTGCCCCAGGCCTTTTTGTTTTTTAGGGGGGGTGTGTTTTTTTTAAAGGGTGTTGTTGGCGTACGCCAAGCTTTCGTTTGCTTTCTTTGGGTCTCACCAGAGGGGTTGACCGACCCGCGCCTCTTTAGGCTTGATGCAAACTCAAGTTTGCTTTTTCTTCGTGAGGGCGCGTGTCTTGTATCGCCTTAGCGAAGGCTTAAAGCGGTTTGCTTTGGTAGGGGGCCAGCCCCCTACCAACCCCCGCTGAGGGGCTGATCGGTTTAAGCCGGGGCTTACACGGCCCTTTTTCCAAAGCCCTCGCCCGTCACCAGCACCGGGCGAAGCCACCCTGCCCCGCTCGTCAGCAGCACGGGGTGAGCCGTTGCAAGCCGAACTGTCTGAGCGAGGCGTTGCCCGCTTGTTTAAAAGCGTGGCAACGAGCCGAGCGAGTTTGAGGCACCCCGTTTCCAACCTTCGCCATAACCACCCCTAGGCGAACCCCAGTGCTGCCGGGGTTCAGGGGGCTGCCATGGGGTGGGGGGGAGGGGTTTGTAAGGGGGGCGGGGGGGGCATCGCGCCCCCCTGCTCCCCTGACAAAGAAAAAGCATTTAGTAACCGCTAGGGAGCTGGCCCCCTACCATAAAAAGAACCGACGGTTGGCCTCGCGCCCCCCTGCTCCCCTGACGAAAACCAAACTAAACTTTGGATTAAGCCGCAAAGGCTTAAAAAGCCAAAAGAGGCGCGGGTCGGTCACCCCCTCCTGGCGGAAATCAAAAAAAAGAAAAGCAAATGGAAGGCTTCAGGTGCCTTTGCTGGTGCACAAACCAGTGCACAGGCCGGCGCGCTAGCCGGCAAACTCGCTGAGCCGACGTTCGAGGAACGCCACAATCGTCTGCACCTGTTTCCAGTTTTGTCGGCCTTGTCGTTCGAAGCCGCAGCCGGGGTGGTAAATGGTTTTTTCGTGCGGAAAGGGATAGGCCCGGCAGCCGGTGGGGCGGTCTTCGTGCACCAGGCAGCCTCCGCCTTCGCCCAGGAAACGGCACTTGAAAAAACTGATGGCATCCGGGTCGCCGTCGGCTGCGGCCCGTACCCGGTCGACAAACACCGGGGCAATCTGGCGCACGGCGTCTTGCGAGGCATAGGGCTCGAAGAGGGTTACAAAATCCTTGGCGTTCTGGGCGTCCTTGTGGTCGCTGTGGGCCAGCGCACAGATGTCCTCGTACGACAGGCTGCCCTTGAACGTGGCCACGCGGCAGCAGTTGCCCCTGATTTTGCACAACGACTGGGGCAGTTTCATCAGGGCTTCAATTTTGGCGCTCAGGCCGCTAAAATCGTCGCGGGCCATCATCGCGTCAATGTCGGCGCTGGAGGACGGCAGAGCCGTTACATCGACCAGACTGGTATCTTCGGGTTCCTGATTCGATGTCATCAATACAAATCCATTTAGTTTCGATAGTTCTATGGCCCAAACGGCCCTCTAATGGAAAGGGTGCAGGCCCAGCCGGCTACCAGTGTTGCGAGCCGAAGGTTTTCCAGGGGGCCAGGGCCTCGTTAATTTTACCGCGCAGTTCGTCAAGGGTCATGCTGCCGCTGGCCGTTCGAATGCCGTCGGGCGAGAGGGCTTCCATCTGGTATTGGATTTCTTTGAGCTTGCGGATTTCGGCTTTCTGCATTTCGCGCTGCTCGAACTGCCAGCCTTCAAAGCCGCAACCGGGGGGCATCATGCTCCAGCCGTGGTAGGGGGCTTCGCTGCAGCAGCGGGGCCGTCGTTCGTAAATACCGCACATGCCTTCCTCGGTCACGTAGCGGCAGTGGTAAAACGTCAGCTCGTCCAGGTGCATGTCCTTGCGGTGGCTTACCTCGTCAATCACGCGTTGCACCTGTTCCGGCACAACGGCCCGGGCCTGCTCAACGGAGTCGAAGGGCTCGAAGATCTCGAGAAAGTCGATGGCTTCCTGATCGCCCTGCTCGACCAGTTCGAGCAGCTTGGGGTAGGAATTAAACGTGGTGGCACTGCGGCAGCAGCGGCCGCACTTGTGGCACAGGTCCGGCAGGTCGTGCATGTCGGCGGGGGTTTTTCCGGCGGCGCCACCGGCCGAGGCCATGCTGATACCCGACAGGCTGGGTTGTTGGGGGCTTTGTGAATTAAACATGGGCAGGTACTAATCAGGCACTAACCAGGTACTAACGCAGGTACTCACAGCGTGACTCAAAAAGACAGACTGTTTATACGTTGCACAAGGGGTATAGAAACTACCACAGCAGTATGCACCCAAAGCGGCGCATAAGGGAACCTCCAAGCGGTGTAGCCCCAAAAGGGGCTGTGGGCGGCTTTTTTAGCTGTTTCTTCTGTAACAGTCTGTTAAAGTCCGCTGGGGCAGGGGGCCTGGGCTGTCACAAAGTATCTTAAGCATGTTTTAATACAAGAGAAGAGGTTCAGTAGTTTGTTTCGTTTTTCACGCGTCATCTATTAAAGTACGCGAAATTGTTTAAAGCGTTTAGAAGAAACCGTCTGGGTGTCCACGACCTGTTTTTAGGTGTGGCCAATATACCTGCAGAGACGGTTTAAGCGGGGGAATCATCAACCAGATGCGTTATTGGCAGACCAGTCAATCCGGCCATGTATTGGTGTGGGCGATTCGTCCCGTTTTAGGGGTCGCCTTCTAAGGCGTCCCACTCAACGAGACCGGCCTGGGATTTTTTGGGTCGGTGTCGATCCATCCGGCGGCTGGTTGCAGCCGGCCGGTGTTGTTCAGAATTAGCCCGTGCACACGGCGCCAGGGTAACCAGATCAACCCAGGCCCAAACGCACTAAACGCATATCACGGGATCTTTGAGGGGGAACACAAAAAGCCTATGCCACCAATTCAATCCATTTCCGGGGCCACTGCGCCGTTGTTTTCGGTAACCAACCAGACCGTGCAAGCGGTTCGGCAAACCACCAGTCAAATCGGGGCGCAGAAGCTGGCAGGCGATATTCGAACCAATTTCTGGACCAGCGCCGTGATGGGGCTGGGTTTGAGTGTTGGGCTCGGGGTCGGCTTGGGCTACCTGTTGGGCGGGGTTATTACGGCTATTGCAGCCACCGCGTTTGCACCCTTGCTGGTGGTAGGGGCCGTAGCAGCAGTTGGTTTGCTGGCCTATCAGGGCTATGGTTTGATTAGCAAATGGGGCAAGATGAGCGAGGACTTGAAGAAGTTTGAGGAAAACCCCAATGGCAGTGGTTTGGATCCCAACAAATTGATGGCCGAGAACCGTGCGTATGGTTTTGAATGGGGCATGTTCGCTGGATCGGTTATCCCCATGGCCTGGGGGGCTGTGGCTGCCCTGAAAGCAGGGATCGGCAAAGGAGCTGGTTCGATTGCCGGGCAAGCAGCCAAAAATGCTTCGGACGATGCCATTCTGGCCACGGCCGATGACGCGGTACGGGTGGCTGCCGATGACGCCACCATGCTCGGCAACATTCGCAACCTGGTAGCCAACCAGGTGGATGATGTGGCCAGGGTAAGCGAAAATGCCGTGGTAAAGGCGGTAGATGGCATCATTGACGATCCGGCGTTGGCAGTCCATAAGGCGGTTATTCGCGAGTTTGACAGCGCAGCTGAAAAAGCGGTTGGTGATGAATTGGCCCGGCTTAGAACGCTGGTCCAAGCCGGGGGTGAAGGGGCCGATGACGCAGCTGCTTCGGTCGCTCGTCTGCAGACTCAGGGCGGACGCACTGAATGGGTTAATAATTGGAAAGCAACCAATGCTGGGGGTGAAAACTTCCCCAATATTCGGCAGGCTGAGGCTGCTTTGGAGAGCTACAAGGCAGCCCTTCGGGAAGGCGCGGATCCCGCTATCATCGCGCGTCAAAAGGAAATGTTTGCTGCCCAGCTGCGGGGGATGAACGACAACATGCTTAAGGCCATTGCCAACTGCGAGGCGCATGATGCGGCTGCTGTTGCGCGGGCTGCCGGGTTTCCGCCGGATAAAATGTCACCGACGTTGGCCCGTTGGTTGCAAGGCCAGGCCAGAGAACGGGTCAGCCAACTGGCTCAGTCCCGATGGGCACACGTGGGCCGGAGTCTACATAACCACTACAGTCGCACCACGAACCCGGTGGCAGAATACGGCCTGATGGCGTCTGCAGGAGATGCCGGCAATACGCTGATTAACGGGGATCACTCGTTGTTTGGTTGGAGCCGCGAATCGCAGCAGTTGATGAACGAGCTGAATTTGGCCCAGCAGCAGCAAGCCCAGGCCGAGGCCCAGGTGCGTAACCAGAACTACATCAACCCCACCGACTTTGGGACGCAGTCCAGTTTTGTGGTCTAAGACGTGCCGGATCATGGTGCGACGACTTGGCCGTATCCATCCAGAGAGTCAATCTAAACCAGTCCAAACCAATTTAGCCGAATCCAACCGAG
>JAGQHJ010000114.1 GCA_020431915.1 Cyanobacteria bacterium HKST-UBA04 | reverse complement strand
CAAGCAGGTCGGCGAAGTGTTTTTCGAAAAAATGGGAATTCCCCACAAAGGGAAAACCAAGACAGGGTATTCAACCAATGCCAAGGTCTTGGAACAGCTGGCTGGTGAGTGGCCGGTGGTTAAGAAACTGCTGGAGTACCGGCAGTTGTTCAAGCTTAAATCCACGTACGTGGATGTGTTGCCCGAGCTGGTCGATGTAACGGACAACCGGTTGCACTCCTCCTTTAACCAAACCATTACGGCCACGGGCCGCCTGAGCAGCAGTGACCCCAACATGCAGAACATTCCGATTCGCACGGAGCTGGGCCGATCTATCCGCCATGCCTTTGTGCCGGCCTACCGGGATCACTGGTGCATGCTCAGTGCCGACTACTCCCAGATTGAACTTCGGCTGTTGGCTCACTTCAGCCAGGATCCGATTCTTCTCGAAGCATTCAACAAGGGCCAGGATATTCATGCGGCTACAGCCGCCCGGGTCTTTGGGGTTCCGCTGGAGGCGGTGACCAAAGAGCAGCGGTACCGGGCCAAGGCGGTGAACTTCGGTATCATCTACGGCCAAACAGCTTACGGGTTGAGTCAGGCGCTGGATATTTTTCCCGGCGAGGCTGCCGAGTTTATCGAGCGCTATTTTTCAACCTACCCACGGGTCAAGTCCTACATTGACGAGGTGGTTGCCGAGGCTCACAAAACCGGGGTGGCCACCACCCTGTTTGGTCGGGTTCGCGATCTGTCAGCCGACCTGAATGACAAGACCCGGTTTATAAGGGAGTTTGCCGAACGGGCCGCCTTTAACACCCCCTTGCAGGGGTCGGCGGCCGATATCATGAAGGTGGCTATGATTCGCTGTCACCAGGCCTTAAAGCGGGAGCGGCTTGAAAGCAAGTTGATCCTGCAGGTCCATGACGAAATGGTGCTGGAGGTGTTTAACCCGGAAAAAGAGCGGGTTATTGAGCTGGTGCGTACGGCCATGGGTCTCGACCAGCCCCTAAGGGTGCCGCTGGTGGTGGATGTGTCTATTGGGCCCACATGGATGGACGTAGAGGATATTGTTGACGATACGGGCGGCGCGACCAAGGCCTCGGGCGGAGCCATGACCCTTGGGTTAACCCTCGAAGCCGGTGTGGGGGTTAGTTGACGACGAGATGGGAAAAGCAGCCAGCACAACCCGGTATGCCCATGTGGTCCTGTTTCAGAACCGAGAAACGGATCCGCACGACAAACTGAAAAACCAGATTACCGATTTTTTCCAGCATCATCCCAACACCCGCCTGCACATGGCCGTGCTTAATAGCCGCGACGGCGAGGCTTTGTATGAAGCCGAAGGCAAGCCGGACCTGGTACTGGTGCTTGGTGGCGACGGTACCTTTCTTCGGGCCGTGCGCATGTTTGCCGATGACCAGGTGCCACTGGTGGGGATTAACACGGGTCACCTGGGTTTCCTTACCCGAATAGAGGCCGATGGTCTGGAAGAGCGTTTGCAAGCCATTATGTCGGGCGAAACCGAGATTGAGACCCGGGCGATGCTGTCGGTTCAAAACGACACCGGTTCGCCGGTGGTGGCCTTAAACGACGTGGTGGTAAAGAATGCCGATCCGACCCGCTTGGCCAAGCTGCTGGTTGCCGTTAACGGTGAAACCCTGGCTGACTACGATGCCGACGGGTTGATTTTCTGTACCCCAACCGGATCGACAGCCTACAACCTGTCGGCAGGGGGGCCCTTGCTTGAACCGTCCTTGCCGGTGGTGGCCATTACCCCGATTTGTCCCCATAGCCTGGGTGCCAAGCCCCTGGTGCTACCCTCCGACACCACCATTACCCTGACCTCCGATCCGCGCAACATGGCCGACCTGGTGTGTGCGGCCGATGGCGAGGCCATGTGTTCGTTGGCGCCGGGCCAGTCCTTGACAGTTTGTCCAGCCAAGCAAAAACTACATATTCTTTCCTTTGCCTCGCGCAAAGAAAGTTTTTACGGTCTGATCAAACGCAAGCTGGCATGGGGGTCGAACCCCCGTAGCTTGCCGAAAACCGACAATTAATGCCCTGCACGGTAAGGGCTGTTTGGCACCACCGCGCGACAAACTGTAAACAAATGTTAATTCAATGGCGCTTTTGAACCCTCAAATGTCGTTGCGGTAGCACAACCTGGGTTCAGGGGTCTTTATGCACTGTCACCACCAACCCCTATTTAATTGAGTAGGAGCTACCCGTTCGTTTATGGTTTGTTTTCCTTCCCACACCTCCCCCACTGGCCCACCTGGTTTGTCCGCGTCGCTGCAACCCGCATCGCTTGCTCGATCCGATGGGCATGGGCCCTTTGGCACCCCACCGCTTGGAGCCGACCAGGTTCAATTTGGCCATCAACAACCGTCTCACCACCACCACCTGCCCGCACCCCAACAGCCTCAGCAACAAGGAAGCTTGCCCCTGTTGAGTCGGTTGACGTCGTTTCTTAACCCCAAGCATTTAATGGCCGGGGTCAAGTCGCTGTTTTATACCCTGACGCATTTAAGATCGCCCAACTTTAACAGCGCCGATCCCTACAACAAGCAAAATGCCCAGCCAGAAAACAAGCTGGGATTAATGGAGCTGCTGTTTTTGCCCCTGGATGCCTGGATGGTTACCTGGCTCCATGGCTTGATGGTGCCGCTGTATGCCTTGGCCCCCAACTGGACCGTGGGGTCCAAGACCATCCGGTCGTTTATTGATGGGGTACATCACTCAGCGCTTAAGGCACGCCAGACCTAGACCCAGATTGGGGTGGCTTGGTTAGGGCTGCAGGCTTTGTGCCCATGCCCGGAATCCGCCAATCATGGAGTAGACACTGGTGTAGCCCATCTTGCCCAGTGATTCGGCTGCCAGGGCAGAGCGGTTGCCGCCGGCGCAATAGAGCACGATGGTTTCGGTCACATCGGGGACAGCCCGTTCGATTTGAACTTCCAACACCCCTCGGGGAATGCGAATAGGGTCGCCGATAACCCCTTTGTGCGTTTCAATCGGTTCGCGCACGTCGATAACGTGCACGGGCTTGCCGTCGGCAATCCATTGCTGCAGGTCTTCAACGGTAATCTCGTTGATGTGGGGTTTGACGGCCTCAACCAGATCCAGGAAACGGTTTCCGTGTGTCTTTGGAGGCGGAACGTCGGGAACTTCCTGCTGGGGTTGGGGTAAATTGGCTTGCAGGGGGTTCTGGGGCGGCTGGCTTTGAGTGGAAAACGGTTGGTTGCGGGAAGAAAACGGCTGGTTCATCGGGGGCACCCTCCTTGGGTTGAATCGTCATGGGCAGGTCGGGGTCTTGGGGTATCATAACCAAAAGGACCGGCACCGGTTAACGGTTTTTTGTACGAGGGTTCCTGACCCCCTGAATGTTTGTTGTTGGTGGCACATCGATGAGTGATCTGGCGTGGTTTCGTTTTTTGGGTCGTCCGGCCAAGGGGTTGGCGGCAATCCTTGGACTGGCGGGGTTGCTTGGCGGCCTAGACCTAAGCTTGGCTCAACCCGTCCCGTCGACGGACCTGTCTCTTTGCCAGCCTCGACAAGTTTTGGAGTGTCAGGCTTCGGATTGCCAAAAACCGGACACCCAACCCCCCTTTAGCCTGTATGTGCATCCGGCCATGGCCCAGGCCTGGCTTAAGCTGTCTGCACAGCCCGATGATCACCCTCCCATGCCCGAAGCGAAACCAGAAGGGATGACCACCGAGACCGTTGATGAGGCCTGTTTTGACGCGCCGGTCGTTCGCCTGCCCGTTGAGGCGGCCCAGGTGCAATGGGTCACCTTGTTGCACAACGACGTGGCCCGGCCGATGCGGGGCGGTTTAATGATTCAGTACGATATGGCGGGGGGGCACCCGGACTGGGTGAAAAGTATCGAGGCCATTGATCCAACAGATCCGGCTGACACCCCTTCCTCAGTCAACGCCCTTCCTCAGCCGACTGGCGGGCACAAGCCCACCCGTTGGCCCTCCCGGCGGGCCAAGGCCACGTGGGTTTGGGCTGCCCAAACCTGGGTAGAGCAACCTGTCGAGCTTGCCGCCGATTTGGCCGGACAGGGCATTGATCGCGTTTATATCGATGTGCCGTTGGTTAACGACAACCAGGCGCTGGGGTATCCAAAAACCCTCAAGGCGTTCTTGGCCGAGGCTTACCGGCAGGGCATACACGTTTGGGTGGTTGAAGGCAGCCCTTACGGCCTGACCGTTTCGGGGCAGAAAACCGTATTGCAGCGGGCCCGGACGTACCAGGCCTTTAACGCAACCCTACCCCAGGCCCATCGGCTCAAGGGAATACAGTATGACATTGAACCCTACCTGATGCCTGGGTATTACGCCAACCCAGCATTATGGAACCAGGCCTATGTGGCGTTAATGAACCAGGTTAAAACCGAAACGGGCTTTGCCCTCGATAGCGTGCTGCCCTTTTGGTTTGATCAGGCCCGAGTGCCTCGTTTGATGCCGGATGCTTCGGGGTCTTTTCTTGAGGCCCTGGCGCCCTATATCGACACCGTCACGATAATGGATTACCGGACCCGGCCTGAAGCCATTGAAACCTTTGCCCAACCGTTCCTGGCCTGGGGGCAGCAAAGCGGCAAGCCGGTGGTGGTAGCCCTGGAGACGGGCCCGCTGCCTGACGAATCCTTTGAAGCCTACCGCCCTCTGGGTTGGAGTACGCACCGTCGGGCCCGGTTGTGGCTGCTGCCGTACGATCCCGATCACAAGCTGCTGGTCCTGCTCAAACAAGGGGCCAATCTGGGCTCGGCTGGCGAGGCTTTTCGGTTTAGCCACCATGTCACGGTACCAGCCAGCCGCGTAACCTATCACGATCAGTTTGCCCGCTTCCAAGGCGATTTGACCGACGTGTCCCGTCGCCTGCAGCGATGGCCCGCTTTTGGTGGTATGGCCATTCATTTTTGGGGGAGTTACAAGGCCCTGTTGGTGGGCGACAAAATGCCGGTTGAACCGGAGACCTCCCCGACCCCGTAATACCTTCCACCCAGACTGTTGGCCTGGGGGATTGGATATTTTTCCAGGCTCAGGCTACACTGTGTCCGTGTCGTTGCCCTTGTGTTGTCGCGCTTGTCTGGAAACCCTTGTACCGAGAAAAGGTGGTGTGCCTATGTTTATGCCGAAGCCAGCCCTAAAAACCTTGTTGCCATCCTGTGGCCAAAAATCCTGGGGGGGGCACATGTGGGTTGGCGTGGCGCTAAGCCTGCTGGCCGTCACGGGTTTGCCGACCGGTGTGGCATGGAGCCTGGCTACCGTCCAGGACTGTTTTACCGGGGATACCTGCAAGGTGAACGATAACACGGTGTTTTACACGTTTAAGATTCTGGGGATTGATGCGCCGGAACTGGACCAACCCTATGGCAAGGAAGCGCGCCGCTACACCAGAAACCTGCTTAAGAGCCACCGGATTCAATTGAAGTGCACCACGGGTTTTCTGAAAACCAAGGTGTGCAAAATCGACATGGACGGCCAGGACGTGGCTTCCCTGATTGTGCAGGAAGGCTTTGCCTGGGATAAACCCGAGGAATCCTTCGGCAAGTATCGCCGCTACCAGCACGAGGCCATGGAGGCCAACCGGGGGCTTTGGTCCGACGATACCAAGGCCATACTGAGTCCCTTCTGTTGGCGCGAACCGAGCTCGGAGCAGTGCAACGACCCGCAGTTCATGCCCTAGGTGTCTGCTTTGGCCTGTGGGGGTGCTTCCTCGTTGCTGTCTTCCGTTTCTTCCCCA
>JAGQHJ010000113.1 GCA_020431915.1 Cyanobacteria bacterium HKST-UBA04 | reverse complement strand
GGGGGCCAGCCGGAAGGCCTCAGCATAATACTTAAACGCTTCTTCGGGTTTCTCGTGAATGGTTTCCAGCTCGCGGGCCTTTCGGTAGGCTTTTTCGGCATCCACCAGCCGGTCCAGCTCGGTTTGCTGTAGCTTGGCCAGGCTGGGAATCAGCTCGGCCTTGTAGCTTTCCCAGTCTTTTTGGGGTGGGTATTTTTCGGCCTTGGCCCCTTCGGCTTCTTTTTCCAGACGGTTGGTGCTGTCGCGCAGGCGGCTCAGTTCTTCCTGGGCCTGGCGGTGGTCGTGCTTCAGCTGGTCATAGGCCAGGTTGGTTTGTTCCAGCTCAACCTGCAGGGTGGCCATTCGTTGGCGTAGGTTACCGGCGTCGTCGGTTTTAGCCAGGTGTTGCTGGGCTTCGCGCATGTGGTTAATGATGTCTTCCCGTTGGGCCAGCAGGAGCTTTAACCGCTCGTTGGCCGATGCCAACTGGTTGCGCTCGCGGCGCAGCGATTCGGCTTCGTCGACCTTTCTGTTGTAGCTTCGGCTGTCCACGTCGACCGTGGTGCTGCCGTACAGTTTGGCGGGGCCCTTCACCAGGGTGGTCGTGGTGGTGCTGGCGGCGCTGTTACTGGTCAGAGCCACCGGCACAATGGCACCAGAGGCTGGCTCGCCTGTTGCCAGATTGCTGTTGCCCGAGGCCGTGGCGTTGTCGTTCAGGGCGCTTGAAGACATAAACTCGTTAAACAGCGAGAGCTTCGGCTCAATAATGTGTTTGGGAACCTGGGCATCGACGGTTTGGGCCAGGCCGCTTTCAATAAACTTGATGGTAACTCGGCTGCTGCCTTCGCTCAGTTCCAGATCCCCGGACATGGCTTTTTCCTTGGGGATCATAAACAGCCGGATGACGGGGGTACTGCCCTTGAACTCGCTCAGGCGAATGTCTTCGAGGAAGCCGAAGCGTGCCTTGAGGTTGGCAATCAACTGGGGCTGGGCCTTGATGCTGTCGAGGTTGGCCCCTTTCACGTCCAGAATCAGGGCCTGTTTTTGGTCGTGGTAGGTGGGTATCAAGCTGGCTTTGACGGGGCGATCAAACCCCACAACCAGCCCATGGCCGGACATGTCCGATTCAATCAATGTGATTTGGGCAAACTTGGGCAGCTCAACCACCACGGTTGGCGGATTCGGCAGGCCGTTGCTATTGTCGGTTTGGGCTGCTGTGGCCTGGCCGTCGGTTTTTTGACCCGTTTTTTCGGCTGCTTTCTTGGTCGAAGCGTTGTCGGACTTGCCGGATGTCGTCGGGTGATCGGCCTTACTGGTTTCGGTTTTGGCGGGTTTTGCCAAGGCCGGGAGGCCGACGGCCAGCGGCAGTGACACTGCGAGTGAGGCGGCGCAGGCCAACGAACAGACCCCGCTTAATAAGCGGGTTAGGGGACGATGGTGGGTGGAGGGTAAGGCAGGATAGGGCATGGGGGGGTAGTTGTACCGGGGTCGGTTGCGTCTGGTGCAGTGGCCCGTTTTTGGGTTGGTTTTGGGACACCGTACGGCACAGATCGGCTGCGAGCCTCATTATATCAGTGCCTTGTCTTGGGCTCGTGGTCTGAATGGCTGAAATTTAGGCGATAAAACTACCCGTAAATATATCATTAATATATACAAATCCTTTGATTGTTTATAATGCTTTCTTAAGGATTAGCAAGGCTTTCCGCGCTTTTACGCCTTGAAATCCCTTGTGTTAGCGTAATATACAAGATGTAAATACTCTGTAACAAAGTGGCAACTAACGCAAAAAGAATGTTTTTATTAATATATACGAATTTAATACACAACTAGAGATGACTGGTTTAGGAGGAAATTATGGCAAAAGTCCTGATTTCAATGAAAGAAGAGTTCCTTGAAGAGATCGATGCACTTGCTGAAGAAGAGCACCGCTCCAGAAGTGAATTGATCCGCGAAGCATTGCGTCTGTATATGCGTTCACGCCAGCGTGCCCTGTTGGATCGTCGCCAGACGGCCAGCCAGGCTCAAATGATTGAATCCCTGTTGTTAGACTAATCTCGCCCCCTCAAGGCATCTATCCCCCGTTTTTAACCCAAAGGATAGTGATTAGACCGTTATCCAAGCTGTTATTGGACAACGCCTGCTTTTAACAACGCGTTTTCGATGCGTGATTGACCGCTGCCCCCGATATAAATACGAGATTTATTACCGGTTTTCAACCACTTTTAACCGTGCCGTTGCGCGCTTCAAAGCCATCTGATGTTCATGCTTGTCAGTGGCTGATTGCAAGCCCGATTCGGCACGGTTTTTAGCCTCTTTGGCCCGGCCGGGGTCGATTTCGTTGGCCTGTTCTGCGGCATGGGTCAGTATCGACACGGACTGGCCGTTGGTTCGCAGCAGGCCGCCCATGATGGTGACCGCCTGCTTGTGGTTGCCTTTTTTATAGTGCAACACGCCAATGTCGAGCGGGGTGACCAGCGGCACATGGTTGGGCAGTATGCCCACCTCGCCATCAATGGCCATGGCATAGACGGCATCGACGTTATCGTCTTCAAACACAACGCGTTGGGGGGTTACAACCTTCAGTTTCATGGGGCGATTATCCTTTTGCCAGCTCGGCAGCCTTTTCCCGTGCCTGGTCAATACCGCCGACCATGTAGAAGGCCTGTTCGGGCAGGTCGTCGCACTGGCCTTCGACGATTTCCTTGAAGCCGGTAATGGTGTCTTCCAGTTTAACGTACTGGCCCGACAGGCCGGTAAAGGCCTCGGCCACGTGGAAGGGTTGGCTGAGAAACTTCTGCAGCTTCCGGGCGCGATCGACGGTAAGCTTGTCGTCTTCGCTCAGTTCGTCCATACCCAGAATCGCAATGATGTCCTGCAGATCCTTGTAGCGTTGCAGCGTCTGCTGCACAGCCCGGGCCAGTTCGTAGTGGTCGTGGCCCACCACGTCGGGCGACAAGGCGCGCGAGGTCGAATCCAACGGGTCAACCGCCGGGTAAATCCCAAGTTCGGCAATTTGCCGGCTCAGTACGGTGGTGGCATCCAAGTGAGAGAAGGTGGTGGCCGGGGCCGGGTCGGTCAAGTCGTCGGCCGGTACGTAAATTGCTTGAATCGAGGTAATCGAGCCGTCCTTGGTCGAGGTAATCCGTTCCTGAAGCTGGCCCATCTCGTTGGCCAGGGTCGGCTGGTAGCCTACGGCCGAGGGCATCCGGCCCAGCAGGGCCGATACTTCCGAACCGGCCTGGGTAAAGCGGAAGATGTTGTCCACAAACAGCAGAACGTCTTGCTTGGCGACATCACGGAAATGCTCGGCCACGGTCAGGGCGCTTAAGCCTACACGCAGACGGGCACCGGGCGGTTCGTTCATCTGGCCGTACACCAGAGCAACCTTGTCCAGTACGCCGCTTTCCTTCATCTCCATCCACAGGTCGTTCCCTTCACGGGTCCGTTCGCCTACGCCGGCGAATACCGATACCCCGCCGTGTCCCTGGGCGATGTTGTTGATCAGTTCCATGATGATGACGGTCTTGCCGACGCCAGCCCCGCCAAAGAGGCCGATTTTACCCCCCTTCTGGTAGGGAGCCAACAGGTCAATAACCTTGATGCCGGTTTCAAAGACCTCGATGTCCGTATTCTGGTCTTGCAGCGTGGGAGCGGGACGGTGAATCGGGCTGTAATCGTTGCTTTCCACGGCGCCTTGTCGGTCAACAGGCTGGCCCAGTACGTTTAAGATACGGCCCAGCACGGGCTGGCCTACGGGTACGGAAATGGGAGCGCCGGTGTTGGTGATTTTCATCCCGCGCTTCATCCCGTCGGTGCTGTCCATGGCCACGGCCCGAACCTTGTTGTCACCCAGCAGTTGCTGGGTTTCCAGGGTCAGTACAATGTCGTCACCCGCTTCGGACTTGTCGTTGATGGTCAAAGCGTCGTAAATATTGGGCAGTTCGCCGGGCGGAAACTCCGCATCCACAACGGGGCCGATAATCTGGGTCACGTAACCAACGGAAGTCTTGGTTGGGGGAGTGGCCGTAGCAGGTGCCATAGTGTAGGGTTCCTTACATCGTTACAAAACTGGGTGAGTGTGTGCCGCGAGGCGGTCTCAACAGAAGGCGGGGCCGACACAGAGGCCGGTTACGCACGGTAGCAGCGGGGAAAGCGCGTAAAGGCAGGGAAGCAAAGCGGGGAAACCATCCGTTGGCGCACGGCATCGGCCGTGCTGAGCCTAGCCCAAATTGTCTCATATCAAGGCTTGGGGTCAACCAAGGGCAGGATACGGGTTAGACCGGTATGGCTTCGTTTTTGCCGGCCGACGAACTGGGCTTGGTCGCACCGGGTTTTCCCAAGCTGCCGGCTGTCGACGGCGGATGCTCCAGTGAGCCCGAATGGACCGTGACCTGCAGCGGCGTGGACGTGTCAAGGTGCATGTCGCGCTGGGGAAAGGCAATGGTAATGCCGGCACCCCGGAAACGGTGTTCAATCTCAAAACGCAGATCGCTGGCCGTGATGTACATATCCATTTCCGAGCTGACTGTCAGCCAGTAAAACACCCGGAAATTCAGGGCGCTGTCGGCAAAATCCTCAAACAGCACAATGGGTTCGGGTACAGGCAAGGTACTGGGGTGGTCTCGTACCACCTCAAACAGGATGTCGCGAACCGCTTCGGTGGGCGAACCGTAGGCCACCCCCACGCTTAGCGAGCCGCGCAATTGCCGGTTGCTCAGGGTCCAGTTAATCACGTTCTTTTCCAGCAGGTCGCCGTTGGGAATCAGGATGTCGATGCCGTCGAAGCGTCGAACATGGGAGCAGCGGATACCGATCCGTTCGAGGGTGCCGCGCGTGCCTTCCACGTCCACAATGTCGCCGAGTTTAACCGGTCGTTCGATGAGCAGGATAATGCCGCTCAGGAAGTTGTTAAGCAGGTTTCGTGCCCCAAAACCGGCGGCGATGGCCAAGGCCCCCCCAAGGAAGGCAAAGATGGTCATGGGGATATCGGCCATGCCCATGGCCAGCAGCACCAGGCCGGCCACCATCAGGTAGTACAGCCATTTGTTAAACAGCACCACGCGGTTTGGGTGCCATTTGAAGCGGCTGATGGCCAGGGCGCTGAAGCGCTTGGTTGAGAAGCGCAAGACCACCATGCCCAAAATCAGGATGGAAAAGGCAATCAGCATGTTCGACAGCGTGATGCCCCGGTGGTCCGTAATCACCTGGCCGTTAATGATGACGGGCTCGTCGACGGTGAACAACTCGAAATCCCAGATACTTTCGAGCCAGTTCATCAGCTCATGGGTTTTGTCATGCAGTTGGTCGGCCAGAGGCAGTTCGGTACGCTGTTCGTCAAGCTCCTGCTTCCACCGCTCCAGCAGCCGCTTCACCTGTTTCAGGCGGTTCAGTACCTGCACATAGGCCTCGGCCTGTTCCTGGTAGGTTTCAACCAGGGCCTTGTTGTGGGGGCTGTCAATGCGCTGGTTCTGGTCTATCAGGGCATTGACGTGCGACAGGTTGCTTTGGAAATACGGCTCGAAGTGCTCGATTTTGTCCATGGCCCGCAGAATCTTGCTGTACATGTCGGCCGTGTCCACCTTTTCGCGGTTGGTGGCCAGCTCGTAGCGCGATTTCCAGCTATAGGCCTCGTAGTCCAGCAGGGTTTGGCTCAACCGCAGCATTTCCACCTGCACTTGCACGGTTTCAAGCTGGGCCTGGCGAAGCTCGAAGTTGTTTTCAATCGTCTGCAACCGTTCGCGCTGGGCCTGGGTCTGCTCGGCGTCGGTTTTCATCAGCT
>JAGQHJ010000112.1 GCA_020431915.1 Cyanobacteria bacterium HKST-UBA04 | reverse complement strand
CCAAAAATGCACCAAATCAAAAACTCCATAAACCCCCGAAAAGCTAAAAGCCGCTCAATGAGCGCGAGCTCACGAGCGGCTTGTGGTACCCCCAGGGGAATTCGAATCCCCGTCGCCTCCGTGAAAGGGAGGTGTCCTAGGCCTCTAGACGATGGGGGCATACCAGAAACAAAATACACGGTTTAAAGCGAATGCCCCGGGCCCCAAAAAACCGAGTCGGGGGCGTCGCGGCAGAACCATTAGGGTACTGCACCGTCTCGGCCCATGTCAATAGCTGTCAACAGCTTTGCAGCCCCCACCCATTCCCGTCTCGACAGCCCCCTGCCATGGGGGCACACCACTGCCACTGCCCCCACCTCAGCCCCCTCTTTTCACTAAAATTGTAACAGTTATGACAGCCTGTCTATAACCGGGCTGCCCCTGTCAGCCCCGGTTTTTGGCCCTCCGTTGGCCCAAGGGAGCTGAACCTGATGTAACGGCCCACGGCATGACACACGCAAAAGTTGGCTTTTAGCCCCGATTCCCGTAAGATCATGGCTGCAGCCCCCGTGCTGCATGAGCCCGACAGCCCCTTTTACGTCACGCTGTGCGTATTATCTACCGGGCGTATTATCTACCGGCCCGTGCGACCAAGCCTTTTCTGGAGACCTTATCCAATGACCCAAAACGAGACGGACACCTTCACCGACACCTTAACGGTATCGCCCGACGCACCGGCCCAATCGGCTGCCGACACGGCCATGGCCAGTATTCCCGGCCCCACCCAGGCCGGCATGGATGACAGCGACCTGCTGGAAAAAACCGAACCCGGCGTTTACGTCCGCAACCGCCGCGCCGCCGACGAACTGGACTACCTGTGGGGCAAGGAAAAACACAAAGAACGCGACCCCTCGCGCTTCCTAAGCTTCTACTTCGTGGCCGGCATTGCCATCGGTATTCTCGTCGGCATCAGCAGCACCCTGTTTATGGTCTACAAAACCGAGTGGATGCCCGCCAACCGGGCCGTGGTTACCCCGGGCGGCCCCATTATCGAAGAACACCTGGGCAGTGACGAATCGACCAAAGAAGCCGGCGGACTGCTGGATAAAAACATCATCCCCCCCACCCCGGCCGATACCGACGAGCTGCAAAAACCGGAAAACTTCGTCACCATTATTCAGGACGAAGCCAAGGCCAATAAACCAACCAATAAACCAACCAATAAACCCACCAATCAACCGGCTGCCGAATCCACTAAACCGGCCCCGGTAAAATCCGCCGCCACAGCCACCCCAACGGCAACTACCCAGCCCAAGCCTTCGGCCACGGCCGGTATCGAGGTCAAAACCCATACCATCAAGCCCGGCGATACCTTGGGTGCCCTGGCCGAAAAGTATTACGGCAGCATTGCCCCCAAGTACGTCGAAAAAATCCAGCGGGCCAACAACATCAGCGATCCCAGTGCCCTGCACCTGGGTCAAAAGCTGGTCATCCCGCCTAAAAACTACTAGGGCTTTCTTTCTCGCCCCCGTTGGTTCTCTGGTGTTAGCCGTTTAGCCCGTTAACGCGTTAACTCGTTAACCCAGGGCCGACAACTGCTGCATCAACGCGCCCAGGTCGGGGCCGTCACTAACGGCATCCAGGGCCTTGCCGGCCGACGCAATGGCATTGCCGCTCGACAACCCCTTGTTTACCAGCTCGCTAAAATTGCGGCCCGGCAGCATCTTTTTAACCGTGGGGAAAAACACCTTGCGGGCCAGCCAACGCATGGGCGCCGGGCCACTTTCCAGCTTTTTGGTAAAAATCTCGGCCCCAATCGATGTCCCGAGCTCCTGCAGGTCTTCCGGTTTCAGGCGTTCCGGGTCAATCTTAAACACCTCGTCGGGCAACTGGTTCACAATGTCCGGGTACTGCTCAAACTGGTGGGCCGCCCAACGGCCAATCAGGTTGCCCAACCGCTCGGACTTAGGTGCTGGCACCGGCGCCGGGGTGGCTTTCGTCTCGGCATCGGCAGCCTTACTGCCAACCGCCTTGGTGGGCTGGCCGCCCTTTATCAGGCCCGGTGCCTTGGCATTGGGGCTACCGTCAGCCGATGGCACGGCTTGCACGTCATCGGTTACCGTAACAGCAGGCGACGACGGCAACGGCGGCTGGGAAAGGGCCACGGTATCGGTAGGCTGGGGCCAGTTCTGGAAAGGGGTAAACCCGGGCGAAACCGGCGTAAACCCTGGCGTTTGGGGTGACGCTTGAGGTGGCGCTTGGGGTGGCATTTGCCAAATCGGCCCCTGGGTAAGTACCGGCACCGGCTGAGGATAGGCGAGGGGCGCTGGGGTAACCATCGGGTAGGGTATAGCGGAATAAGGCATAGGCGGGTAGGGCATCGAAGAAACCATTGGGTAAGGCGTGGGAGAGTAAGGCATCGGTGCTGCAGGCGGAAAACCCGACGGCACATAAGCCGGATAAATGGCATTGGGCATAATAGGGGGCATCGTGAGGTTCATCAGGTGTGAAGGGGTGTATTAGGGCTATAGGAAAGGGGTATGAGGGAGACGAAAGCGGGTGGTAAACGTGCAAAGAAACCGGTAGATAAAAAGACTCTTAATGCAGCGCCCGCCTATAAACAGTATAAAGAAGGCGTGCTCATCCCAATTAAACCCCCTCAAGCCCATTTGTTGCCCCCAAAAAACGTCCGCCCTTGGCCAGGCCTCTATAAAAGGCCCCTATAGCAGACGGGCCAACAAGTCCTGCTGCAACTGCCACATCCGGCTCCGCTGCTCCATGGAGATCCAGGCATTGACGGGGAAACTGTGCTGGAAAGGCAGTTCGTCGTCGTAAAGTCCGTCTATGGCCTCCATGGTCGCTTCGAGGCGGCTCACCTCCTGGCCCATTGCACCCATGGCACCCCTAACACCAGTGGCACCAGTAGTACCCGTGGCGCGGCGGCGCGTGGTCACGTCCTGGCGCACCCGGCCCAGTTCGTCGCCGGCATCCAGGTCGCGCATGCGGCCAGCCAGATCCTTTAAGGGGCGGGCACCCTCCTGGCGGTTTTGCCGGCGATACTCGCTAAAGGTATGGTCGGCCAGCCGACGGTTCATGGCGTCCGTTTGGTCGTATTCCACGTAAGGGGTGTCGTCCGTATACTCGGTTTTTCGGCGGCCACGGCCGGGGTCGTGCACCGCATTGCAATTGGCAATTTCTTCGGGCGTCCGCTTTAACGGCCCGGCCCCTTCCGGTGCCGAGGCATAGGGTTTTTGAGCCTGTGCATGTGCCTGTGTCATGTCGTCCAAAGACCGCATGGCCCGAACCGGCAGCGGGTTAAACAACCGGCCCTGCCCCTCAATATCCGGTGGCGGGTCGGGCAGGCGCTTGCCTTGGTGCTGGGGTGCCCTGGGCGCTCTGGCCAGCAGGGTCTTCAGGTCGGTTAAATTCTTGCCGGCAGCAATCTGCCGCTTTATAAAAAACAGCGTATCCAGGTCCGACTGGTCAAAAATCATGAGCCGGGGCCCTTGGTCACGCTCGTAATACTGCCGGGGCAGCTTAAAATAACTTGAAAGCCGCGTCACCAGCACGTCAGAAAACTGCATGGCCTCGGCCACCTGGGCCAACGTATAGGTGCATGCCTGGCCATAGGCCTCGGCGGCGTCTCTAACCGTGGTGATGTGCTGTTGTACCGTTTCCATTAATTTCAAGACACCCTTTATTGGTGTGGTCAGGCCATAAACCAGGCCATGGGCTAGCAAATGACAAACAAACCGGAAGGGTATGATCGTCCATGAACTCGTCACTATCTCTTATCCCGCTCTTTATAAACTCCCTGCCTGTAGTATACAGCCGGGTCGCGAAAAAAGGGAACGGTCCAGAGAAAAAGCTCCATCAATCAGGGGACCCTTCAGACCCTTCAACCAGGGCTGAGTCACCCGTCTCAACATAGCGAGCCGTCTCTCCATTATAGCCGCAGTTGCACGGAAACAAAACGTCGCCCACGCCCCAATTGTTCCCTATTTAATAAACGGGTTGGCCTTCGTACCCTTAATAAACGGGCTGGTAATAAACGAGCCGGCTTTCCCACCCCGGCGAGCCACCGACGGCGGTTGCTTCAGCTTGCCGGCGACGGCGGGCGAATGGCCCGTCTTGGTACGGTGATAGGTGGCATACATCGGGTGTTTGGCGTGGTGCTTGTCCAGCAACCCCTTTACCTGGTGGCCCACCAAAAAACTGGTCGCCATGCTGGCCAAAATACCCAACGATCCAAGCGACGAGAGCCCCAGCAAGGCCGGGGTTAGTGTGGCCGTAACCAGCGTAGCCGCAAAAATAATGGCATTCTTCATAACCGACCGACCGACTTCGCCTGCTGCCGCCCCCCATTTATGGCTGGGGGCATTCTGCCAGGTACGCACGCCGTCACGAATGGCTTCAAAGGCCGTGATGGCAAACAACAGCTTGGCCAGGCCAAACTTCATGGTGGCCGACATGCCTTGGGTGCCAGGAATGTTGTCTATGGCACTGACAATGGCCCCCACCCCCCGTTGAACCGGCCGGGGGGCTGCAGCCACCAGGCGGTTAAACAGGTGCTGGTGCTGCATAGCCGTTCTTGAGCCGCCCCTGGCCAGTTGTACCAGGTCTTGCCCTGTATCGCCGGCAGCCAACAAATGCCGACCGACGGGCGTGGCATCTATGGCATGGCTAAGCTGGGCCGCCTGTTGACCTAGACTTGAGACGGACTGCGTGACAGCTGAAAAAACGGTTGATGACGACATGGTAACGGCCAATTCCCCCGTTGGCTCGGTAACACTGCTCGGAAAGCTAAAAAAACCTGGGTCTATCTGTTTCAGGCCTTGCCCCCCCCTAGAGGATGCTGGACCGCCAGCATCAAACCCCGTGAAGATGCTTTTTTGCGCATTTCTGGGTCAAACGACCCAAAAAATGCCAATAAAGCCGATAAGCACTATATCTATGGGTTATCAAAGCGCTGATATGGGGGTATAATTATAGCTTCCATGCCCTGTTATCAGCTAACCAGAGAAGGGATCCCGCAAACGGTGAGTGAATATATATTCAAACTAAAAAAAGGCGACATCGAGCTTGAGTTGCGCAGTGACGACCCCAAGTTTATCGAGGTGCAAATGGAAAACTGGCGTAACAAGTTGCTTGAAAGCAGCATGTAGTCAGCTTTTTTGGTATATATCCCCGTGGTCACACTTCACGGTTGACCCCTTAAGCTGGTAATGGGTATTGTCCCAACGACCCAGCCTCTATAGCCACCCCCTATAACCAGCCCCAGCAGAACCTACGCCACAGTACCCCTTGCCTTATGTCACACCACCCCCCAGAATCCAACACCGGCCAAGCCCCCCCGCCCCATTACTATGAAATTTCCTTGCGGGTTGGGGCCATGCAGGTGGCCATGGAATCGCACGACATTGGTTTTTCGTCCCGACAACTGGAGTTGTGGTACGAATTCTTCCAGACCGGCAGCGACAAGCTACCCTCCCTCTTCGAGTCGGTCATCCAGCCCGACCCGGTGTCGGTTCCCCCCACACCCGCCAGTAGCCAAACAACCAGCGCCAGCCTGCCGTTTGAACCCTCCGATGCTGTCCCTGAAAGCCTAGCGGGTGACACAACCGATGGCCCAACGGATCAGCCCACAAACCAGGACGATGCCTCACCGCCTTCGGTCGAAGCCATTGCCGCCACATTACCGCCCTCCCGTGCCGAGCTGCTGCTGGAGGAAGCCAACCGGCTGCGCGAGCAAGCCCGGGCCCTGATGGCCGAAGAAGGCCCCTATGTCGAGCCTGACGCTGCC
>JAGQHJ010000111.1 GCA_020431915.1 Cyanobacteria bacterium HKST-UBA04 | reverse complement strand
ACAGAAGGCTGGTGGGCCAATCGCCTAGCATGGGTGATCCTCCTTGCGTTGGTAGCGTTGCAGGGTGTTGCGCAATTCATGGTTCTGGAGGCGTAGCCGGGCAATGTCGGCGAGCATGGTCGAATTGGTCGCTTCGAGGTGGGCAATGCGATCCGTTAGGGTGTTAATGGTGGCATCCTTGGCTTCAATCAGTTTGTTGAACAGCATGCGGGCAATAACGCCCATGCCGGCCATGGCACCACCCAGGCTCAGGGGATACTCCAGGGCTTTCCCCATGTCAGGATCCATCACGGTATTCTGGGCCTCCTATCGAATCCACTGGGCCACGGCCCGGTAAGTGGTAATCAGTTGGTGCAGCAGTTGATCCGTGGTGTCGGGTTTCAGGTGTGCTGGCAGTTGGCCCTCCAGTTCGGTCGTCAGCCATACCTTCAGTTGCCCCACATCAATCAGGCTGGTTTGGTAGTGGGTTTGGTGGCGGTGAATTTGCAGCAGCACCATCACCATGAAGTTCAGGGTGGGGTGCATCAACACTTTCAGGTCGCTAATGGGAGCCGCCGGTCCGGTGGGCACCGACGATGCGGTACCGAACAGGCGGGCGAGCATAGGGATCATGGGGTGGGGGTCTCCTTGCGGTTAAGGGTGGGCGGTGTCAAGAATCGAGGGCCAGACGGCCTTGATGGCTTGTGGGGTGACGGCGCCGTTCAGGTCGGTCTGTGTCACGTTGCGCAGTTGCTGGCGCAACCCTTCAAGACGCTGGGCTTCCACTACGTCACCGGTGGCTATGGCCTTCATCCATGCCGCATCGAGGGCAGGAAACAGCGTGGCCCGATGAGCGCGCCATACGTTTCTCCAGAGGGTGCGAGCCGCTGGCAGATCGGTGCCGATGGTACGGCCGTTTAAGCGCCAGGCCTCGCGAAACAACCGATCGCCGGGCAGGTCGCCTCGGCTAAGTACGGCTGTGTTGGCCCCTTCGGGTACCGTTCGGGCGGCCAGTTCGGCCAGATCAAGGGGGCTGTTGGGGGCCGGGTAAACCAGTCGAACGGGACCGGTCGGGTCGGCTGGATCGGTAAAGGCAATCAGGGGGTCGGTGGGTTGAGGCATAAGAGCGGGCTCCAAAAGGTTTCTGACGGGGTGATTTTACTAGGCGCTTTTACGGGGTGCTTTTACTGGGCGCCGAAAAACACGCAGTCGACGGTGTTGGCATCGGCGTAGCTGCTTTCGTTCCAGGTTTTAACGGTGCAGCTGCCGGTGGCCTTGCTGGTGGCAAATACCGTACCCAGGCCGTTGGCACTAATATAGGCCTGGCCGGCCATGGCATAGGTGGTTGCTGCAAAGGCCGTGTCAAAGGTAATGGTGTAATGGCCGGTGCCGTTGTCGGTAATGCTCGCTACCCCGTAATCCTCGTTAATGGTAATGGTGCCGGTGCCGGTAAAACTAATCCAGGCCTTGGCAGCCGACGGATGCTGCTGCTGCCGTGCCGGCGTCACGATCTTGTCCGTGGCGGTGGCGCTTTGCTGTTCGGTGGCGGTGGCGGTTTCCAGCACCCCGGCAGTGGTGTCGTCGGCAGTGGGTAAACTCACATCGAGGTTGCTGCCAGTCATGGATAAAAAGCTGCCGGGGCTTATCGTTTCCACACTACCGCTGCCGGCCGTCGATCGGCCCAGCAATACGCCGCTGGCAATATTTTGTACCTTGTCGAAGGTCACGGCGTCGTCATCAATTTGCGCGGTGGCAATGGTGTCGAGGGCGGCCAAGGCGCCACTGTCGGTAATGTTGGCCAGGGTGTGGGTATGGCTGGCACTGGCTTTGGCGGCCAGTTCGATGGTTATTTTGTTGGCACTCCATAAATCGGTGGTGGCTGTGCCAGTGTCGTTAATGCTGCGGTGCAGGGTGGCATCGGCCAGGTGCGCCGAGGCCGTCGTTACGTGGCTGTCGAGCTGGGCATGGGTGTTGGTGCCCACGTTGGCCAGGGCGGTGTGATCAATTTGACTTTCATCGAGGCCCACGTCCACGGTTTTGTTGGTGGGGTTGTGGGCCAGGGTCACGGCACTGTGGGTCGTATCGATGGCCCGGAAGGGCAAGTCGATACCCACCTTGCTTTCAACCAGGCCCACGCCGCTTAACCCGGCGTTGCTGGCCGTGTTGGCTTCGCCACTGGCCGAACCGGTGGCCTCGGTGTGTACCGTAATAACCGTCCCGCTCTTCGAGACGCTAAAGGCAATGTTGCTGCCTTCCTCAAAGTTCAGGGTGTCGCCGGTGCCTATCGACACGGCGTTTTCTTCGACGTTAAGCCGGGTGGGGTTGGGGTCGTTAAAAGACATCAAAGCAGCTTCCTATCCTATGGAGGGGGGCGGACATCACTGGATTGTAAAGGACTGTAACAGGACTGCCGTCTGGCTAATGACGGCTTACAGCCGGTCTGTTACCATTTTTGGGTTAGTGTGGATAAATCTATCCCTGTATTAGATGAACTGAGACCTAGGAGTACAGACCATGCGCGTTTTAGCCATGGGAATGCAACCCCAAGCTCAACTGAAGCCTCCCGCAGAAAGCGGTGTAAGCCTTAGAAAAAGTGCGGATTACAGCCCCAAGCGTGTAACCTTTCACTTGGACGATGATGCTTACGTGGCCTTTGGTGCGACGGCAACCCGGGTAGAAACATTGCAGGCGCAACAAGCGCATACCTTGTTTCAAAAGGGTGCCGAGGCGGCACAGCGTTTTCACCAAAACGTGGTAAAGCCGGCATTGGAAAGCATCGCGGCTGGTGTTGATAAGCACTAGCCCCAGCCTCCTCGTCTGGTTTGGTGCTTATGCCCAAATCACGATGCCAGCCCTCCCTTCCCACTAATTTTTTCTCAAACGCCTGATCCGGGTTCCCCTGGATCGGGCGTTTTTGGGTGTTACAGAGGTTAAAACGGTGTTGGAGCGGTACTGGGCGTGGGGCGATGTTTATGGTTTACTACAATTCTAATGTTTCCGATTGTGTGGGCCGGCTGTGCCGGTTGGGCATGGCACATGCCATGTGCGCGCGCACGTTGCCTATAGCGAGTTTTATGGTGATTTCACCCTGCTGCCCCCCGACAGGGCTGCTTGGCCGCAGCCCAAGCAAAGCTATTTTTTCGGTTGACCCTTTGCTGCCGGTACGAACGACCCTGCCATTGGGGGTGTTTACCGACGTGTTTTGCCGGCTATCAAACGATAAGCTACAGCCGTTGCGATTTTCGGGCCGTCGACCTAAACAGGGCGATGCCGACGCTGGCCGAGACATAGCCTACAAGGCGGCTACCATCGAACAGGTTACGGGCGATGTGTTATTGCATTGGTTGGCCCAGATGGAAACCGGCGGACAGCCCGCCTCGTCGAGGTGGCTGGTTGCCGATATCTCGCGCCAGGATCTGGTCAGTCGGCTTGAAACCTTTCTGACCCTTCGGGCCAAGGGGTTTGAACGTATCGAGGCCGATGAGTTGGGGTTGTTCTTGCCTACCATTACCGTCAATCATCTCAAGAAGGGTCTGGATTGGGCCAAGCAACACGACTACATCCGCTGGCATGAAACCAGCCAACAGATTCCGGACACCGGCGGCCGTTGGTACATGACCTACCTGGCCCTGACCCCGGCGGGCCGGCAACGAACCCGCCAACCCCTGGAAGAGGCTGTGTTGAACAATGCCGGGTTTGGATTGCAGTTGGCTGCCAACCTGCGCCACCGTATTCGTACGGGTCAACTGGCCCCAGGTGATGTGGTGGCGCCACAGTTAACGCTGGCTGGCGAGCCGACCCAAAACGGAGAGGCGGTGCCCAAGAATGTACGGAATAACGCCTTGGCCATGCTGGCTGGGGCCGGGTTTTTGCAACGGACATACGTGTCGACTGCCGGGGAAGAGGCAGAGGAAAAAACAGAGGGAGGAACAGAAAAAAGAACAGCGGCAAGCGTTTTGAAAAAGCCGGTTTTTCGGGTGCTTACTCCCTCTGGTCAGAGACACCGGTTTGTCTCTTCTTCCCCGACCACCGACATTCAGCCGGTGCCTGCTCGGAGCCAGGTCAACTGGAACAAGAATACCCGAATTGGCTTGTTGTATTACCTGATGACCCACCCGCAACAGTTGGTGGCGGGTGCCGACGTGCCGGCCGACGACGTGATTCAGGCGGCGCTGCATGCTGGCCAAACGGATTTTAAACCCGCCAAGCGCGCCCTGACACTACCGCAGCCGTATGGATTTTTGACGGCCCGAAAGCAACGTCCTTACGCCATAGACCATGTGCCGGACAATACGACGTGGGCCGCCTTGGCCAGAACACACATCAACCAGCGGGATCACGCCGTGATAACGGCCATGACCAACCTGAACAACCGTGACAAGAACCGGCTGTGGCCCAACGCTCAAGCGTTGCTGCCAACGGTTTGGCCACCGAATAGCCAGGCCACGGTTGCCAGCCAGACCCGCATGGTTAGCGATGTGGCCAATGCCCTGACGTACGAGGCACCGGTGCCCCTGATGGGGCAAAGAACCGCTGGTCGCAGTAAAACCTATTGGCTTAACCCGTGGGTGAATTACAACCAGTTGGCAACGAACATGGCCCGCGTACTAACAAGCCCGCTGACCATGCTCAGTGGCCTGCGGTTGAGACAGGCTCCGTGGCAGTTGCCCCAGATTTATCAGGATCAGGTGTTTGCCCGGCCTACCGCGTGGGTGTACGAGGACGACGGCCAGGCCTACCTGAGTTGGGGCCTGACCTATGGGGCCAACGGCAATTATTATCCGATCTGGCGCTTGCATCATTCGGCTTTATTTGATCTTGAAACACCGCCACATTACCTGGCGCACGGGGACAAGCAAGCCGCGTCGGGGTCAAGCGCTGGCTCCGATAGCAATTTGGTGTGGGCCGAAACCGCTGGCAACGGCCCGGATCAGCTCGAGTATGCTCGGCGTACCCTTAAGCTGTTTCAAGACATGTACCCCATTGACGGTATCGAACGGCTGCAAACCGAGCACAGCGTGCCCCTGACCCGCGACGATCTGGCGGCCCTGGTGTCGATGAGCGAACCCCTCGAAGCCATTGGCTACCGGGTCCATGTCAATCCGGCAGCGCAGCAGTTGCTGCAGCACGTGCCTGGAGCAACCAATAAACCGACACGGGAAACAGTACGGTCATGAGGCGTGGCGTATGGTAGGGCTTATGGCATTAACACCGATAGCTGGGCGAGTCTCGGTATCCGAAATGACTCGCAAGGTAGTTCAAGGGGCAATTCAAGGGACAGTTCAAGAAACGATCCCAGTTAAACGGCAGCTACCGGTTGCGTTTGGTTTGGGCCGCTACAAGGAAGCCGCCATCGAAACCACCATGGGCGACGTGTTGCTCCAGTGGGCCATTACTGCCCATCGGCCCACTGGTCATCGAACGGTTTACGAAATCCCGGAGAGTACCCGCGATGAACTGGCTGCACGGCTGCGCGACACGGTGGCCGGGCAGCGGACGACATTCGAACGGGTGTCGCCGGTAGATGTGGATGCCTTGTTGCAGCGCATGAACGATGACAACATGCCGGCCACGCTTCGAAAGCTGAAACAAGAACAGCTGATAACCATGACCGACCGTTACGAATCGTCCCATGGCGGTGCGGATCACCAATGGTATGTTTCCGTGGCACTAACGCCCAAAGGTGTGGCCCGGGCCCAACAGCATGGCCTGGAGCAGGTGGTGCTCAACAACCTGGGGTATGCCGATCGCCTGGCCACCAATTTGCGCTACCGTATTGGCCAGGGTCAGCTAAAGCCTGGCGAAGTGATTCCTATGGCACTGACCATCAAGGGCGTCTGCCCCGGCCCGTCGGCTTTGGCGAATGGCAACGAAGAGGATTCCGGGGAAGCGGTTCCGCGTAATGTCCGGTATAACGCCCTTTGC
>JAGQHJ010000110.1 GCA_020431915.1 Cyanobacteria bacterium HKST-UBA04 | reverse complement strand
TGTCGGTGGTGTTTTCCGTGGCGCGCGACATTGCCGTGGCCATGAACGGCTACAAGGTGATTGCCACCAAAAGCACGGTGCCGGTCGGCACGGGCCAGAACATCCATGCGCAAATCGCCGAGATTACCCATCACCCGTTTGCCGTGGTTTCCAACCCCGAGTTTCTTAAGCAGGGCGAGGCGGTTGATGATTTCCTGAACCCCGATCGGGTGATTGTGGGGACCGACGACGACCAGGCAGCCGAGCTGATGCGCGAGCTGTATGCCCCCTTCCTGCGTACCGGCAACCCGGTTATTTTCATGGACCGCCGCTCTGCCGAAATGACCAAGTATGCGGCCAATGCCTTTTTGGCCACCAAGATTTCCTTTATCAACGAAATGGCCAACCTCTGCGAGCATGTGGGGGCCGACATCGAGCAGGTACGTATTGGTATTGCAAGCGACCAGCGTATTGGTCCCAAGTTCCTGTTTCCCGGTCTTGGCTATGGGGGATCCTGTCTGGGCAAGGATATCAAGGCCTTGATTAATACTGCCCAGTCCTATGGGTACAACACCAATCTGCTGGCCGAGGCCGATACCATTAACCATCAGCAGCGCCTTCGGTTTTTGGATCGCATTGTGGCTTATTACGACGGCGATGTGTCGCAAAAAACCTTTGCTTTGTGGGGACTGGCTTTCAAGCCTCGTACCGACGACATGCGGTATGCCCCCTCGCGCACGCTTATTGAGGGTTTGCTGGCCCGAGGCGCTAAAATCCAGGCCTTTGACCCGGCGGCCATTGAGACGGCCCGCGCGATGTACGGTGATCGCATCCGGTACATGACCCACGCCTACGAGGCGCTGGTTGATGCCGATGCCCTGCTGCTGGTTACGGAATGGAACGAATTCCGCCGGCCCGACTATGACCGCATGAAGCAGTTGCTTAAAGCTCCGGTGGTGTTTGATGGCCGCAACCAATTCGATTATGATCGGATGCAGCGCCGCGGGTTTATTTATCACCGGGTGGGGCGGGTCGATGATCCGTTTACCCGTCCGGTTGTGGAATCGGATCCAGTACCGCCGTCAGCGTCTGTGATTCCTGTTGTTATGGGATCGGAAGAAGGGTAGCCAAGGCACCGTGAGTCGCGTATTAGTTACAGGTGGAGCCGGGTTTGTTGGGGCCCATCTGGTCGAACGGCTGTTGCTTGACGGCCATGAGGTCATTTGCCTCGACAACTTTGAAACCGGCACCCGCACGGCCCTGCTGCATTTGCGCGAGCACCCCTTCCTTGAAATCTGGCGCCATGACGTTCGCCACCCCCTCCCGTGCCAGGTCGACCTGATTTTTCACCTGGCCTGCCCGGCTTCGCCGGCCTATTACCAGCAGCATCCGGTGTTGACCCTGGAAACATGCATGCTCGGTACCCAGCATGTGCTGCAGTTGGCCCGTGACGCCAAGGCCCGCGTGTTGTTGGCTTCCACGTCGGAAGTGTATGGTGACCCGTTGAACCACCCGCAACAGGAATCGGACTGGGGCCACGTCAACCCCATTGGGCCGCGCAGCAGCTACGATGAAGGCAAGCGGGCCGCCGAAGCCTTGGCCCGTGCCTATTGGCAAGCTCACAGGGTGGATGTACGCATTGCCCGGTTGTTTAATTGTTACGGACCCGGCATGCGACCCAACGATGGTCGGGTCATCAGCAACCTGATGGTTCAGGCGCTTAAGGGCGATGCCTTGACCCTGCATGGCAGCGGCACGCATACCCGCTCCTTCTGCTACATCAAGGATGTGGTCGAGGCGCTGGTACGTCTGATGCAGCTTGATTCGGTCGATGCCGATGGCCTGCCGGCATGGGTCGATCCCGTCAACCTGGGCAACCCGGATGAAATCAGTATTCTGGAGCTGGCCCATCGTATTTTGGCCATTACCGGCAGTCCTTCGGTTATCCAGCATCTGCCTTCGGCGGTGGACGATCCCAAAAAACGCTGTCCCGATATCAGCCGGGCCATGACCTTGCTGGACTGGTGCCCGACGGTTTCCCTTAACGAGGGGTTGGGGTGGACACGGGATTGGTTCCGGGCACAAACCATGCCTCAGAATGTACCTCCGGTCTATGTGGATCAGGAGTTCAAGCTGTACCAGCAACCGACCGCACCGGCTGCCAGGGTGGCTCAGGATTCATCTAATCCCGGTTAATGCTTTGCATAGCCGGCACAGCAGGGGGTGCTGGCAAGCGGCTTATTCAAAATCCTCGTCGTCCGACTCGTCGCTGATTTGCGAGTCGGGGTCAAACCGTTGTTCGAGCAAGCGCTTCAACACGCTCTTGGCTTCGCGATCCCAGACAAACAACAACCATCGACGGCCTTCGTTGTGCTCCATGGTAAACGGCAGCGAGCTGATGGTATCGAACTCGCAAATGGTACCGTTGTGCTGCCGTATCCAGATGGGATTCTTGACGGGGGGTTTCTGGTAAAAGGGCTTGGGGGTGACGATCATCTGGTCAAAGCCAAACTCGTAGGACAGGCCGCGTTTTTCATAATACTGGCGCAGCTGGTCGTAAATGGGCATCAGGTCGCTGTGGGTCAGGTTGCCGCCAAACTGGGTAATTTCGATGTATTTGAACAGGTTATGCTCGAGCAGCCGGATGGACAGTTTCTTTAAAATCTTGTCTTCGCTCAGGTGGGCCCACTGGTTGATTTTGTCCCACAGATAGCAGTCGTCGAGCATCAGAAACTCGTCATGGGTCATCGACTTACCGTCTTCAATCAGCTTGAAGAGGATGTCGGCAGGCTCACCGGTTTTAATGCCCTGTCGGCGAGCCTCGGCAAAGCGCAGCAGGGTTTTTTTCATCAGGATTTCGGCGGCCTTGTCCAGGGAATGCAACGCCATTTTATACGCCTGGTAACGGCCGAACAGGTAATGCTCCAGGGCGGGCAGGGCTTCTTCGCGAATGGCGATAACCGGTTCGTCATCCAGCCGGGGCTCCAGGCTCAGGTTGGTAATCAGTCGCTCCGTTTCCACCCGGCCATACTGCACGCCCAGGTGGTGACTGTCGCGCAACAGGTAGTCCAGCCGATCCATGTCCAGCTGGCTTGAGACGAGGTCGGCAAAGTAGTGCTTGGCGGTGTTTTCGTGATTGCCGAGGAACCGGGCCAGGGCATCGGGCATGTTGGGGTGCCCGTACTTGGCCCAGATGGCCTTTAGTTGCGGGTCATGCTTGAGCACCAGGTCGTTCCAGTGCTGGTCGTGATTGAGGCCTTGTCCCTGCAGGTTCAAGACATCTTCGAGGGTATGGGACAGCGGGGGATGGCCGATGTCGTGTACCAGAATACCCACCAGCAACAGGCGCTTGAACGGGACACCGGTGTCGGCAAAGGGTTGCTTCAGTTGCCGGGCCACGTCGCGGTCTTCGCTGAGGTGGTCGATGGTTTTGAGCATCAGCCACATGGCCCCGATGGAATGCACAAAGCGGTTGTGGGTGGCACCGGGAAAAACGAATTCGGCCATGCCCATTTGCTTGATGCGGCGCAGCCGTTGAAAGGCCCGGCTGTTGATTACATCGAGCAGCAGGCGATGGGTTTCATCCTGGCGTTTAAGGCGGATCATGCCATGGATTGGATCGGCCATGGCCATCCAGTTGGGTTTGGTCACTTAGGGCGAATCACCTATATCACTCTGTACGGGGACACCACTAGGGGTTGGGGCACAAGAAAAGCTCATGAGGGATGGTTGTCCAGTGCGACGCCATCCACCATGCCGTCCGGCACCTCGTCGCGGGCGTCGTTCATGTGGGCTTCCAGAATGGGCCGTTGCTGGGCACACGTTAGGTCGTGGTAATGATGCTGGCCGGGTACCTCCAGCTGGATGGTGCAGTGGTTCAGGCCGAAATGGTCTTGCAGTTTGCATTGAATGCGGTCCACGAGTTCGGGCTGGTAGTGCTCCCGGCTGTTTACCACCACATGGGCGCTGAGGGCTTCTTGGCCTAGGGTAATGGACCACACATGCAGGTCATGCACGGCACAGACTTCCTCGATGTTCTCAAGCACATGCATCACCTCGGTAATGCTGATGTGATCCGGGACGCCTTCGAGCAGGACATTGGTGGCTTCAAGAAGCAGCCGCACGGCATTGTAGAGGATCATGGCCGCAATAAAGATGCTGATAACGATGTCGGCTGAATACCACTGGTATTGCCAAATCAGGAAGCCGGCCAGTATGGCCCCGACCGAACCCAGCAGATCGGACAAAACGTGCAGGAAGGCTGCCCGAACGTTCATGTTGTCATGCGACCCCTGATGAAGCAGCCAGGCGGCCACGGCGTTGACCAGGAAGCCGCCAATGGCGACGACGAGCATCAAGGGGCCCTGCACCACTTCGGGGTGGCCAATCCGTTCAATGGCTTCCCAGACCACATAACCGGAGATCAACACCAAAAATACCCCGTTGAGGCAGGCGGCTAGTATCTCCAGGCGATAGTAGCCGTAGGTTTTGGTGGGGGTGGCGGGTTGCTGGGCAAACCAGGCCGCAAACACGGCCAGTGCCAAGGAACCCACGTCGGTGAGCATGTGCCCCGCATCGGCAATCAACGCCAAGCTGTTGGCCATAAACCCGCCCACGAACTCGACCACCATATAGAGGGTGGTCAGGGCCAAAACCTTGATTAAGGTTTGTAGGTGGTCGCTTTTGCTGGGGTCTGGGTGGTGGCAGTGGTGGTGGGCCGTCATGGGATGGGATTACCCCTTTGAACGCAACGAGGCAGGCATGCTTAAAAACCTGCCCTTATAGCATAGCAGAAGTGGGCTGTAACCGGCTGCCGGGGACCGGATGGATCCGCTGGTTGGCCGAGTTGGTTTTTTGGGGTGGCTGTGCAAAAAACCCCGCCCTATGGTGACAAAAGGCGGGGTTTTTGTGGAAAGCTGTGTCAAAAAAGCCTTACTGGAAGAGGATATCGAGGCGTTCCTGGATTTCCTCGTCGTCGAGCTCGGTGTTGAGGGTATTCAGCTCGAGGGCCTTGCTGTAAGCTTCGGCGGCTTCAATGGTGTTGCCCAGTTGTTCGTTGCTTCGGCCAATGTTGAAGGCGGCCAGGGTGTAGTCGTCCTTCAGGATAAGGGCCTTGGCAAAGTGGGTTAACGCTTCGGCGGGGTTGTTTTTCTCGTCGAGGTAAATGACCCCCAGGTTGTTGTGGGCAATGCAGTTGCCGTCGTTGTACAACAGGGCGTTGTTGTAGGCCTCGATGGCTTCGTCGTTGCGGTCAAGCTGCCAGAGAATGTAGCCGATGTTGCTGTAGCAGTCGCTGTTTTCCGGCTCAACCTTGATCAGGGCCTGATAGGCGGCCAGGGCCATCTCGATGTAATCGTTTTCAAAGTAGATGTCGCCGAGGGTGGCCAGGGCATCGCGGTTGTCGGGGTTAAAGTGCAGGGCCTGCTGCAGGTAGTCCAGCGCACCGTCAATGTCGCCGTAGATTTTGTAGACGATGGTGGCCACGGTCTGCGATACACTCGACAGCCAAACGGCGTCCGTGCCCAGATCCAATGCGCTTTTGTACTCTTCGAGGGCGCCTTCCATATCATCGAGCTTGAAGAGAACATAGCCCATGTTGCTGTGTACAAAAGGATGACGCGGCTTAATCAATGCGGCTTCCTTGAAGTAGTAAAGCGATTTGAAATAGGCTTGCTGCTCAATGTACAGCTGGCCAAGGTTGTAGAGGGCGTCAAAGTCGGTGGGGTTTATTTCCAGAAGCTTCAGGAACTGCTCGGTGGCGTCTTCTATTTCGCTGGCTTGGGCGTAGGCCTTCCCCAGCTTTTTAATCAAGTCCACGTTGTTGCCTTCCTGCTGGGCAGCCTGGTGGTAAAACGTAATAGCGTCGGCAGGCGACTGCAGGTCGAAGAAATACTGATCGCCGAGCAGGTGGTTGAAAACGGTTTCTTCCGGCAAGGCCTTGTTACCCAGTTTGTAGACCTTGGCTGACAGGTTGCTCAGCCCCATGTTTTTGAGGGTGCTGGCTGTCCAGTGGATGGCGTAGACCGTCGTGTCGTGTGCCATGCCGGCGGCCATGCTACGCAGCATGGGCC
>JAGQHJ010000109.1 GCA_020431915.1 Cyanobacteria bacterium HKST-UBA04 | reverse complement strand
TGGCTTTGATGGCGTTCATTACTTGGTTCATCCCGTTGTCTCCCTCTCGTAAAATGGGGGCTCCCTACTTGACCCGGACCAGAACGGTCCCGCTGTCGGTAGCCGCCAGCTTTCGACCCAACTGCTGGCGCAGGGCCATCACCCGATCCCGAACATAGGTTTTGTTACGGGCATAGCTGCGCAGGGTCAACAGGCGCTCGTAAAACTTCAAGGCTTCCTTCGGCCGGTTTTGGCGATCCAGGCAAATGGCCAGCCCCAGAAACGCCCGGCTAAACTCCGGTTCCTTCTTCAGCAGCACACGAAACATGGTTTCGGCCTGCTCGTAGTGCCCTTGGCGCATATACACGCTGCCCAGGTTATTGTATGCCGGCAGGAAAGCTTCGTCGAGGTCCAGAATCTGGCGGTACAACCGGCACGGCTCGTCCAGTTCACCTTCCAGCTCCAGGCTCAGGGCCAGGTGAAACTTGCTTTCCACACAGTCGGGATTCAGCTTGATAGACTGCCGGAAGTGGGTAATGGCTTTTTCGGGCATCCCGGCTTCGCTATAGGTTTTAGCCAGGTCCATGTGGGCGTTTTTATGGAAGGCGTTCAGGGACAATACCTTGCTAAAGCAGAAGATGGCCCGTTTCAAGTCGCCTTTTCGGCGGAAGGCATGGCCCATGCCGATATAGGCCTCCGGGTATTCGGGGTTCATAGCAATGGCACGTTCATAGGCCCGGATGGCCGGTTCAAACTCTTCGCGCAGCCGGTGGGCATCGCCCTGGATAACCAAATCGTAGGCATCCCCGTATTTTTCTAGAAGGGGGTTGCGCACTTCATTGGACAAGGCACTGGCAAAACGGCTCAGGGCACCCATCAGTTTGCTGGAGTACTTTACGGGCTGACGTTCTAGGGCCAACGCCTGCTTTTCAACCGTTGCATCTCGATGCGCCACGATACGCTCGTCTCCGTTACCTACCGTTCGTTCCGTTGGCCTCAATGCCGGGCAAACACACCGGGTCCAGGAAAGGGCCTGGCCGTTACATTCACAACGGAACCTGCTAACACGTTTATCGTCTCTCTCGTTGCGCATCACGACCGTTTCTTGATGCCGGGCCGAATGGGCTATAACGCCAAGCAGCCTTGATTCGCAACTGTATTCATCATAGACGTCCTGTCGGGCAGCGGCCTCGTCCATATGGTCTAGACTCGGGGGTTCGTTTTACGCAAACTGGATAACACAAGGCCTTTCATGCCCAACGGAATTTAAACCCTTATGGTGGACCCCATACAGCCTATTAACCCGGCCAACACGCCTGTGCCATCGGTCAATCCGGCACAGGCCTATCCGCCTGCCCCCATTACCCAAACCCCTGCAACAACCCCCACAACAACGCCGGCAACAACAAACATACAAAGCACGACCAGCGCCATTCAAAGCCCTTTAACCATTGCCCAGGACCTAAGCATCGATTTTGCCGCCATGGGCAGCAACCAGCAATACTTTCTGGGCACCCTCGACCTGATTCTGGCTAAAGCTCGGCAGTATTACAGGGCCTTTGACTACACCACGGCCGCCCAGTATTACGACTCCTTTTTCAGCTATTTTCGCAAGTTTGCCCTGAGCTACCCCAGCCTCGGTGCCTGGAGCAACAACTTTGGCGCCTTCTATGAAATGACCATTACCAATTACTACCTGAACCGGCAGAACGAAGCCGACACCTTCCTGAACCAGGTACTGGAAATGGCACTGGAAACCGGCAAACGCAATATGGCCGACGAAATCCGTAACAGCCTGAATCGGGGCATGGATACGGCCGAACAAACCTTCTTCAAACAGCTAACCCAGCTCCAGCGTGATGGAGAACTGCCGGTTTCCGGTCAACTGAATGTGCAAATCAACCCCGGACTGCTGCAGCAACTGGCCGTGCAAGCCAACAGCCTAAACCGGGGCGAACTGGCCTCTGTTTTATTTGGGTTTGCCCTGATCTATCAGGGCGTGGCGCTGTACGCAACCCAGCAACAGGCCTATGCCCTGTTGCCTCAACAAATGCGACAGCAACTAAACCCCCAGCAAACCCTCCCCTTCGAACTGCTTTTGTGGCCCTATGGCTTCAGTCATACCGGCCTGCCCTATGCCTATCAACCGCTACCCGAGCAGTTCCGGCTGCGTGAACCCGAACCCACCGACGACGAGGAAGTGGTGACCCTGACCAACCCGGTTACCGCACTAGGGGGTGACCCGGATCAGGACGAAGAACGGCGAAAGCGCCGACGCATGGTCAACGACAGTCGGCGGGGAAAACTGAAATCGCAGCGGACCAAGCCCCGTATTACGTTTTAACGGCTTTAACGGCCAAAAACGGCTGCACCCGCTACCGATGGTGGGTACAGCCGTTTCAACAAATTTTCTTTCAGAGAAGGTGGTTTTAAGGGCTCACACAGCGCGTCAGCCCTGGCCTAAATTGCCACCCTGAATGCCGCCGGGGCCACCGCCACCGCCAGCCTGGCCAAGCTTGAATTTCGGGTCATCCTGACCCTGCTGACACTGGGAACAGCCGCCACCGCCGCCGCCACCAATACTGTTTACACCTTGCAGGCCGCCACCGCCGCCTCCGATTGCATTTACAGACATACACAAACCCTCCAACAAATTCTTTCGATCCACATCCAAGTTGCCTGAGGTGGGGATTTTCCAGTAAAACCCGCTCACACGACTCTATTCACACTATAACCGACCTAGGCACGCGGCCGCCTTCTTAATGGATTGTTTTAAGGCTCATTAACACGACCTTAAGGCGGGAGGCATCTTCCCCCACCCATGCACAACACCCCACGCAAACCGGGCAACCCCCGTAACCGCGCCTATGGAACAGCAGAAAGAGAGAGTCGCCCGATACGGGTCTGAATATCATGACAACCGGTTTCCAACGGGCCAACGCGTACGCCTAAGCGTTGGTTTACACGCGTTGACGTGGTTTAGAACAACCCCGTGTACCCCAGGCCACCATAGCCGTTGTAACCACTATAGCCGTTATAGCCCGTATAGGGGGTATAACCGCCATAGCCGCCAGAACCACCGTAACCACCATAACCACCATTCAAGACGGCTTTAAGCAACATCATGATGATGCGTTTGAGGAGGTGCTTGATTTGTTTGATGGGATTTCGTCCGCCGTAAGACGGTTGGCAATTGTTGTTGCCACAGGACGAATTGTTGTTGTCACAGCACGAATTATTGTGGCACTGGCAATCGCAGGGCGTGCTGCTGTATTGGCCCTGGCTATAATTGCCCTGGTTGTAATTGCTGTAGTTATAGGCAGGCTTAACGCTCAGCCCAATTTGAATACCTGACATGATTTACAGACCCCAACGGTTTTTGTCCACACACACAATTTGGAAACGATTCTGAGATTTGCATTTATATAAAAACAGTTTATTAGGGATTCTTGCCCCCTTTTCCCAAGCTTTTAGATTCTCTTAATGGACGCCCCCGCCCCACAAAAGCGGCGTAAATTCGGTATAAAAAGGCCTTTTGCCTACCCCAAGCGGGTTAGTCTATAAAGGCTTTGGCCCGTTCCATCAGCGACCAGTCCAGGTTGCCGCCACACAGCACCACCCCCACGCGTCGGCCCTGCATCCGCTGATGCTCTTCGTCCGTCATCAGTGCAGCAAGGGCAATGGCCCCGGCCCCTTCGGCCAGATGGTGCGTATCACTGTACAAAGCCCCTATGGCACGGAGTACCAAATCATCCGGCACCGCCACAATCCGGCTGACGGACTGATGGATCCACTCGAACGCCACGGGGTTGGGAATACGGCATGCCACCCCGTCGGCAATGGTATTGGCCGAATCGGTGGACACCAGCTGCCCCTGGTCAAACGACAACTTGTAGGCCTGGGCCTCGGTACTTACCACCCCCACAATCTCGGCCCGGTGGTTCAGGGCATTGCGAGCGGCAATCATGGCGCAAATACCCGACCCCTTGCCAATAGGGACATACACCGTCTCGAGATCCGGCACGGCCTTGAGGAATTCCATGCAGTACGACGCCACGCCCAGCACCAGCCGCAGGTGAAAAGACGGCACAAAGTGCATATGGCATTCCCCGGCATGTTGCTTGGCAAAGGCCAGGGATTCCTCGAAGTCATGGCCGTACTTAATCAGCTCGGCGCCCCAACCAATCATGCTGCGGTTTTTATCGGGGCTATTGCCGTAGGGCACCACAATGGTGGGCTTAAACCCGTACAACTTACCCGCCAATGCCACACTCTGGCCATGGTTACCCCGGGTGCTGGCCATCGTGGTTTTCAGCTCGGGTTCTTCCTGCCGCAGGTAATGGTGATACACCAACCCACCCCGGATCTTAAAGGAACCGGTTGGGGTATGGTTTTCGTGCTTAACCCACACCTGGCAGCCTAGCCGCTTGGACAACAAGGGCCAGTTGTACTGGGGCGTGGGCGGCATGTGGCGATACACGATGGCGGCCGCCTCGGCCAGATCCGCCTCGGTAAACAGGGGCAACGCACTATCGACAGCACTTTTAGAGGCAGTGCCGCTTAAACCTGCCTGCGTTAAACCGGATTGATGCGGCTGCTGGGTCACAAACACAACCGTCCTCTGCTAGTGGCGCTATCAAAAACAACAGGCTACAGCCTACACCGGCAACTAGTTGCTGCTCAAATGCTTGTTAATCATGTCGGCCAGCGTGGATTTCTTGTGTACGCCAACCATTTGCTCAACAGGCTCACCGTTCTTGAAAATCAAGAGACTGGGAATACCACTGATACGGTATTCCTGGGCGGTCTTGAAATTGTCGTCGGTATTGATTTTTACCACCTTCAACTTGCCGGAATAATCGGAGGCCAATTCCTCGACAATGGGGGCAATGGTTTTGCACGGGCCACACCAGGGCGCCCAAAAATCCACAAGTACAGGGCTGTCGGAGCGTTTCACCTCTTCTTCAAAGGTGTTGTCCGTAACTTCAAGAACCGAACCCATAAGGTGTCTCCTCTATCGAACGCGAAAATAGGCATACAATGCGTGGATTGATTGTATCACAAGCCCACCCCCCTTCCTTCGCGCACACGTCCTAATCCGTACAGATAAAGCCAATCGCCCCCGGATGGCCAGCCCATTGGAAATTGCCCCGTCCTGGGTCATAATAGGGCCTGTATGGTCTAGTCCTCCTCGAAACGGCACAGAGATGACGAGTTCTACGACAGCACACCCGCCACGCCCCAGCCTTCTTGACCGACGTTCCTCGGCCCGCCGGACCAATCCCCTGTTTGGCCTGATGGATCAATACATCCTCAAGCAGCTTGGCGAGTTCTTCATCATCAGCGTGGTGGTGTTTACCCTGCTGCTTTTCTTCTCCGACGCCCTCTTCGATTTTGCCAAGGATTCCCAGCGCTACGGCATCAGCTGGGATATTCTGCTGGCCCTCATTGGCCTGCAACTGCCGGAAATATTGGCCAACATCCTACCGCTTAGTGGCTTGCTGGCCACGCTGCTGGTATACAACAACTTGAATAACCAAATGGAACTGATTGCCCTGCGCATGAGCGGGGTCAGTGTGTACCGCCTGGCTTTCCCGGCGCTGCTGGTTGCCCTGTTCTGCATGGGCAGCACCTACCTGCTGTACGACTACGTCCGGCCCATGGCCAATCGCTTTGCTCTGGGCCTCAAACGTATTTCCGTGGCCGAGTTCAACCTGCCCGGAATGCATGAAAACTTTGTATATAAGCTCTACGACAACGATCAACGGCTCCAGCGCCTGGTCTACATCTCCAAATACGACAACAAGGTGCTGGGGTACTCGACCGTCATCGATCTGAGCAATCCCAAGACCCTCCAGGTTACCCAGGCCAGTGGAGGCCGGTGGGAAGGCCAAAACATCGAGTTTGACAACGCCAGCGTCCACACCGTTTCGAGTAGTGGCAAGCTGACCAACACCACCCGTGCCAAACGCCTGAAGTTCGAAAACTTCATTCGCCCTGACGTCAGCTTCAACTACTACAAGCCAAGAGAAATGAACTTCCTCGCCTTGTCCCGCTGGATCCAAAACCTGGAAGCCAAGGGCAAGACCACCGAAAAAAGCGTGTTCATCCTGCTTTGGGAAAAACTGACGGTGCCCATCAGTGCCCTGCCGCTGACCCTGCTGGCCGTTCCGTTGGCCATGTCCCCGCCCAGGCAGGTCAAGAACGTGGGGTTTCTTTCGGCCATTACGGTCTTTTTTCTGTACTACCTGCTGCGGTATGTCTCAACCGAATTCGGCAAGTTGACCCTACTCCCACCGTGGCTCGTGGCGTTTATGCCGGTCATCGTCCTGAGCATCACGGCCATTGGCCTGTATTGGCGCAAGACGGTCCGGCTCTAGTTCTTTTTTTACATAACGGTTCTTATCGGCTACAGAATTTTGGTTGGGCTTAGGGGTGGGGTGGTTGGTTTTCTTGCGGCAAGGCGCTTCCTACTCCCAGCCGCCAAACCCGT
>JAGQHJ010000009.1 GCA_020431915.1 Cyanobacteria bacterium HKST-UBA04 | reverse complement strand
GCCAGCGAGGTCAACACCGTCATAAAAGGCAAGGCGGTCACGCCGGCCATCAGCCGGGGCAGCACGAGGTAGCGCAGCGGGCTGACATGCAGCATCTTGAGGGCATCGACCTGATCCTGGGTTTTCATCGTCGCCAGTTCGGCACAGTAGGCCGAGCCGACCATGGAAATAACGGCAAACGCCGTCATAATAGGCGCCATCTCGCGCAAAATGGCCATAGACACCAGGCCACCAACCAGTTCGCTGGCCCCCTGGCGACTCAGTTCCTGGGCCACCTGCAACGACAGCACCATTCCCGAAAACAGGGTCAACAGCAGGGCAATGCCCAGAGCATCGACGCCGATAAACGCCGTCTGCTCAAACCAGTGCTGTACGTTTAACCGCCCTCGAACCACGTACGCCAAGGTATCGCGCACCTGGATAACGGCCATGCCGATTTGGTACAACAGCTCGCTGCTCCACCGCAGGTACAAGCGCAACAACGGCCGGCTGTAGGGAAACAGGTTGTATTGGCGGATGAATCGCAAGGCGTCACCCCTTTTGGCATAACCCGTACAGGCTAACTATAGCACCAAAGCAGGCCGCGTCTCGTCGAACCCTAGCTACGCCACAACAGCAGGATACGGTCGAGGATAATCATCAGGAACATGGCCATGCTGATCAGGCCGTTGACGGCAAAAAACGCCTCGTTAACCCGGCTTAAATCCGATTCCTTGACCAGCTGGTGCTCGTAAATCAACATCATGGTCGTCAACAGCACCGCCAGCCAGTACATGCCACTCAGGTGCCCCACCACCTGCCAGCCGGTCAGCACCAAAAACAACAGGGCTGCCCCATGGCAAAGACGGCTGATTAAAAGGGCCGTGGGTATACCAAACCGGGCCGGCACGCTTTGCAGGCCTACCTCCCGGTCAAATCGAGTATCGAGACAGGCGTAGATAATATCGAAGCCGGCCACCCAAAACAGCACCGCCAGACCAAACAGCACCGCCATCCAGCTCCACTGGCCCTCAACGGCCAGCCAGCCCCCAATAGCCGAAGCCCCCAAGGCAAGGCCCAACACGGCATGCGAGAGGTAGGAGAAGCGCTTGGTGAACGAGTACATCGTCAAAATCCACCAGGCCACCGGCAGCAAGGCAAAACAAATGGGCGGCAAGAAGGTGACAGCCAGAATAAGCACCAACAGGCCGCTGAGCATCAGCGTCCAGGCCTCGCCTTCGTCCATTCGGCCCGACGGCAGCGGGCGATCCTTGGTACGGGGATTCTGGGCATCCAGGGCGGCATCGGCAATGCGGTTAACGCCCATGGCATAGGTACGGCCCCCCACCATGGCCACAATCACCCAAAACACCGTGGCCGGGTCGGGCCAAGCCCGGCTGGCCAGCACCATGGCCGACAAGGCAAACGGCAGGGCAAATAGGGTGTGCTCGAGTTTAACAAACTCGCTGTACAACACGGTTTTCTGGCGGATGGCCTGAACCCAATTCGTCATAAACATATCCCTCATCAATATGGCCTTATCATAATCCAGGTCCCCTGGCTAAACAAGCGCTTCGGCCCCGTTGCCCCCTTATATCGTTACATTTATAGCATTACGCTGGCGCGCTGACGCCAGATTGGCCGTATTGACCCATCACATACTGCCCAGCCAGCACCCCCCGTATAATGGGCAGGTATGATCCATCGCGCTCTTCGGGAGGCACCCGTGTTGCCGACACGTTACCACGCCTTTCAGTTCCCCCATCTCGCTCAGATTGCCCTGTCCGCCTTGCTGGTGTTGTGGTTGCACCCCCTTCCGGCAGGCAACGTGGCTATGGCGGCTCCTGCGGCCTTGCCCAGCAAGCATTTAACGCCTGCCACCGAGCCCATTGCCTTAACTCCCTACGAACAGCACATTTCCAAGGTGTACAACACGGCCAGCCAAACGGTGGTCAACATTACCACGTACTCGATCCGCTACGACGACAACCTGAACCCCTTGCCCAAACAAGGTAGTGGATCCGGCGTTGTGGTGAGTGCCGATGGGCTCGTGGTTACCAACAACCACGTCATTGAAGGGGCCCAAAGCGTGGAAGTAAGCCTGACCAACGGCAGCCAGTATGCCGCCAAATTAATTGGCCGTGATGCCAATACGGACCTGGCCCTCATACAACTGATTGCCGACAAACCGCTAAACTTGATGGCCATTCCCATGGGTAACTCCGAGCATTTACAGGTAGGGCAGACCGTCTTGGCCATTGGCAACCCTTTCGGGTTTAACAGTACCTTGAGCACGGGGGTTATCAGCAGCCTGAACCGGCACCTGCGGGCCCCCAACGGCCGGCTCATCGAGCAGGTAATTCAGACCGATGCCGCCATTAACCCCGGCAACAGTGGTGGCCCACTGCTCGACAGCCAGGGACGCCTGATTGGCATTAACACCGCCCTATACAGCCCCAACGGGGCCTCGGCCGGCATTAGCCTGACGATTCCCGTCAACCAGGTCATCAAGGTCGTTAACGACCTAATGACCCATGGCCGGGTGGTTCGTCCCTACCTGGGACTGACCACCAGCTTGCAAGTCAACCCGAGGGTGGCAAAGCTGCTACAATTAGATATAGACCATGGGCTGGTGGTTGGCCATGTGGTGGCCGGCAGCCCTGCCGACAAGGCGGGCCTGCGCGCCGGAACCAACCGCCTGCTGGTGGGCAACCAAATCGTTACGCTTGGCGGCGATGTGCTTGTGGAAGTGGACAACCAGCCGGTAACCACCTTTGACCAGTTCGTACGGTATCTGGAGAGCAAGCAGCCCAACGACACCATAAAGTTGAAGATTTGGCGCAATGGTGATTTATTAACTATACAAGTACCGTTAACGGAACGACCGGAGATACAGTAGAAATGGCAACAATCGTGGCAGTTGATGACGACCCCTCCATTCTGGAGCTCGTAAAGGTCAATTTGGAAATCCAGGGTCACGAGGTGGTTACCGCACCGGATGGCGAAAAGGGCTATGCCCTGGTTCAGCAGCACCATCCGCAACTGGTGGTTCTGGACGTGATGATGCCCGGTACCGACGGCTACACCGTTTGCCAACGTATCCGGAAGAACGACGCCATTAAGGAAACCCCGGTCTTGATGCTGACGGCCCTGGGCGTGGTGGATGACAAGGTAAAAGGCTTCGATGCCGGCGCCGATGACTACCTGGTCAAACCCTTCGAAATTCCCGAGTTAATGGTACGGGTGCGGGCCCTGTTGCGTCGCTACACGGCAGAAACCGCCACGGAATTGCCCGAAATTTTATCGGTCGGCGACATCACCCTGATTCCCGAGAACCTTGAAGTGAAGATTGACGATCAAATCAGCAAGCTCACCCCCACCGAGTTCGAGATTTTAAACTGCCTGGTGCAAAGCCATGGGCAGGCCATTTCGCTGGGCCAACTGCTCAAGGACGTTTGGGGCTACAACCCCGACGACGACGTGGAAACCATCCGTGTGCACGTTCGGCACCTGCGCAGCAAGCTTGAGAAAATCCAGCCCGAAAAGAAATACATTGAGACCATTTACGGCGGCGGCTACCGCTTGCACCCCGAAGGCCTCAACAAGTAACAAGTAGACGCCGACACACACACGCGTGTGCACCTCTACAAAACACCCTTGTCAAATACCAAATTGCCCGCTGACCAACCAAAGAAGGCACAGCGGGCAATTGGTTTTTAGAGATAAACGAGAGGGAGGAGAAAAAAACTAGTCGATCGTGACGTAGACTTTCTCGGCCTGGTAGAAGTGGGCCTGGCGGCGGGACGTGCCGTTCAACACCTTGGTCCACTGGGTCGGCGAATGGAAGTTGCGAATGTGATCAACTTCGAACTCTTCGTCAAACACTTCCTGGCCACTGGGCGAAATAAAGGACATTTCCAACTCGAAGTTGCCTTTATCAGCCGTGTTGGGGCAGTCGATCTTGCCGTCAAACTGGATGCGACCATCTTGGTAGTAGGTCACCACGGCACCTTTTTCCACGTGGCAGGTGGCCGACTGGATTTCGTCGAGGACGAATTGCTTGGCCCGGCTGGTGCCGTCCTGGGTGGTGGTGGCTTCAAAGAGCATGCTGTGGCTTTGCTCCACACCAGGCTCTTTGTAGGGGTTCATGTTTTTGCTTTGCATCGGGGTATCAGCCAAAGCAACCGAGGGCAACGCAATGGCCACAGCCAAAGCGGCGGTCACTAACTTCATGTTCATCATAATGGGTCTGTTCTCCTAAACAGCACCCGCACAGAGCGGCGCGCAGATGTGTGTGTGTTACTGAACACGGGCTTCCCATAAGCTAAAACGGTCACGGAGACCCGAGATCGCCATTATTATGGAAGCGTCGCCACCAAATGTAAAGGTGTATAAGTTTTAAGGCACATCTGAAACACGGTTTCTACACCCCCATTGCCCTAAGCCCGACAACCGGGCCGGTGGCTAGTCCGCTCCGGTTACTGACAGGCTGACAATAAGCTGTCAGCCTCTAGCTGCCTGTCTGTCAGCCAATTTACAGTCCTTATTAAAGCCCCCACTGCCCCCTTGAAATGAGACAATGGCCATGCACGTCATTCCGGTATGCCGGTGCCCCCGCTTTGTATCATTTATGTAATGAAAGCCCCAACCGCCCCCGTGTCCCAACCCTTAAACCCCTCACAGCACGGTAGTATTCCCTACGTTCCCCTGCACCAGCACAGCCATTACAGCATTTTGCAGGCGTCAAGCAAGGTCAAGGACCTGGTGGCCGTGGCCAAGGAAAAAGGCTTCGAGGCCCTGGCCCTGACCGATAACGGCGTGATGTACGGGGCGCTGGAGCTGTACCAGAAAGCCCGCAATGAGGGTCTAAAGCCCATTATTGGCTGCGAACTGTGCGTGATTGAGGGGGACATTACCGACCGAAGCAGCCGAAAAACCATGCACAACGTGGTGCTGCTGGTAAAAGATGCCACGGGCTATGCCAACCTGCTCAAGCTGGTGTCCATGGCCCACCTGCAGGGATTTTACTATAAGCCTCGCATCAACTGGTCGCTGCTTGAAGCCCACAGCGAGGGACTGATTTGCCTGACCGGCAGCCTGAACGGGGCCATTGCCGTGCCCTTTTTGCGCAACAACCCGCAAGCCGCACGCGAACGGGTCGCCTGGCTGGCCAAGGTGTTTGGCCCGGATCTGTACATTGAGCTGACCGATCACGGCCTGGACACGGAAAAAATGGTCAACCAGTTTGCCTTGTCGCTGGCCAACGAGCTGGGCATCGAACTGGTGGTAACCAACGACAGCCACTATACATGGCCCGACGATGCCTCGGCCCATCAGATACTGCTGTGCCTGCAATCGGGCAAGACCTTAAGCGAGGCGAGCCTGAGCAAGTACCACGACGGCAGCTACAGTGTAAAAAGCGGCGACGAGCTGCTGGCCAACTTCAACCTGGATGCCGACGTGGTGGAGCAGGCCCTGCGCAACACCGTAGCTGTTGCCCAAAAATGCAACCTGGAACTGGAGTTGGGCAAGTCCATCCTGCCCGATTTTCCGGTACCTGAAGGACACAGTGCCGACAGCTACCTGCGCGAGCTGGTCCTGCAGTTTGCCCACGAACGGTGCGGTGAGGTAAACGAAGCCGTTGTGGCCCGCCTGGATTACGAGCTGGACATCATCAGCAACATGGGGTTTCCGGCCTACTTCTTGATCGTCTGGGACTTCATGAACTACGCCCGGAAAAACAACATTCCCGTGGGCCCCGGAAGGGGGTCGGCGGCAGGCAGCCTGGTGGCCTATTGCCTGGGCATTACCAACATCGACCCGATGGAACACAACCTCTTGTTTGAGCGGTTCCTGAACCCGGAACGGGTCAGCATGCCCGATATCGACATCGATTTCTGCATCGACCGGCGCGAAGCTGTCATTAATTATGTCAGCCAGCGCTATGGCAGCGAACGGGTTGCCCAAATCATTACCTTTGGCACCCTGGCGGCCCGAGCCGCCCTGAAGGCCGTGTGCCGGGTAAAAGAGATTCCCTTTGCCGAAAGCGACCGGCTGGCCAAGCTCATTCCGTCGCTGCCCGGCACCAAGCTGGCCGAAGCCACCGCCCCCGACACGCCGCTTGGCGCCGAAGTGGCCCAAAATCCTCAGGTACGCGAACTCGTTGAAATCGCCCTGCAAATTGAGGGCTGCAACAGCAATACCGGCATCCATGCCGCCGGCGTGGTCATCTCCAAGGATCCGCTCGACACGGTGCTGCCGCTGCAGTATGCCAAGGACGGCCAGGTGGTGACCCAATACCCCATGGACGATGTGGGCGCCATCGGATTGCTGAAAATGGACTTCCTGGGCCTGCGCAACCTGACCATTATTGACAACGCCCTGGCCATGATAGAAAAAACCCACCCCGACACCGGCCGCATCGACATTGATCACATTCGCCTCGACGACACCGCCGTTTACGACATGCTGTGCCGGGCCGACACGGACGGGGTCTTCCAACTCGAATCGGGGGGGATGCGGGCGCTGGTTAAGGACCTGAAACCAAACTGCTTCGAGGATATCAACGCCCTGGTCGCCCTGTACCGACCCGGCCCGCTGAACTCGGGCATGGCCACCGAGTTTGTAAACCGCAAGCACGGGCGCAGCCGCATCGACTACCCCGACCCAAAGCTGGAGCCCATTCTGAAGGACACCTACGGCACCATCGTCTACCAGGAACAAATTATGCAGGTGGCCCAAACACTGGGGGGCTACACCCTGGGCCAGGCCGACCTGTTGCGGCGGGCCATGGGGAAGAAAAAGCAGGAGGAGATGGACAAGCAGCGCGACATGTTCGTCTCGGGCTGCCTGAAGGGCAATCTGGGCGAGGACAAGGCCAACAAGCTGTTTGACACCATGGCCGAATTCGCGGCGTACTGCTTCAACCGCAGCCACTCGGCCGCCTATGCGTTTGTGGCCTACCAAACCGCCTACCTCAAGGCCCACTACCCCGTCGAATACCTGTCGGCCCTGCTGTCGAGCGTCAGCAACGATCTGGACAAAATCCAGCAGTACATGGTCACGGCCCGAACCATGGGCATCGCCATCCTGCCGCCCGACATCAACCACTCCGACGCGACCTTTACCCCCGACGGCCAGGCCATCCGCTTTGGGCTGGCCAGTATCAAGAACGTGGGTGAAGGCATCGTCGAGTCCATTGCCCAGGCCCGCCAAGCCGGCGGCAACTTTACGAGCATGGAAGATTTTTGCCGCCGCGTGGACCTGAAGGCCCTGAACCGACGGACCATGGAAGCCCTGATATCGGTGGGGGCTTTTGAATCCTTTGGCCTAAGCCGGCAGCAGCTGATGGAAAACATTGAAACCATCTACAGCTACGCCCAGCGCCATGCCGAACGGAAAGTGACCGGGCAAACCAGTCTGTTTGCCTTTGCCGCTGCCGAAAACGGCCAGGATGACCAAGCCGCCTTTGGCGAGCAGATTGCATGGCGCGGCCCGGAAGCGGAATATGATGAGGGAACCACCCAACGCATGGAAAAGGAACTGCTGGGCTTCTACGTCACCAGCCACCCCCTGGACCGGGTACAGGAGACCCTGCCCCTGATGGCCACCCACGAGCTCGGGCAGCTCAAGGGCCTGAGTGACGGCACCACCATTCAGGTGGCCGGGCTCATTACCAATGTTACCCACCGACTGACGCGAAAAAACAAGCCCATGCTCATCGGCCAGCTCGAAGACCTGAGTGGCCGGGCCGAGTTTGTGGCCTTCAGCGAGGCGCTGGAAACCTACGGCGACGAGCTGGCCGCAGGCCAAACCGTGGTACTGGAGGTAACCTTCTCCATTCGCGGAGACGATTCGTACAGCCTGGTGGTTGAAAGCGCCAAGCTGGTGGATGACGTCACCATTCTGGACCTGTATTTCAACCGTCCCCCGCGCTTTGAAGAGGTGGACATGATCCGAAACGTACTGGGCAAGCTACGCGGCGAAGACCCCGTGATTATCAACTGGCCCGGCGACGACACGAAACTGGTGGTCGGTAAACAGTTTTGGGTCAACAGCGAAAAGGCCGAGGCGGTGTTTAACCAGCAAATGGCCGATCAACTGCCCGTTACCGCCAAACGCCGCAGTGCCTAAACCCTTAAAAAAGGCTTATGGGGGTCAACAAGACACAAAAAACAGGTTTAATACCTATATATATGTGTGGGTAATGCTTGATGACGCGACGACAACTGGGGCGTCTCAAGGAGGGTATTATGGCGTGTAATTCCAAACAATGCAAAGCAGAAGTCTGCGTTAAACCGCTGCCATGTGCGTGCAGCCAGTGTGTACCGGCCAAAGCATCCGTGCTGGACAAGCTAAAGGAACTGGCCGAAGAGGCGTATTGCAGCATTTGCAATGGGCCGTGCCTGCACAACCACTAACCGCTATTCATAAAGTTTCACGGCTAAAATCATCGTTTTAGCCCACTGCATCAGGCTTATCCGTGCGCCGACCCCCTTGTGGGGATCACAGCCGCCGGATGGGCCTGTTTTGCATGGATAAGCCCCCAGGCCGACCCCAAATTGACCCCAAACAGGCCTCAAAATGCCTCGGAACACCTCGAAGCAACCACCCAAACCCCACCCTTTATTTATCCGTCGCCACCCGCTGTTTACCCCATAAACCCGCTGATAGCGGGGGTTTTTACCAATTATTAAGGAAATCTTATTAAAACAAAAGTGATTGTTTTTTGAACAATTTGTAACCAATTTGTTACATCAGGGCAAAATAAATCAATTTTATATCCTCTATAGTTTTTATTGATATATAATCAAGCGACTTCCATGACAAGGAGATAATTTTCGATGAGTGCTCCGCAATCACTTTACAGTTTTACGCCAAACGCCACGCAAAACCCCTATGGCGGCTTTGCAACCGGCTTTGGTTCGACCCGTACCAACGGTGGTTTTTCCAACACCTCATTCGGTACCCCTGGTCTTCCTTTAGGTTTCGCCTTCCCCAGCCCGGGTATTGACCCCCTCTTCCTGTTTAGCCCGGCTGCGGTATCGAGCAACCTCAACCGTATTTTGTCTTACGCTGCGGGTATCAACGTCAACACCAACTATGGCCCTGTGACCGACCCGCTGGCACCTATCGGCTTCTTACGCGGCACCCCCTACTTCGCCCAGTACGGCAGCCCCTCCGGCTTCCTACCCGATATGATGGGCCTGCCCGGTGGCAACCTCTTTGCAGGTGGCCAACAAGGTGCACAGTTCCAAAATCCCCAACCCCCCTCGGGCTTCCCGGGTGGCTTCCCCACCTACGATCCGTACCAAGGTGGCGGCGGCTATGGCGCGCCCCAAGGCGGCTACGGTGCTCCCCAAGGTGGTTATGGTGCGCCCCAAGGCGGCTACGGCGGCTACGATCCCTACGGCGGCTATGGCGCGCCCCAAGGCGGCTACGGCGGCTACGGTGCTCCCCAAGGCGGCTACGGCGGTTACGGTGCTCCCACCGGTTACGGCGGTTCGCCCTTCGGTACCGGTAGTGGCGGCGGCCAAATCGAGAACCACTGGATTATGATGTAGGGCACCTCGCCCCCTCAACAGTCCGTGTGGCGCTCCAAGCCCCACCCCATTCCCCAAGCTTTTGACAATTAAACACACCGCACGCTGCCACGCCAATACGTGTTGGCCTCTGCCTGACCCCAGGTGGACCGTTTCCTATCGGCATCGGCCCGTCTCCCAGGCAAAGACCGTTCCCCACAGGCGGCAGTGTGCCAGACACGTCAACCGAGTTTACTCCTCAATTGATTGCAAAAACGGGGTCCTCCCCGTTCCTACCAAGACTCAAAAACTCATCGAACCGTGCCTGTGTTGTCGTGCACCGCTTTTGCGTGCGCACCGACACCAGGCACTTTTCCTTTTTCAGCCCGCTCCCCTTTGATGCCCGGATTGCCGTACTGCCCGTAGCGCTACCCATGCTGCCGCTGCAGGTAGGGGCACCACAGCCCCAGCCCCGTGTCGGCATCCTGCTCATCGCGGTTCAGGTCGGCGGTACTGTCCAAAACGGTTAGCTGGTATTCGCAGGCAAATACACAGGAATCGCCCGGCAATACATGACCGCCGAAAGCGTTAAAATCCGCGTCGCCAAGGGTCACGTGCAGGTGCAAAAACGGGACACCGGCCTTGGGCGACAGATTGCCGGTTCCGTTTAGTATCTCGTACATCCCGTCAAACATCCGGGCCTCGTAGCGATGGGTTAGCTGATCGTAATAGGCCAGCTTGATTCGGCTCACGGCCCCCAACAACCGAACCCAGCCCAACTGAACCCCCTCGGCTTGGCACAAGGTCAGCAGGGCTTCGGTTAAATCGGCCCCGTGGGCCAACCGGCCGGTTAGCACCCGGTTTAGTCGGGCCTGGGCCAGTACACTGACCTGGGCCGTCAAGTCGATCGGCTGATTTTGGGCAGTGAGATTGGTGGAATTGGTAGAGTTGGTAGAGTTGGTAGAGTTCATGGGCCTACTATAACAAAGAGGCCCCGTCCACGCCCACCCATATTACCCATAACCAAGGCCCAACCACCGGTGTCCACACCCGGCACCCACGCCCCAGACGCTGGACAGACACCAAGCCCCATGGTACTACTAGAGTCTGCGTCTGACGTTCTTTCGACACCCCTTAATGACCAGGCCCCTTGTTCCCGATGAGTTTAGTGGTTTTAAAATTTGGCGGCACCTCTGTCGGCAATGCCGAGAAAATCCGCCATGTCGCCCGCGTCATTGCCGATGTGGCTGAACAGGGCAACCGCGTGGCGGCCATTGTCTCGGCCATGGGCAAAACCACCGACGGCCTCGTTGAGCTGGCCGGCGAACTGGTGGAAAATCCCAGCGGCCGGGAATACGATGCCCTGCTGGCCACCGGCGAAATGGTCAGTGCCCCCCTGTTGGCCATGACCCTGACGAGCATGGGCTACCCTGCCGTCTCGCTCAATGGCCAGCAAGCCGGATTTGTGACGGAAGACCTGCACAACCGGGCCCGTATCCTTGAAATTAACACCGGCCGGGTTCAGCACCACCTGGACAAAGGCGAGATTGTGATCGTCACGGGCTTCCAGGGTATCAACAGCAAAGGCGACATTGCCACACTGGGCCGGGGCGGGTCGGATACATCGGCCATTGCCTTGGCCGGAGCGCTGGGCGCCGACCGTTGCGATATCTACACGGACGTCGACGGCGTATATTCGGCCGACCCGAGGGTGGTGCCGGAAGCCGTCCGGCAGGACGACATTACCTACATTGAGATGCTCGAACTGGCCCGCGTTGGGGCAAAGGTGCTGCACCCACGGGCCGTGGAAACCGCCCGCAATGCCAACGTCCGTATCCGCGTGCGCAGCACGTTTGATCCCGACAACCCCGGTACCCTGGTTAGCACGTATGGCACGGGGGGCGGCAGCGAAGGCGGCCAGGGCGGCGAAGGCCAAAGCCGAGCGGTGTCTGGCATTGCCGCCGACAAGAAACAGGTGGAACTGGCCATGACCCACGTACCCGACCAACCAGGCATTGCCGCCCAGCTGTTTGGGGCGCTGGCCAGCAACAACATCAGCGTGGACATGATCATCCAGTCGGTTCGGCAGGATGACAACACCAACGACATTGCCTTTACCGTGGACCAAACCGACCTGCAGGATACCCTGACCTTGCTTGAAAAAGTGAAGGCCGACATGGGGTCGGGCGAAATCTATTACGAAACCGACGTAGCCAAGGTCAGCATTGTGGGCGTGGGCATGATTGACCGGCCCGGGATTGCCGCCGACATGTTCAAGGCCCTGGCCCAGGCCAACATCAACCTGAAGATGATTTCCACGTCGGAAATTAAGATCAGCTGTCTGATTGACCAGGCCCAAGCGGACGACGCCGTTCGTGCCCTGCACCGACAGTTTTTTCCCGAAGCCGCCAATGACGAACCCAAGCTGGTCGATGCCAAGGTGGGCTATTAGCACCTCCTACACTTGGAAACATCCTGTGCCACCCTGGCCCCTTTTTTCGAGCCACGTTACACTAGGGCTATTGCGGTGAAGACGCGCACCGGTCTGTTGGTGCGTTTGTGAACGGATGGAGACGAGTCGACTGGTGGCATCGCGTTGGGTGATTGTTTGGGCTGCCGTGGCATGGGCCATGTCGTGTCTTTGTCTGCTGCCCGCATTAGCCGATCAGCCCGATGTGTCAACCTTTTCAGCTAACAGCCGACCTGAGCAGGCCACTGTATCGGCCCCTGCCACCTATACCGGCCTGGGCAAGGAACGGGGCGATCAATCGATTACCCCCAGCCACACCACCACCGCCCCCGGCTCGGCTTCCGCCACACAAAATTCCTCGGCACAGGGTTTATCGACACAAGATCTGCCCGTACAAGCCGGCCCTTACAGACCCAAGGCCCACCGATGGCCCCCAACCAACGACGCCTCGCACAACACCCCCAAGCAAAACCCCAACCAAAATTGGCTGTGGTGGGTCATGGGGGCCAGCACCCTGGCGGTGTTGGGGCTGTTCAGTTGGATCCGATCACTCAAGTCGATGTAATTACCCCCTTCCCCTCCCATGGCAAACCCGTATAATAGGACGTATAGATTTTATACCCCTTCGATTGGCCGGACGCGTGCATTATGCCCTCCTTCATGGAGTGACGTCCGGTTTTTTTTCGCCTAAAAACGGCAGCAGTGACCTGTCTCAATGCCTTAACCGCCGCACAACGGGCTGATCCATCGCCAAGCATGTTGGTTTTTGGCACAATAGACGTATGTACGATTTGATCCGCCCGCTGTTGTTTGCCATGGATGCCGAATCGGCCCATGACATCATCACCGGCCTGATGGCTTCACCACTTGGGCCAGTGGTTTCAACCCTGGTGCCCATGGCCACCCGGTCTTACCCGGCGCTGCAACAGGAGTTGCTGGGCCGCACCCTGCCCAACCCCGTGGGGCTGGCGGCCGGGCTAGACAAACACGTGCAGCTCGTCGAAATGGCCCGGTGGCTCGGCTGCGGGTTTCACGAAGTGGGAGCCATCACGGCGCAGGCCAGCCAAGGGAACCCCAAGCCCCGGCTGTTTCGCCTCCCCACCGACCACGCCCTGATTAACCGCATGGGCCTGAACAACGCCGGGGCCGCCAACCTTAAGCACCAGTTAAAGGCCCTGCCCAAGGATTTTTGTGTGGGCATCAACCTAAGCAAAACCCCGCAGCCCCACATTACCGGCCCGCTGGCCCTACAGGATTTTGGCCTGGCCCTTAAGCATGCCCTGGGCTGCGGCAGCTACATCAGCCTGGACGTCAGCTGCCCCAATACGGCCGACGGCACCACTTTTTGCCAGCCCGACACGCTGGCCGAGCTGCTGGCCTTTCTGGCCAACCAGCAACAGGCCCTGCTAAGCAACCACCCCACCCAGGCAAAACCATGGTTGGTAAAGCTTTCACCGGATCTGACCAGCGACACGCTGGCCCACCTGGTCGACGTGGCCCAGCCCTACGTGGACAAGGGCCTGATGGCCGGTTGGGTCGCCTGCAACACCACCCGAACCCGCGACAACCTGACGACAGACGCACAAACCGTCGAGCAGCTGGGCCCCGGCGGACTGAGCGGCCCGCCCGTATTTGACAAAAGCCTGGCAGTGGTGCGTACCCTGTACCAGTTAACCGGGGGCCAGCACCTGATTGTGGGCGTCGGCGGCATTCGCGATACCGAATCGGCCTGGGCCTACATGACCCATGGCGCCAGTCTCATCCAGCTTTACACGGGCCTGGTATACGAAGGCCCCGGCCTTGTCGAACGCATCAAGGCCGGCCTCGATGCCAAGCTCAAGCAACATGGGCTGACCAACATCGCACAGGCCGTGGGGCTGGCCCACCGGCATCATCAGGCAACCGCCAACCTCTAAAGAGCAGACAACCCCACCATCAGCAGGATCATCAACAATTGGCTGCCGGCACTGGCCCGTCTGGCCCGGTTGGGATTGGACCCGTTGGCATAAGAATAGCCGCCTTGCCGTGCACTATAGGGACTGTGCCGCGTCAGTTCCTGCTGCTGTGACCGCTGGGCACCGGCCACCGTGGACAACCGCTGGACGCGATCCTCAAGGGGTAGCTCGGGCGCGGTGGTCTGGAACATGTTCATTTCCAGCCGTCCCACCCGCTGCTCAATGGGTTCGGTGACATAGGTCCGCCGAAACATGGTCTGCTCCAGCTGGGTTACTTGCGGCGAAAGGGCCATTAGTTGCTGTTGGGGCACGGGCTGGCCCGTGCCATAGCTTGCGGCATAGCCGGGCATTGGCCCCATGGGGGCACCACCGCCCCCCTGTGCGCCCTGATAATAGGGAGCGGCCGGCGGCATGGGTTGTGCCTTATGGGGAAGCAGCACCATTTCGAGCCGATCGCTGCGTTCCTGCAAACTGCCTTGCTGTTTCTGGTTAAACACTTTTTCTTCCAGCGCCTCCAGGCGATCCTTCAAGGGCTGGCTGGGTCGGGACTGACCAAACACGGTTTGCTCCATCTCGGCCACCGTCGGGTAGCTGGTTTCTCCGGGCACCACACCCGGCGCCATACCCGATGCCACAGGAGCCGGTGCGGGTTGCGGGGTGGTTTGAACGGACGATGTTTTGGTAGCAGCCGGTTTAGCCGGCGGGACGGTTTTAGAAGCCGGAGCCGATGCAGGTTGACCGGCAGCCAACTCGGCCTCGTCGGGCACCACGGCCTTGATGGCCGTCAAATCCTTGAGGCGTTCGGGCATCGGCTTCTTGGTATGGGCCAGCCCGTAGATAAACGTTTCGAGGCGGGCCACACGCGCATCGAGCGGCTCCTGGGTAAACTGCTTCTGGAAATACCGGGTCTCCAGTTCCACCACCACCGGCGGCACAGCTGGGGTCGCCGGCGAAGCGGCAAAGACCGGTACCGGCAACAGGGTGGCAACCATCAGTACCAGGGCAACCACGACAACCAGTGCCCATGCCCAAAGCGTGGCAATTCGCTGCCCGAACCCGACGATACGGGAGTGGGGAAGGGCCAAAACCACACAAGTTGGACGAATTGGTTTCAAGTCACGGTCCTCGACGTCTGCGTTTGCTGATAGGGCCTCGGGCTGGTTTCAATGCCCTTTTATGAGTAATTTTATGAGCGGCGTGAGCGAGGTGGGTGGAGCGGCAACACCCCTTTGGGCCTAAAATAGCTGAAACCATTGATAGTAAAGGTCTTTACCGTATTTTAGCCCTTTTGGGCATCAAATTAAACCCTCTGGACACGGCAAGCCATTGGATCCACCCCTTACAGACCGCCAAAAAACGGCTTTGTTCCGGCCTTACAGGCCGACAATGCCGAATTGTTACAAAACCCAATCCCTCAAAAGAGAGAGGCGCCAGTTTAGGCCAGGGCCTCGGCCCCACCGACAATTTCGAGGATTTCCTGGGTAATGCTGGCCTGACGGGCCTTGTTGTAGTCGATGGTCAGCTTGTCAATCAGTTCGCTGGCGTTGTTCGAGGCATTGCTCATCGCCGTCATCCGGGCGGCCAGCTCGCTAGCCGAACTTTCCAGCATGCAGTTGTACAGCTGGTTGGCCATATAATCGGGCAACAGGGTATCGAGAACCGCCGTGGCGCTGGGCTCAAGCAAGGTCTCGCTGCGGTGCGGCCGGAGGGTATCGGTATCAATAATCGTGGCTTCTTCCGGCACGATGTCGTGATGGATTTCCTCGATTTCGCCTTTCAGGGGCAGCACGTTCTGGATGTTGACCTGGTAGGTCAGCATGCTTTTGAAATGGGTATAGACAATCTGGATAGCGTCGATCTGGTTGTCGGTATACGCCTTCATCATCGCCTTGGCCACGGATTCGCAGGTGTCGAGGGTCGGGACACCCATCACGCCCATTTGGCTGCCAAGGCGTTGGCCGTCGCAATAGCGATCAAAAACACGCGTCAGCTTGCTACCGAGCAGATAGTACTTGGGTTCGATCCCATTACTGCGGCAGTTCTTATGGTACTTGACGAGGAACTTGAGGACGTTGGCGTTGTACGAACCGCACAAGCCCCGGTCGGAAGAAATAAACACCACGCCCATGCGCTTGATGGGACGCTCCAGCAGCAGGTCGGCATAACGCGACTCTTCGAGCTCGCCGAGGCGGTTTTTCATCGACTCGTATACTTCGCTGAAAACCAAACGCAGCTCGTCGGCAAACGGCCGGTTGGCCTTCAGGCGATCCTCGGCCCGCTTGACCTTGGCAGCCGCCACCATCTTCATGGCCAGCGTGATCTTCCGGGTGTTTTTCACACTCTTGATACGGCGTCGGATATCTTTCAAGCTGGCCATAACGGAATCGCGTCTCCTTCAATACGGGGGCTTAGCCGGTAAACACGTTGTCGCGGAAGTCCTTGAGTGCCTCAAGCAACTGGGCTTCCTCGTCCTTCTCAAGCTTGGCACCCGTCGCCAGTTTTTCCTCGAAGGTTTTGAGCTTGGTGGGGATATAGGAGAACAGCTGATCCTTGAATGCAGACACTTGGCCAATTTCCAGGGGATCGAGCACCCCGCTGTTACCGGCAAAAAGAATAATGTACATCTGGGCCACACTCAGAGGCGAGTATTGCGGTTGCTTCAACAGCTCGATCAGGCGTTCGCCACGTCTCAGCTGGTTTTGCGTGGCTTGGTCCAAATCGCTGGCAAACTGGGCAAAGGCTTCCAGCTCGCGGAACTGAGCCAAGTCCAAACGCAGACGACCGGCAACCGACTTAATGGCCTTGGTTTGGGCCGCCCCCCCTACCCGCGATACGGACAAGCCCGCGTTAATAGCCGGACGGATACCGGCGTTGAACAGGTCGGTTTCGAGGTAGATTTGGCCGTCGGTAATACTGATCACGTTGGTCGGAACGTAGGCCGACACGTCACCCGCCTGGGTTTCAATGATAGGCAGGGCGGTGAGCGACCCACCACCTTCGGCGTCGCTGAGCTTGGCGGCGCGCTCAAGCAGGCGGCTGTGCAGGTAGAAAACGTCGCCAGGGTATGCTTCACGGCCCGGCGGGCGACGAAGCAACAAGCTCATGGAGCGGTAGGCCACAGCCTGTTTCGATAAGTCATCGTAAATGACCAGCACGTGCTTGCCACGTTCCATAAAGTACTCGCCAATGGAAACGGCCGAGTAGGGCGCCAAAAACTGCAGCGGGGCCGGGTCAATGGCATTGGCTGCCACCACGATACTGTAGTCCATCGCCCCACGATCTTCGAGGGTTTTGACGATCTGGGCCACGGTACCGGTTTTCTGGCCAATGGCACAGTAAATACAAATGACGTCCTTCCCCTTCTGGTTGAGGATCGTGTCAATGGCAATGGCGGTTTTGCCGGTCTGGCGGTCGCCAATAATCAATTCGCGCTGCCCTCGGCCAATGGGAATCATCGCGTCGATAGCGGTAATACCGGTTTGCAGGGGTTCATGCACCGACTTGCGCTGGACGATACCCGGCGCCTTCTTGTCGATATAGCGATCTTCGCTGCCCTCAATGGGGCCCTTGCCGTCGAGCGGTTCGCCAACGGGGTTGACCACCCGGCCAATCAGGTTGTCGCCCGCCGGTACCGAAGCCACCTTGGTGGTGGTCTTTACGGTCTGGCCTTCCTGGATGCCCAGATAATCGCCGAAAATAACGACCCCGACATTGTCTTCTTCAAGGTTCAGCACCATGCCAACCGTGTTGTGGCCGTCTTCAAACTGCACCAGTTCGCCGGCCATCGCGTTGCGCAAGCCGTAGATACGGGCAATCCCGTCGCTGACTTCCATTACGGTACCCACGTCATTGATGGTGGTTTGGGTGTCAAACTGGGCCAGCTTGGACTTGATGACTGAGCTGATTTCTTCGGCTTTTAATGTACTCATATCGGGCCTGTTCCTACTTCATTACCGCTAATCGCGTTATCCTACCTGCTTGCTGATCTGGCGCAGCTTGCCTGCTGCACTGCCGTCAATCAGCTGATCGCCAATCCGGACGATCGCCCCGGCGATGACGTCGGGGTCTACGGTGACGTGCAAGCGCACGTCGCTTAACTCAAAGGCTTCCTTCAACCGGGTTTCAAACCGGGCAGCCAAGGTCTTGGTCAGTTCAATCGGCACCGTCACATAGGCATCCTTGATGCGCTTGGCCTCATCAACCAACGCGCAAAACTGCTGGCCGATGGCCGGCAGCATGGACAACCGATCGTTTTCGGCCACCAGCTTCAGGAAAGGAGGCAACATGGCCACCGTTTCAGCCTTGAAACTGTCACCAATCATGTTCAGTTTCTGGGTCCCGTCCACCGTCGGGTTGTTTAAAAACGCCACCAGTTCGGGATGGTCGGCCAAAACCTCGGCCAATACACCAAACCAGGCCATCAGGTTCTGGGTGGTCTCACCAACCGACCCACCATCCAGACCAAGCACGTGGTCAAACAAAGCCTTGGCATAACGGCTGGCAATTTTCTGCACCTCAAGCTGCGTGGTGGCCATCAGTTCTGCCCTCCCTTGGCATTGGCAACCAACTCAGGCAATTGGTCCAAAAACGTTTCAACGGACTTCTGCCGATCCTGATCGCTGAGGGACGCATTCAGGTAATCGCGGGTCTCACCGACCGCTTCGATCAGCAAGCGGTATTCGATGTCCAGGGCGGCCTGGCGCTGCTCAAGCTCGGCACGTTTTTGGGCCTGGGCCAACATTTTTTCGGCATCCCGTTCGGCCTGGGCCACAATACCCTGGGCCACCTCGCTGGCGGTTTGTTCGGCATCGCTAATAATTTGGGCCACTTCCCCGTCCAGCTTGGCCAGCCGGCGTTCCAGCTCTTCGAGCTTAACCAGGGCCTTGTCGCGTTTTGCCTCGGCATCCTTCAGCGATTTGGCCACCGCCTGGCGCTGCTTGTCTACCAGCCCGGGGACCTGAAACTTGGCCATCAGCCACCCCAACAACAGGGCCACCAGGGCCACGTTAATGACGTTGGAGTGCACCACCATATCCCACAGGCCCATCTGATGGGCGGTATGGGCAGCCGCCGCCTCGTGCGCACCGGCATTGGCCAGCAAAAGCACCGGCGTAAACTTGGCAATTAGGGAGTAAGGTAGCATTTTGAAGGGATCTACTTTCTTTTGGGACAGGGCATCGGAAAGGTAAGGGGCAAGGCGCTCGGGATTAACCGGGATTAACCGGGCTTACTGCTGCTGACCGGCTGCATGTTAAACGCAGCCAGAACCCGGTCAGCCATCAACCGGACAAACTCGTCGCGCTGACCGGCCAATTCATCAGACACCGCCTGCTGCCGGGCCTCAAGCTGGGCCGACCGTTCGCGCTGCTGATCGACAACCGACTGGCGCGACTGGGCCAAATGCTGGTTGGCACGTGCCCGGGCTTCATCCCGTTTTTTCTGGATGATGTCCTGGGCCTTCTGACGGGCTTCGCCCATCTTCTTGGCCACGTCGGTTTCAAGCTGTTCGGTTTTCTGGCGGGCCTGCACCGCCGCCACCTCGCCAGCCTGCACATGGGTTTCGCGCTGCTGTTTTAAAGCCAGCATCGGTTCCCAGAACAAGGGTTTCATCAGCAACATGAATACGAAGAAGCTGAGGAAAACGATGAGGGCGGTGCCGTCAATGGTCATCATAAGCCGGGTAACATCCTACGCCTATACAAGGAACGGGTATACTGCATCAAACAAAAGGATTTCAAACAAGCGTACCGTCAAAAGCCTGACAAGTCCAGCAATTACAAGAATTCAAAAACCGGAATCAGTGCCCTGACGATAACTGCTGTTTTAGCCTTTGGCCAGAATAAAGGTAATGAAACCAAACAGACCCAGCAACTCGACCATGGCCAGGGGGATGAAGAAATAAATCAGCAGGTTGCCTTGCACCTCGGGCTGACGGGCCACGGCGTTAAAATAGGCGGCGGTCAACATCCCAATACCGATACCAGGGCCAATACTGGCCAAACCAACGGCCAAGGGGCCAGAAATAAGTCCTGCAGCTGCTGCATCCATGATGTGGGGTAACTCCTTATCTTACTTGGGGAAAAACGAAAAACTCAGTGACTCAAACAAAAAGCTTGTACAACGGGTCCGGGGATCAGGCAAAGACGCTTCTTAAAAGAGAAAACATCCGTTAAAACTAAAGGGGTGGGGAATAAACGCGGTCTAGTGGTCTTCTGCCGACAACAAAGCAATATACACCGAACTGAGTACGGCAAAAATGTAGGCCTGGATAATGGCCACGAACAACTCCAGACAAATGACCATCGAAGGGGCCACGTACGGGGCCGCCCCCAACATAATGCCAGCCAACAGCTCGCCGACCAGAATGTTGGCATAAAGCCGGAGCATCAGGGAAAACGGCCGGGTAAAATCTTCCAGGATGTTAAAGGGCAAAAAGACGGGGAAAGGCTGGATATAGTGCTTGAAGTAGGACAGGCCCTTTTTCTTGATGCCGAAATAAAAGTACATCATCACCGTAAACACGGCCAAGGCCGCCGGCACGTTAAAATCGCCGGTGGCGGCAATCAGCTCGCCCTGGGGCAGGGGGATAAGCCGCAACGGCAGTTGGCCCATCAGGTTGGCCACCAGGATAAAGACAAACAGCGACCCAATGTAAAACAGGAAGGTGTCGCCTTTCTTGCCCCCAGTGCTGGTAGTAATGCTGCGGCACAAGTCAAAAATAGACTCCCCGACCACCTGAAAATTGGACGGATACAGGGCCAACTTACGGGTAAAGAGGAAGGCGAACAGCAGAATCAACGCCATCCCAGCCCAGGTCATAATCAGGGTATTGAGGTGGATGGTGTTTAAAAAATCCAGCGACTGGGGCCAAAGACCAAGCTGAATGGCCCAGTGATGTCCTGCGTTTGCTAACACGGTGCCAGGGTTGCCTTTTATCTGTAACGCATCCGGTAACGAAAAAGCTCTATCAACACTACCCATTTGTAACTTAAACACCCTGCGAAGACAAGCAGGGTCGGGGCAAATTCAAAGTGGCCCAACCACCCCGATAGCAACGGAATGGTAATAAGCCGCCCAAACGTACTGGCCAATACCAGGGGCATGCTGCCCAGCCGCACACACCATAGCAAACTGGCCCCAAAAGCCACGGCCAGCCCGCAGCCCACTGCATAATAATAAACCCAATGCGGTTTATACACGCCCAAGGCAAGCAGAATAGGCAGATTATACAACACCAACCCCAACCACAGCCGCCGGGTCAGGTGCTTCAGGATATCGTCGGTGACGATAACGGGCTTTTTGGTACGAGCCGCCTCAGTCATCGTCTGGCCCAAAAATCATCTGACGCATGGACGGTGCCGCCTCATCTTCCATCGCTTCTTTCATCACCTGGTCCGCCTCAGTACCCACCTCGGTACCCATCACGGAATCAACCGTGGGGACAGCCGGTTTTACCAATTCTGGCCCCGCCTCGCCTGTACCATGCGACTGCCGGGCCGCCAGCTTGTCGCGCTCCATCAGGGCACGCTTGGCCAGCCCGCCAAATCCCATAAACAATCCCAGTATTCCAAGCGATAGCGTCCACAAAGGCGTGGTATGCTGGGCCCCGTCAATATAGTGGCCCAGCACAAACCCAACCAAAATGGGCAGAATGAATTGTACAGCCACGTCCACGTGCCAAAACACCTCTATATATTGAATCAACCGGGGGGTTGGTGACATGATTATAGGATTAGGAAAGTCCGGCCGCAATGCCGCACCTGGCCCGCCCGGCCCGCTTGGCCCGGCTAACCCGATTGACGGCGATACGGCGCAGGCACAACCCACTGCACGAGGTATTGATTCATGTCCAAAGACGCCAGTTTCGATGTGGTTTCGGAATTCGACAAACAGGAGCTGGTTAACGCCGTTGACCAGGCCAAACGCGAAATCGACACCCGGTTTGACCTGAAGGACAGCGGCAGCAAGCTGGAACTGCAACCGGACCACAAGCTGATTACCATTACCACCACCGATGAATTCCGTATCCGCAACATCCTCGACATTCTGGAAAACAAGCTGATCAAGCGGGGCTTGAACGTGGCCATTCTCGACCCGCAAACCGTCGAGCATGCCCTTGGTGGCAACGTCCGTCAGCCCATCAAGCTGAAGGAAGGCATCGACAAGGATCTGGCCAAGCGAATCGTGGCCAGCATTAAGGACACCAAGCTAAAGGTCCAGGCTTCGATTCAGGGCGAGCAGGTACGGGTTACCGGCAAAAGCCGTGACGACCTACAGACCGTCATTGCCCATCTCAATGAAAAGGCCGCCGAGTGGTCCGTCCCGCTTCAGTTTACCAACTACCGGTAAACCGACTTCAAGCCCTTTGTTTCAACTCCGGCCCACCATATATAAGGTTAATGCACGATTTTTTGCACCACAGGCCGCCCTCGGGGGTTTAGAGGGGCCGGGGCTAAAGGCATAGGTGTATAATAAGGGGTGTCCCCAACCTGCTCCTGGCATGGGCGCCCATGCCCGTAACCCCTGGTCGCTTTACCTTATGTCCTCGCAAAGCAACAAACCCGCCAAAAAATCCGCTGCCACCGACAAATCATTCCTCATCCCGGAGGAACCGGGCGGTTTGATGCAGCGCTGGTTTGGCACCGGCATAACCGCCACGCTGGCTTCGCCCCAAAAACGCGTCAGCCTGCTTATCATCCTGGCGTCCTCCCTGTTGATATTCGGCATTCTGTCGAGCCGCTACATCTTCGTGGAAAGCATCATCAGCAACGGTATCAGTACGCGCGACGTCGTGGCCCAACGCCGTATCGAAGTGGAGAACGTGGAAGAAACCCAGCAACGCCGCAACGAGGCCAAGTTCAACGTCAGCCCCATTTACCGCAAGCAGGCCGGCACCGACAAAATTATTCTGGACCGCCTGATTAACCTGCTGGAAACCATCAGCGACCTGCGCCAGCAACCCCATCTCAGTTACGCCGACAAGGCCCGCAAGCTCAAGGAACTGGCCAGCGCCGACGACAGCCAGGCCAACGTAATTGCCACCATCCTGAGTACCAGCAACTGGCAAACCCTGTATTTCGAAACCCTGCGGGTAGCCGAAGCCCTGATTGACAAGGGCGTTCATTCCGACGACTACATCAACCGAAAAAACATCGTCATTGGCCAGACGTTAAACCAGTTGCAGATGCGTCCGTCCTCCAAAAAGCTCAATGCCCAAGAGAAGGAGGCGGTCATTTTCATGGTGGGCCTAAAGCTTCGCCCCACCATGATTATTGACGAAGAGCTGACCGACAAAGCCCAGCAACAGGCCATCGATTTGGTTCAACCGGTGCTGGAGGTTTACTTCAAAGGCGATCTCGTGGCCCGGTCTGGCGAGAAACTGAATGCCGTGCAGATTGCGGCCATGCAGGAACAAGGCACCCTGGTTGAACAGTACCGCTGGTACCACATTTTCGGCATTTTCGTGCTAACCATCAGCTTGCTGGGCCTGGTCTGGCAGTTTCTACACTACTTTGAAAAAGGCCGCTTTTTCCGCACCGGGCCGGTGGGATTCCTGGCCGTATTAATGGTCGCCAGTACGTTGTTGTTCCAGGGGTTCAGCAACGTGGACAGCAACCACATCCGCATCGGGCATATGCCCATTGCCATTCTGCCCCTGCTTGTCTGTATCTTTATTCACCACCGGGTCGCCCTGCTTGTAACCACCTGTGTGCTGTTGCTGTGCAGCATTACCTACCAAATTCCCCTTCAGTCCCTGGGCGTGCTAATGATTGCCTGCCTGATAGGCGTGTTTGTACTGGCCCGAAAACCCGTGCCCAAGGATCGCAGCGACCTGATCCTTTCCGGTCTCGGCATTGGGATTGCCCAGGGCATTTCCATGCTGGCCATCGACTTCATTTACAACCCTGGCCTGAGCCTGAGCAAGTTTGATTTTGTATGGCACCCCTTCTACGGCGTGATGTCGGGGCTCAGTACGGGGGTCATCTCACTGGGGCTGCTGCCGCTAATTGAATCGGTATTTAACATGGTCACCAGCTACACCCTGCTGGAGCTGGGCAACCACGACCGCCCCATCCTCAAGCGCATGCAAATGGAAGCCCCCGGTACCTTTCACCACACCATTATGGTGGCCACCCTGGCCGAAGCCTGTGCCGAGGCCGTTGGCGCCAACCCGGTTCTGACACGCGTGGGTACCCTGTACCACGACATTGGCAAGATGAAACGCCCGTTGTTCTTCATTGAAAACCAAGCCTACTTCGGGGTGGAAAACCCGCACGACCGACTGACACCACGCCTGAGCAAAATGGTGATTGCTGCCCACACCCGCGACGGTGTGGAAATGGGACGCCAGCTCAAGCTGCCCGATATCCTGCTGGATTTCATGACCGAACACCACGGTACGATGATCATCGGCTACTTCTACAACAAGGCCGTACTGCAGGAAGGCGAGGAGAACGTCAACATCGACCAGTTCCGCTACGCCGGCCCTAAACCACAAACCAAGGAAACCGCCATTTGCATGCTCTGCGATGCCAGCGAATCCTCGGTGCGGGCCCTAAAAAACCCAACCCTGCAACAGCTCGAAGAACGTGTGGAAAAAATCTTCCGGCAGCGCATCGACGACAACCAGTTCAGCGAATGCCCCATTACTCTGGAAGAAATCCAGATCGTCAAGCAAACCATCCTGCGGATGCTGCGGGCCATCCAGCACGAACGCATCGAGTACCAGCAGAGCGTGATGAAAGAGCTGGGCAGCGGAGCTACTGCCACCCCTGGCAGTGGGGGATCCGGGGCACCGGGTGCGCTGCTGGAAAACCACCAGAAGCTCAACAAAACCCTGTCCTCCATCAAGGCGGATGCCGCCCCCTCCGCCAAACCGGTGGCAAGCAATCCAGGCAACCCAGGCAGCGGTGGGGTAAGAAACCTGCCCAGCCAACCCCCAACCCCCGACCACCGTTCAAACCAACCGGCCACCGAAAAGAAAGAGCAAACCGGCTAACCCGTGCCACCGCCGCCCCCTAATTTCCCATGCCCGATGATACCGTTCTAACCTTCGACAATCAGCTCAATGCCCAGTTTGACTGGGCCGATGATTGGCGCGTGTCAATCGACTTGCGCTGCAGCGACGCCGTGGTACGGGCCTACCCCAACCTGAACAAACAGGTACTCGACATCCTGATGATGCTCTGGCCTCGCCTCAACGCCATGATGTTCGAGGCCCTTGAACCGATGGACAGCCTGCTGAGCGCACTTGACCCCAGCCAGCACCTCCACTTCAGCTTTTACCTGGTCGACAATCCCCAGATACAAGCCCTTAATGCTCAGCACCGTGGCCAGGACAAACCCACCGACGTGTTGACCTTCAACCTGTTTGACCCGGCCACTGACAATCTGCCGCCACCTTCACCCGACCTGGCCCTGGGCGACATCATGCTTAGCCTGGACTACGCCCTCGACGCCACCGACCACGACCCGGCCAACCCGGTTTCAAGCACCAGCGACCTCATCCGGTACCTGGTCGAACGGGTCTGCCATGGCTACCTGCACCTGTTTGGTGTCCACCACGACAGCGACGAGGCGTTTCGCCAAGTCGTGGCCATCCAAAACAGGGTTCTTTCGGCCCTGTTTGCCTAGCGCCCCCTTAAAGCGACGACCAAGCCCATAAAACCCCGTCTAGAAGCCGAGGCAAACGAGCCCCCTGCGCGGGTTTTAAGGACTTAACCGCCTGCCTGTCTGGCGTAAATATAAAAATGATTTAAAATAGTATATATAATCCATTAAACGCAGGTGGTTCCGGCGCCCAGAACCCGGTATACTTAAATGGAACGACCACTATAGCAGGCGCCTGATTGAAGCAAGCGGTTGCAAGCTGTTACGACCTGTTACGACACTGAGAACCAAGGTTTATGCCCCCTTCCGTGCCCCAAAAACCCGATACACCACAGCAGCCGCTGTCATCGACCGGTGGTTTTGTGGCCCATGCCAAACCGCTGGAGGGAACGGCTGCCAAAACGGGGCCAAATGGTCGCTACCGGCAAGTGCAGACCCAAAATCAGCCCGACACCCAACCCCATTGGCTAAACCGGGTCATCTGGCTGAGTCCGGCACGGCGCGACAAGGCCCTGCACACCCATTCGCTGCTGACCAGCTTTGGTTATGCCTTTGAAGGCTTGCATTACGCTTTTTCCACACAACGCAACTTCCGAATCCATTGCCAGATTGCCCTGTTTGCCGTGGGCTTGTCCCTTGTGCTGGCCATCAACCCGTTGGAATGGGTGGCCATTGGGGGCTGCATCGGGCTGGTTCTGCTTTGCGAACTGATGAATACCGCCCTGGAATACTGTCTCGATACGGTGGTCGGCACCCGCTTTGACCACCGCGTCAAAGTAGCCAAGGATACAGCGGCCGCCGCCGTGGTGGTTGCTGTCTTTACCTCGGTGGTCACGGGCGTATGGGTGTTTTTGCCCAGGCTTATCGACTTGCTGACCCAGCTTTAGCGGGTCATATCCGCAGGCCACCACCGCCCGACGTTGGGTAGGGACGGGTTATCGAGGCAGACGCGTGGCCTGTTGCCTGGTGCATGGCCTGGACCGGATGTACGGGCGGCTGCAGGGTATGATGGTAGCCGCTGAAGGTGGGTTTATTACCTCCCGAGGCATTAGGCTGACCCTTGCCGCCGAGCAGCTGGCTGAGGGTCGAAGCCAAATCGTTACCCTGGGGGTTGGTATCGGCGAGTTTGGTCAACTGATGGCTAATTTGAGACAACTGGTCTTGCAGATTCTGCTCACCATGGGCTTCTCGGTAGGCATCCCTGGCTTTTTTACTGACCAGGCGGTGGGCAAACCCCATAATAGACTGAACCGCCCCGAGAATCTGGGGCATGAACGTAATCAGGGTAAAGGCCGTAATGATGATACCGGTGTACTTGCCGGCAAAGCGGGCAAGCAACTGCTCGGCAGCAGGTGGAATAGGGGGTGTCATGGGGGGTGGGTTTCCTTAGTATCGATGAAGGGCGGGCAAGGGTGAACGGTTAGGTCGGAATAAACAGGGTAAGGTTTCTTAGGGGTAAGATTTTTCAGAGATAAGGGTGTCTCTGGCAGGGATGAACACCCGTGAAGCTTGTTTTGTGCGGAAATGGTTAAGCGCGGTTAGGCGCGTGCAGGTATTGGCGCGGTTAAGCACAGGTATCCAGATGCTTTTCTCCATCGGCAGGTCGGCGTCGTTTGAAACAGCCTTTGACCCAGGCCTTGGTATCCGAAATACGGTTGGACACAAAGTCACGCCCGGCCCTGAAGGTCCGTGTTACAACGCCTTCTGCCGTTGAGGTCGCGGCATTAGTCGCTTTTTCGGTGAGGTACAACGTGACGGCCCCACCGCCCAGGCCCATTAGGCTTTTGGGGACAACACGCCCCAGGGTACCTTCCACCATTTTGCCGGTGGCACCGGACACGTAGCTTGCCGCCACGCTTTCGGCACCAGCCACGCTGGTGGTTTTTGCTAGTTGTGCACCAACAACCCCGGCTTCGCGGGTCAACATCGGTAAAACTCTAGACCACATGGCTGGCGTGGTTTCCCCTTTCTTTTAAAACGAACTGACAACAATCAATAAGCAACGGTTCTTCTACGGCTGGATGAACCCCCGTCAAGCCGTCGTTGTGCTAGCGCGCGCCCCGCCTTGTTACATTAATTAACACCCCCCTCAATCGCCGCCCACACACACACACCGACACCCCACCCCTTGATTCTGAGCCAGGCCACCCCCTACTGCAAATGGAGGAAATTACCCCCCCGTCCATCAAGGTTTCCTCTACTTGGTCGATGAAAGGCGGCTGACAACCTTCTATCTTGTCAATATAAACGTGTGGCATTGCGTGCCAAACCAATCCCGAAACAAACCAATCCCAAAACAAACCAATCAAAGCACCCTTTACCTTCAACCCCCAACATAAATCCCAATGTAAACCCAGTGGATAAACGTGCCGCCCCACCGTTTTCGAGATAACGTGTGAGCGATTTATTTGAAGCCCACGGATGGGCGCCCTCCCTTTTTTGGATAAACGTGCAAGCAACGAGAACGCAAGACTGATTGATGAAGCGATGAGACATCGACCGATCACAATTCAAGGACTTACCGTTCTGGCGATTATGGCCAGTTCGTTAATGCTGAGCTTGTCCACCCCGGTCTTGGCTGTTGCCAGCCCCGGCCAGGATACGGGCTCCGCTCCGGCCGCCACCCCGTTTTTGAAAGGCATTTTGCTCGACTCCTCGTCAGGCCAAACCCGTGTGCTTTTAAATGCCAACCAAGCCGTACCCGTCAAGGTCCGTAGCCAATCGGCCAACCGTATCGAACTGGAGCTGTCGGTCCACAACCCGCAAGACAGCATCCGAACCGATTTTGCCAGCGCCAAGAACATTGAACAGGTTATTCTCAAACCCATTGATGCCACCCACCTGAAACTGGTTATCCGGGGCAACCAGCTGGGCAGCCCCAGCGTAACCGTGCCTGGGTTTAGCCAGCGAAGCGATCGGCCGACGAGCCACATCGCTTCGAGCGAATCACCGAGTGTTCGACCAGCAACCACACACCTGCCCGCCCCGCCCCAAGCTGCCGAACCCCAACCCGAAGCACCCCAGAAACCCAGCAAGGTAACCACCCCCGACGCGCATAGCCCCAGCAAAAAACCGGTCACGGCAAAAACCAGCCCCTCAAAACCCGTACCCAAAGCCACTGCCAAACCGGCTACAAAACCAACGGCCATTGCCCCCTCCGTCAACAAAGCTGATGACACCGAGGCCACCTCGAACCGTGCCCAGGCAGAAGACAAGACAAGCGACAGCAACACCGCTGACACTGCCGACACCGAACCCACCACGACTGCCACCGCCACCGATGCACAGCAAGCCGATTCCGAGACCGAACAAGATTCTTCCGAACTGGATGTGTTCGACACCAGTTTGCCTTCCGACCCACAACCCTACATTACCCTGCAAGAGCGCCAAGCCTTTGCCCCGCCCAGCCAGCACGTGTTTGTGCTGGACGAGGAACCCAACTTCGGCAGCGGTATTCTCAACGGGCTCGCTGCCCTCGGTAGCGGCCTGGGTAACGCCTTGACCAACCTGTCCAAACTGAGCGTGGGGGACATGCTGCCCTGGTTGCTGCTGATGATGACTCTCGGCGCCAGTGCCTTCTTCCTGTTGCGCAACAAGACCGCCAACGCCCAATCGCCTTTCAGCATGGCTGCAAACCGCTCCTCGAAACCCAATCTGCTGGTGCAGTGGTGGCAATGGGTTACCAACCAAACCCCCGCCAACTTCGAGCTGACCGCCGCCCAACCCAAACGGGTTAGCCCGCAGCCGGCTGCAAACAACCGCCCTGTAGGGTTGCGAAGCCTGAATCAGCACCCTCACCCGGAATCGACCTCACCGCCGTTACCGGCTTCTAATAACCAAAATAACCGCCTGCGTGCCCAGGCACGTGCCCAGGCCTACGCCAGCCAAAGCGCCTCACCGGCCCTTAAGCGCATCAAGGCCCACCCCAGTTTAAACAACAACCCTAACCGCAACGCTGTCGATCCGCTGCCACGTCCAACCGCACCGTCAGCCACCCAGCGCGAAATGCAACGCTCGCTGGCCCGCCGCGACGCCATTGATCGCTCGAATAATCGCTCGAATAATCGCTCGAACCACAAAACACCCCAGTCGCGGCAACAAGCCTCCCAAAAAGCGCCGCCAAAAGCCCGCCCTGCTGCACAGCCAGCCATGGCACAAAGACCCACAGTGGGCCGGACGCCCGAACGGGCACCGCAATCCTACCAGGCACCGGCACAAACAGCAGCCCAACCCGGCCACAACATTTTTGCCCAGGCACTCAACGAACCCCAGGCCCCACGACGTGGGCGATCAACGGCTTCGTCGACAAGTTCGCGCACGGTTCAACCCGCCCGGCAACACCTGCCCAAGCCTTCCCAAAAACACGCCCCGGCAAAAGCGGCCAGCAGAACCGCCAGCAAGGCAAGCCTTGCCCCGTCTCCTTTTGTCCCGGCCCGCGGCAGCGAGCAATCCCGAACCCGTTCGGCACAACCCGCCCCAACGCCTAAGGCGCCTCAGCCACAACCGTCACTGGCCCAAACCACCGGGGCGGCGGATGGCGGCCTGCAGAACAACACCCAGGTGCTCGACTTTCTGAAATCCGTCGCCGACTTAATGGAACAGGACGGCTACAACACCTCGGCAGCGGCTATCAAAAACCAGATTCACGAACCCCTGAACCAATAATGCCAAAAAACACCCGCGTGTCTGTATCCGCCCATAACAAACGTGGACAACGCCTCATTCAACCCATGGCGGTCTCTCGTGTGGACGGACGCCAAACCGCCTTACCGATTTACAAAACGTGTGATCCCCAGTTCAAATTGAGGTGCTAGACCCCCAAGCAACACCGAGCCGACCGGAACCAACGGCAACCTAAAACCAAAGCAGTTGCTGCCGACGGCTCGATAATCACTTACCTCAGTTTTTCCCACACGTTTATCCAAAGAGAACCCGATAAAACGGTTCTCTTTTTTTTTGCCTCAACACCGTCCAACCTCCCAACGACGCCTAGTAAACCGTCTGGCGACCACCCGGTGGCCGGCGGTTTTTCAATTTCGCGTTGAGGGCTTCCACAATGGCTTGCTGCTGGTGGGTTTTAAACCCGGCTTTCGGGCCCAGCAAACCGGGCTTGTTCGGCACGTTGCTGCGGGTGGACATTTCCAGCGGGGAAGGCTTTCGGGGCCGACGCGACGGGGTGGCCAAATCGTCCCGATCCCTGGAATCCCTGGGATTGGTGGCCGGCCTCTCATACCGGGCCGGCTCAGACGTGTCCTCATCCGTATGGGCATGGGCTTGGGCTTGGGCTTGGCCGCGCCGGGTAGGGGCCGCCGTCACCGGGTAGGAAAACAAAATGCGGTCTGCCCCGTACCAGGCCCCGGCTCGGCTGAACGCAATGGCCGAAAGGACCACCATGCCCCAAATCAGGCCATGCTGGACCCCCCAGTGTACGTGCCCGATAAACACCAATAGTACCGCCGCACTAATCGCCAGCAAGGCCGCTGAAGGTCGGGTCAAAAAACCAATAATCAGGTTCACGCCAATCACCAGCTGCCCGACGGCCATCAGACCCAACATCGTGGTTAAATGCGGCTGCACCACTGCCGAAAACAACCACCGACAAATCGGGTAAGGGTTGCTCCCCATGGCCTGCACAACCCATGTGGCGGTTTGTTCCACCGCATCGCGATCGAGCAGGGGCAAAACCAGCAGGAACAGCCAAAATCCTATCAAGCTTCGCAAGCCCGCCAACACCTGGCCAGCCCGCAGGCTAAAGGGATCCAGCCGAAAAGCAGGCGACGCCAACCCAGGACGCTTTTCTGACCGTCTGGGACCTGGTAATTGGGAAGATTGTTTGCGGGTAGGGGCCCCGCGTTTTGAGGATCGTGCCTTTGTTGCCACAGTGGATACTCGCTTCGAGCGTTTTCAGACGTTTTCAGACATTTTCAGACGATGGGAGGGGAATCCTGTTGCTGCACCCCCATTGTACAGATTGTCGGGGGTTTTGAACAGACTGACGGGAGGGTGGGGAATACCTGGCCGGGTGATACAATGGAGGTCGTGCCACGGCCCGTCCGTCTGCACCGGCAAACCGCCCAAACAACCGTGGTTTGCCCCTCCCCTCCTCCCTTATGTCTTTATTGGTTTAACCGCCCCGCTGAGTCACCTTGCCCCATGCCCATTGGCAAACCCGTCATTGTTATTCCCGTTGATGCCCGACCGGTCTGTTACGATGCCGTCAAAACCCTAGCCGGCATTGCCGGGTTAAAATGCCTACTGCCCCCCAAGGAACTGCTGGGGCACCTCAAGCAACCGGCCGCCATGGCCGAGCTGATACACTGGTGGGGTATTACCACCGCCCAATACCCCTACGCCACAACCATTACAGCCCTCGACACCCTTTCCTACGGCGGGCTCATTCCTTCGCGTAGCCACACGTTAACCACCGAACAACTCCAGGATCGCGTCTCACGATTCCTGGGTTGCCTGCTGCCCTCCCACCGCCCCCGTTATGCCATCAGCTCGATCATGCGTATCCCTAACTACAACCTCTGCGAAGAAGAACCGGACTACTGGCAAACCTGGGGCAAGCAGCTCTATGCCTTCAGTACCGCCTGTCATCAACAAGCCATTGCCCCAACGAAGCGCAAAGCCTACGGGCTGGAACAAGGGCTGCCCGAAGCCGTGATCGACGATTTTATGGACCGGCGCACGTTGAATTTTACCCACAACGAAAGCACGCTCAACCTGCTTGAAGCCGGTGTGCTCGACTATCTTATTCTGGGCCAGGACGACACGGGCCCCTTTGGCCTGAACGTGGAAGAAGCCGAACAGCTGCAGGCCCACATCAGCAGCCTTCATCTGGACGACCGGTGCCGTGTGCAAACGGGAACCGACGAGGCCGTACAACTGCTTCTGGCCAAAGCGCTTTGGGCCAACGAGCCCCACCCCCCCAATATTCGCGTACTGTACAGCCCCGACTCGACCCCCCAAACCATGGCCCGCTTTGACGGCTGCCAACTGGGCGAGGTCGTCACCCGACACATGCACACCCTGGGGGCCGCCACCGCTACCGATACTACGGAGAATACACCCGTTGCCCTGGTCGTGCATGGGCCGGCCACCGGCCATGCCATGGGCGATCACCTGGCCCATGTCACAGGGGAACAGACCGAGGGCCCGCCCGCCACCACAAGCCAGGATGCCCAGGCCACTCTCCACCTGCTGGAAAACACGCTTGAGACCCATCCACATACCGTACTGGTGGATGCCGCCTATGCCAACGGGGGCGATCCAGCCCTGCTGGCCCATTTTTTTCCAGAAACCGATATCGCCAATGCGACATCCTCATGGCCCGCCTTGGGCAAGCTGGCCGGCTATAGCGCCTGGAACACGCCAGGCAATCGTATTGGCAGTGCCCTGGCCATGGCTGCCACGGTACACTGGGCCCAACTAAACGACACCTATAATCGCCAGGCCCACCAGCATGGCATGCTCACCCATCTGCTCGACGACGGACTGTATCAGGGCCGGCTTCGCAAGCAACAAGCCACCGGCATTGCCGAAGCCCTCAACCGCCCGGCAACTGCTGCACCCCACCCTGTGCTGGTACAGGCGTTCAACGACGGCCTGGCGCAACTGGCCAAGTCCTTCGATCTGAGCGATCCGCCCCGGATCACCCCAAGTTTCCCATGCCAGCGATCCTTTGAAATCCAGCTGGCCTTTGAACCACCCCTTACGCAGCACATCAGCAGCGTGTCCAATGACACGGTCAAGCAGGTGGTGCAGCTGCACCAGAAAAAATACCGCCAAACCTACCAGTTGGTTCTGGTTGAAGGGCAGCATCCCGTTGCCGAAGCCTTCGGGGCCGGCCTTTACTGCAAGGGGCTGTTTGTCCGAGAAGGGACACCGGATGCCTGTTCGATGGCCGGCACGGCCGTGCCCATGATTGGTTTGACCGGTGTCACCGAGGCGGTAATGGCCAAGCTCTCCACCACCACGTCACCCGCCCCATGCATGGGGGTGTTTGAACGGCCCCCCACCCTGACCCTGGACACCATCATCCGCAACCGCCTCGGCCCGGTGGTCGTGCTGGTAGACATTCAAGACCCCGGCAACATGGGCACCATCATCCGTTCGGCCTGTGCCTTTGGTGCAGCGGCCCTGATGACGGTGGGCAACTGCACCGATCCGTTCAGTCCCAAGGTTATCCGGGCCTCGGCCGGCCAGGTGTTTCGGTTGCCCCTGATTGAAGTAGAAGACACCGCCACCCTGATTGCCGCCCTCAACACCCACCCCGATCTGCCGGTGTACGCCACCACCCCCAACCAGGGCCGGCCCTACCAGTATTTATCCTTCACGCCCCCCTACCTGCTGCTGCTGGGCTCGGAAGCCCATGGGCTGCCCCAGGCCCTCATCGAACGGGCCGAACCCGTACAAATTACCACCCAAAAAACCGTCGAATCCTTAAACGTGGCCATGGCCGCCACCACCTTACTGGCCCATGCCTACCAGCAGGGCCGGGCGGTTTTGGCGCTGTAGTTCTCCGAGGCCTTAAATCAACGTCGTAAACGACGTCATCTCAAACGAATCGAGTTTCAAATCGTTCCAGTTGGTGTGGCCACCAGCCCACTGCGGTGCCGGATAGTTTGTATTAACAGCATAGGCCGGTGCCATTTCCACATTCAACTTGCTGAATGCCACCAGCTTTTTTTGCAACGAAGGATAAATTTCCATACACCGCGATACCTTTCGGTCTGACCTGCGACGGCCTGACCTTTAAACCTGAACAGACCGCTTAAGCCCTTATACGTGCCGATGCACGCTGTATTGAGCAAGGTATCGACGTAAATAAACCCAAGCTAAAAAAACCGGCCCAATCCCGCCGCACCAAAGCTTTTTGAGCCCATTAGAGTCTGCTAGACCCTATTGAACCGTAACGTTAATACCTTTTTGCCGCAGCTGCTGAGCCATCTGCTCGGCATTGGCCCGCTCGCTAAACACCCCAAACTGCAATACCACACGGCTGCCCATCACCCGGATAAAGGCCGGGGCATTCAACTGCTTGTCCTGGATTCGTACCAAGGCATCCTCGGCGGCCTGCTGACTGGCAAAACCGCTCAGAACAACATAATACAGGCTGGACTTGGCCGAGGCCGCCCCTTGCTTACCCGATGCCGGGCTCGGCGAAGGGTTGTCCACATAAGGCGGCCCTTCGGGCTCAGCCGGCATGGGGGCATGGCCGCCGGGTATTAGCTCGGGCAACGGCACCGGGTTGGACTTCGGGTCAGCCGGTGGCGGCACGGCATCCGGGAAAATAGGGGTATCCTGCCCATAGGGCGTTTGAAGATCTTTGCCGTTGGCGTTGGAAGCCTCGTCCTGCTCGGCCGCAGGGTCGTCGGTTTTCTGGGCCTCGGGCAGATTCATATCAACCGGTTCGCCCACCGATTCGATGGGTTGGGGTTCCTCAAGCCAGGGCACGGTATCCGGTTCGGCCGGATCACCCTGGCTAGATATTTCCTGCACCTGCTGGTTGTTGACCACCTGCTGGTCGTCCTTGAAAAACAAGGCATACCCAACCACCATCACCATCAAGGTTGCGGTCATGGACACCAGGAAGATCACGATAACGGCGGATCGTTTCATAAGGCTAAAACACGGCCTTTACTTTACAGCAACTTCGGCGAACATCGTTCACCTCTTCAACAAAATGGGTCATGCAGGATATGGCCACGCCCTCGACATCGTCCAGTCCCAGCTCGGATTGCAAGCCGGCAGCCTCAATCGGGGCCCCGGCCGACTCGATGTTCAGCCCCGTATGGATCAAAATGGAAGTGGGCGACACGGTACAAATGGAAACCGATAGTTTCTTGCGACCATCTACAAACAAGTCGTCGCCAATGCGACGAATGCGGTGCGCGTCTTTCGAATCCAGACAATCGACAAGCCGAGACTGGATAATGGAGGAGAAGAGCCGTTGGTACAGCACCCCTTGTATCAGCGACACGTTAAACATTTCCACAATAAAATTAAGCATCTGGGTCGAGTAGATCGTGTCGTTGTTCATCACATCCTCCACGTCCACCATCATCGACGAATCAATGTCGCTGGGGCCGACAAACGCCACAACGGCGTCCCCCATGATGCCATAGGTTTTGTAAATCCAGTGGTTGGAAAGCTGTTGGCCGGTATAGGTCATCGGCTCGGGGATAAACAGGTGTTTCATCGGTTCTCGGGTGGCTCGTGTCGGTTGTGGTGGGGTTAGTTTCGTTCCAGCAAATCATCCAGGGTGTTTTGCCACCGGTCATACTTGGCCTGGCGACTTTCATTCGATCCCCCGGACTGGGAGGGACTGGCATAATTGCTGTTTTGTTGCGGTCGGTTAATGCGTCTGGGTTGTGCCGATGCGGCTGCCGACGTCCCTCCGCGTGATGGGGTGGGTGCCCGGCCATTGTTGCCTGAGGATCGTCTGGAGCCACCGGCTCCCGTGGCACTGCCATCGCCCTCAAGGGTTTGAGCGTCCAGGGCCAAGGCATCCTCTTTTTCGTTTTTCAGATTTTTCTTGGCCAGGGCCACACCCACCGGGTCAATCAGGTGCACCAGCCCATTGCGGGCGGCATATTCGTCAGAGGCTAGGAAAAACGGACGCGGTTGAGACTTATAGGTTTCGAAGTAGTAGGTCGAATAATCATGCCATGCCATGGCCGCATTATAGCTGCCCACCCCATGCAAGGGCTGGTTGGCCGGGTCGCCGAACCAGACGCCGCAGACCATGTCCGGCGTAAAGCCCATAAACCAGATGTCACGAATCTGGTCGGTCGTACCGGTCTTGCCTGCCACGGTACGATCGGGCAACTGGGCATTGCGCCCGGTACCTTTCTCGACCACATCAATCAGGATGTCAACGACGGCCGCCACATGGTCCTGGGTAAACACCCGCTTGGGCTCACGGGTCTGCATCTTGATGACCCGGCCCCGGTTATCGGTAATTTGCTGAATCGCCGTCGGCTGCACAAACACCCCGCCGCGGGCAAAGGTGGAATAGGCCGTGACCAACTCCAACGGAGACACGCCACTGGACCCCAAGGCGCTGGGCAGGTAGGAATCGATTCTGGAGGTAATGCCAGCCAGGCGGGCCGTTTTGATGACTTCCTTGATACCCACCTTGGCGGCCACCTGAACCGTCGGGGTGTTGCGCGACAGGGTCAGGGCCCGACGCACATCCATGCCCCCCATGTACCGGCCGTCCCAGTTATGGGGCGACCAGCCCCCAAAGGAGACCGGGCGATCGGAAATGGGGGTTTTGGGTGAAATCACACCCAGCCGAATACCGGTGAGGTAGACAAACGGCTTAAAGGTGGACCCCACCGCCCGGCGCGACTGCGTGGCCGTGTTGAACTGGTTTTTCTCGAAGTCGATGCCGCCGACCATCGCCAGAATATGGCCCGTCTCCACGTCCATCGAGACCAGCGCCCCCTGCTTGACGTTGGTATGAGGCGAAGCGGATCGAACAAATTTCTCGATGACCTCCTCGGCCTTGGCCTGCAGCTTGGGATCGAGGGTGGTATACACGTTCAGGCCGCCATGGCGCAACACGTCGGCCCCATACATGGCTTCGAGTTCCTGAATCAGGTAGGTGACAAAATACGGGTGGTTGGCGTATTTGGCCTTGCGATCGTTGAGAACGATTTTATCCTTCAGGGCCCGTCGATACTGCGGCTCGGTAATGTAGCCCAGCTCGAACATCTTGGCCAACACTTCCTCCTTGCGGGCCTTGGCCGCCTTGGGATAGTTGTAGGGAGAGAGCCCCTCGGGGGCCTTAAGCAACCCGGCCAGCACCGCACTTTCGCCCAGGTTAAGCTGCCGGGCCGATTTCTTGAAATACCGCCGGGCGGCTTTTTCAATGCCGTAGCTCTGGTTGCCGAAGTACACCTGGTTCAGGTACAGCTCAAGGATGCGATCCTTGCTGTAGCGCCGCTCCACCTTGGCAGACAGGGCAGCTTCCTTGAGCTTTCGGATGTAGGACTTCTCGGGGGTCAAAAACAGGTTTTTAACCAGCTGCTGCGTTACCGTGCTGCCGCCCTGCACATGGCCGTCGGCCTGAAAGTTGGTCACCACGGCCCGCAGGGTACCGCGAAAATCGATACCGTTGTGTCTGTAAAAGCGGGTATCCTCAATGGCCAGCACGGCCTTCTTGACGAAGTGCGACATATCATCCAGAGCCACCACCGCCCGGTCTTCATCCCCCTGAATATTGGCCAGCAGCTTGCCGTAGCGATCGTAAATCCGGCTGCTCTCCAACGGGCGAAAATCCTCAAGTACCGTCACATCCGGCAGGGTCTTCAAGACATCGGCCACCACGTACCCAATACCCAGTGACACCACCAACGCGCCCAACACGGCCGCACTTTTGACCCACGGCAGCACCCTGCTGGTGTTGGCCCGCAACTTGGCATGGCACCATTCGTCAATGGGCAGGCTGGTCGGAAAGTCCTTTTGATCGCCTTCCGGCTGGTTTCTATCCTCAAAAGCCATAGCGGGCGGGATCTGATACTCCTTGGCGAATTCGGGCGGCAAACATATACCCTGTTATACCACCAGTGCGGTAAAATCGGCCACTTGGCCGTAGTGCTGGCGCAACACGCCGAGCAAGGTAAACCGGTTTTTCTTGACGGCCGCCTCATCGGCATTGACCAGCACCTCGTCATAAAACCGGATGACGGCTCCGTTGACAGCGGCAAAGCGGTCCAGCAGCCCGGCCGCATCAAGACCAGACTCGATGGCCGTTTGCAGCGAGGTCACTGCGTCGTACAACTGGCCTTCGGCACCGCCTGGCCCGCCTTCAAACAAGCTTGCGTCAATGTCCTTCAGGTCACAGGCCTGCAGCCCGGCGGCTTCCAGAATACGCGACGTGCGGTTGGCCGACTCGTAAACCGGTACAAACTCCGGGTTTTGGGTAAACGCCTTGAGGGCCTCAAGGCGGGCAATCACATCGTTGACGTCGGTCCAGGCAGACGCCTGGGCGTTGAGCACCGCATCAACCAAATCGTAGCGATACTGCTGCTCAAGCAGGTAGCCTTTAAACCGCTGCAGCATGAAGTCGACGATACGCGACAGGGTATTGGCCGCCGTGTCACTGGCCAGATCACCCAGATTATCAAAGGCCAGACCCAGGGCGTGGTTCAAATCCAGCACCCGCTGGTTCTGAATCAGGGTGGCCAGCAGGCCATTCGTCAGGCGACGCAGCCCCATCGGGTCTTTCGAACCGGTGGGCAGCTTGGCATCCGGCTGGCTAAACACGGCCACGAGCGTATCAAGCTTGTCGGCCACAGACACCGCTTGGCTGACGGGGTGCTTCGCCACACGATCACCATAGAAGCGCGGGGTATAGTGGTCTTCGATGGCACGGGCCACCACCGGCGATTCGCCGCTGTGCAGGGCGTAATGATACCCCATCACCCCCTGCAGTTCGGTCAGTTCAAACACCATTTGCGTGGCCAGGTCCGCCTTGCACAAGTGGGCAGCCCTTACAGCCTGCGCCGTCTCTTCCTCGCCCAGGCCAAAGCAGCCAGCCAATCCATTTTCAATAAGGGTGGCCAGGCGGACAGACTTGTCGTAAACCGACCCCAGGCCTTTCTGGAAAGCCATCCCCTTGAGGTTTTCAACGTACTCGGCCAACGGGCGCTTGCGATCCTCGTTGAAGAAGAAGGCGGCATCCTCCAACCGGGCAGTCAGCACTTTCTCGTTACCGGCCCGAATCTGGGGCACGGCATCGGGGTTGGGGTTGTTCGACACCGTCAGAAAATAAGGCAGCAACCCCCCGTCGCTTGAAGCCGATTGCACGGGGAAGTACTTCTGGTGGGCAATCATCACGGTTTCAATCACGGGCTTGGGCAGCTCCAGAAACGCTTCCTTAAAGCGGCCATCGATGATGCTGGGGGTTTCCACAATCATTGTGACGGTATCGAGCAGGTCGTCATGGGTATCGACCGTCCCACCAAGCTCGGCAGCCCGGGCACGCACCATTTCAACAATGGCTTGGCGACGGGCGGCACAATCCACCATCACAGCCCCCTGCTCGTGCAGTTGCTGCTTGTAGGCATCTACCGAAGGCACCACCACCGGCTGCGTCTGGGCAAAAAAGCGGTGCCCCATGGTCCGGTTTGACGCCTGGCACAGCCCGATGGTCAGGGGCAATACCTCGCTGCCGTACAACGATAGCAACCACCGAATGGGCCGGGAAAAGCGAATCTCTGAGGTATCCCACATCATGAAATGCGACCCCGGCAAACCCAGCACCACCTGGGGCAATTGCTCGGCCAAAACGGCCTGTACCGGCTGGCCAGCTTCCTGGCGGCGGCATACCACATAGTCGGTGCCGTCAATGGTTTCACGTTTCAGGTCGGCCAGTTCGGCCCCAAACTTTCGGGCAAACCCTTCGGCAGCCTTCGTCGGCTGGCCTTGGGCATCAAAGGCCACCGAAGCCGGCGGACCCTTAACCACTTCGTCTATGTCCGGCTGTCGATCGACCAGGGCCTTAATAAACAAGGCAATCCGGCGCGGTGTCAGGTCAACGTGCACCCCCTCGTGGGTAAGCTGCTGGGCATCAAGCATTTGCTCGACCCTGCGGCCCAACTCCTCGGGTACTGTCGCCAGAAACGGGGCGGGGAGCTCTTCGCAACCCACTTCAAGCAGATAATCCTGATTGGCAACCATTGGCGCGCCATGCCCTTATAACAAGACGATACAAACCGGGAAGGCCCAAGGGTTTATTGTCCTGTAAACCCGGTGTTTCCTCAAGCCAAGACAACCGGAGGCAGCCATCCTCATTGACAGGGTGCAATGGGCTGCGTACACTCATTAGACGCCTTGGCAAGCCTGTCCCCACCCCGGCTTGCCAGCCCTCCCAAAAACAGGTGTGTCGGAGTGGCGGAATCGGTAGACGCGCACGCTTGAGGGGCGTGTACCGCAAGGTGTAGGGGTTCAAGTCCCCTCTCCGACACCATTTTTTTCTTTCTCTACTTTATCTTTTTTGTTCTCTGCTGTTCTCAGCCCAACCGCCGGCAGGGCCGAGACACCGCAAATATCGGGAATGTTAGGGGCCTTAGGACCGTCAGGGCCGTTGGTGCTGCCCCGCCAGAAACCCATTGTCTGGACAGCCCGCACGGCAGCACGACACAACACACGACACACCTAGACAACAGTGAGGTATGGATGATGACACGTATCAGCCCCCTGGGGCCGGTTACAAGAACGTTTCCGAGATTCGGAACGGTCGAGCTGATTAGCGGCCCCGTTCTGGACCGGGCCCACAAAAAAGCCAAGGCTCGTCGACCTTTTTGGCAGTTTGTGGTTGATGCCGCCCTTAAACTCGGTTGTCCCGGCAGTTCTGGCAGCCTGGAAAACGCCGTTGACGAGGTGGTACTGAACTACGCCAAGCAGCATGATCGCCCTGAGCCCCATACTGTGCTGCTAACCGAGTTCCCTTCCCCCAGCATGATTGCCGAGGGCCTTCACCACAGCCGGCTATTAATAACCGGTGAAGCAGACAACGCCCTTTACACCCACGAGCTGCCCCTGGGCCGCTCGAAGGCTCTGGGAACGTTGCCCCGCACCTCCGAAATACCCGTCCACGAGATGCAGGCAATGGCCACCATCCAGTTTAATCAGCACTGGGCCAAGACCCATGGGGAGACGGTTCTTTTGGCTTAGGGGCGTCTGGTTAAAGGGGGCCCCAAGATAGGCTGTCAACTTTTTTCGTTGCCCTGCGTTACTAGGGTATGACGATGCCTTACCCGCTTTCCACCCCACCCCCATGCTGCTGCAGCCCGTCGCGTGCGGCCGGTGGTTTTGCGCCGCCCTCTCAAAGCCGGTTTCAGCCGGCCCGACCCGCATGGCCGAACCCTGTCGACCAGTTTGCCCGCCAGACCGGCTCGGTGCCACCGTTAAGCTGTCCCAAGGGCCTGGTCTTCCAGAACGCTTTCATCAACCCGGACTTGCAGGTCAGGCGCAAGCCCGACGGCCAGTTCGGCCTGTTCGTCAAACCCAACGGACGACCCATTGCCCCCGGCGAAATCGTCAGCATCCTGCAGGGCGATTTTTATACCGGCGCACAGTTGCGTCGGCTGCCCGAAACCGTGCAGCGTCAAAGCCTGCAGGTGGCCGACGACATCTACTCGGTGCAGGGCCCCGACAAATGGGGCCGCTACGAGCTGGACCCCACCAACTACATTAACCACAGCTGCGAGCCCAATACCCTGTTGACCGGAAACGACGTGCTGTATGCCCGGTTTCCCATATTGCCCGGCCAGGAAATCACCTACGACTACGGCACCTCGGATGCCCAAGGTAATCCCGATGTAAACTGGCACTGCACCTGCGGAACCGCCGCCTGTCGCGGGGCAACCCGGCCCTGGGACTACCGGTGGCTGGTACAAAAATACGGCCTGAACAACGTGGCCCGGTATCTCAAGCGCCGCTACCTGAACGAAACCACCTAAATTCGGCGACCAGCGCCCATAACCCGGGGTTAGGTAACGTGAATATCCAGCTCATCGGGGGCCAGCACAATGGAGTTGGCCATCAGGGCTGAAGGATAGCCCGTATTGGTTAATCCCAACAGTTGTTCGGCCTCGTGGGTTCGAGCCTGGTGCTGCATCGAAACCAGGGCCTCGGCCAGTCGCAACCGGTCACGCTCCAGGGCTTGCATGGTCTGCATCATCACGGGCGACAAGCGAAACGCTTCGAGCAGGGTGGCCAAAGCCGGCAGGGTGTCTACCCACTGCGGATGTACCAGAAGGGCAAGCCCCTGGTGGCCTTCAATACGCACCAGCTCCATCGAGTCAGGCGATGTTTTCAGAAAATCCTCGACCGCCGTCAACACACCGTTACGCGGGCCATAGGGTTCGGCGGCATTCAGGCTTTCGCCCATCAGCCCCTGCCTGGGGTCGTCGGACAACGCGCGTTGCCCCACCTTGATGCCCCGGCGCTTATAGGGGTGACGGAACATCGACGGGATCTTCTCCGGGGCCTTGTAGTTGTCCCGACGGCCATACGGCCAACCCACATGCATGACCACCGTCACGGGCATGGGCCGGCGGTACCGGCGCGACAGGGTTTGCAGGTGTGTCAGCTCATGGAACACCGTATACCAGTTCATGTCCCCGTGCAGGAAGACCATGTCCGGGGCATAGGCCATTTCCGGCAAAAAATCAACACTAGCCTGCTGATGAAACGATGCCCAGCGGGCATATTGCCGTTTAACCCAATCCACATCGTACTGATATGGCTGGTCTACCACATCCAGATGCACCGGGTACTGAGGCGACTGGTGGGTCCGGCAATAGGTCACCAGTTGGCGGGTCAACTGCCCCTGGCCGGATCCGATCTCCAGTATCCTGAACGGCTTGCAGGCCTCGAGCAGGGGCGTAAATACAAGATCCATAAAAAAGGGCATAGCTGTCTGGTTATCATCCCGCGTTGGCTAAATTGGCTGACGCTGCTGCCACCCCGCCGCGTTCCACGCCGTGCCAGGCACACACGGACGCGGGCGAGAGAGAAAGAAGGCTAGTCGTCAGAAGCCTTGGTGGCAGCTGCGGCCGCCTTGGGCTTCTCTTCCTCAGGTGGGGCCGGCTCAAGTGTTTCAGGCGGCTCCTGGTTTTGGCTCAACAGCCGGGTTTCCAAATCGCCCGGTTTAAAGCCCTTGGGAAACTTCGTGGCCTTGCTGTAGCGAGTCCCTTTCACATGCGCCCATTCCAGGTTGGCCCCCGTCAGGTCGGCATCATAAAAATTGGTACTCAGCAGGTTGCACCAGGTCAGGTTACTGTTTCTCAGGTTGGCCCCCGTCAGGTCGGCCACCTGAAAATCGCACTTGTAGCAGTTGGCCCCTTCAAAACTGGCGCCGCGCAAGTTGCACCCGTAAAAGCGGGTTCGCGCCAGATCCTGGCCTGAAAAATCAGCCCCGGCCAGATCCATTTTGTAAAAATCGGCTTCCACCAGCGAATCGGCTTCAATCGTTCGGAGCACGGCGCCATCGGTTGATTTGATATCCATCAGCCTTCAAACCTTTTTCCTACTTGCAACAGCGGTCACCCACCCAAGTACCTAACAAGTACCTAATAACATGCACCTGGAGTAGGCGCCTGGACAGGCACAAGGCAGGGGAGAACCCGGTGATCTTATTAAACCACCAAGACACAGACAGGGAAAGGCCTAATAGCCCTTCGCTTAACAGGTTAGGCGCCTTCAGGGATTAATCGACAGCAACTTCCTCGGTTTTGCTGCTGGCCGAAACCGGTCGGCTGCGATCGCGTCCACGGGCCGTACCGGTTGTCGCCGAAGAACCCTCATCGGTACTGCCTTCGCCGGTTTTGGCACGGGCTGCCGATCGACCCCGACCGCCTCGGCCACCACGGCCTCGGCCACCACGGCTCCGGCTTCTGCGGCCATCGCTGTCTTCGCCTTCGGTCTCACTGGCGCCTTCCGTGCTTTTTACGTTCTGGCCCCGGCCGCCTCGGCCACCACGGCCACCACGGCCACGGCCACCGCGACTGCTCCGAGCCCGGCTCGAAGACGCCGCGTCATCACCGCCGGATCCTTCGTCATCCGAATCATCGTCATCCGAATCGTCGTCATCGTCGTCGTCGTCCGATGCATCGTCTTCATCGTCGTCGTCATCATCCGATGCATCGTCTTCATCGTCGTCGTCATCCGACTCATCGGCGTCATCGTCGGCAACTTCGGCAACTTCGGCACGATCGCCGCCCACATCGGGCTCCTCTTCGTCCTCCAGCTCCAGATCGTCGCCCATATCGGTGGGTACACCCATATGGCCTTGATCCTCAATGGCATGGACCAGGGAGAAAATATCGTTGGCAGCCGGGTTAATCCGAATCAGCACGCTGTTGACGGAAATGGGCATAAAGGCCACCTTCACGCCATCCGCCAACTGCGTTCCGCACAGCTTAAGCAGGTGATACCCGTAGTATTCTTCCAGAGACATGGCCGACGTGGCCGCTTTTTCTTCCTGCTCGTTCATCTCGATGGCCAGGCCGATAAAGCTGTCCCATATTTTCTGCTCGGCCGACTGGGCCTCGAGTACCTTGCGAATGGAGGGGCCACTGCTGGGACGCGATACCTTGCGCATCTGCCGGTTCTGGGCGCCACCCTCCGACGACCGCGACGAACCGCCGGCTGTCGGCTGGTTTTCACCACCACCGCCGGAAGCCGATCGATCACGATCACCCCGGTTGTCTCGGCCCCCACGGGAACTACGGCCGCCGCCGCGCATGCTGCTGCCCACACGGGTCTTGAGCGGCATTTTGCTTCGGCCCCGGCTCGAATCACTGCCCACCGGGGACCAGTTGAAGTCCTCAATGGTCAGGCCGGCACCGGCACAGGTCTGGCACTTCTTGGTAAAGATTTCGCTCAGGCTCTGGCCCTGGCGATGACGCGTCATCTCCACCAGACCCAAATCGGACAACTGGCCAATTTGAGGCTTGGCTTTATCGCTGGCCAACTCGTTTTCAAAATACTCCAGCACCGACAACTGGTCGGCCCGGCTTTCCATGTCGATGAAATCGACGATGATCATCCCGCCAATGTTGCGCAGGCGCAGCTGGCGGGCAATCTCCTTGGCCGCCTCAAGGTTGGTCAACCGAATGGTTTCGGCCTGCGAATCGAGGCTGGTAAACTTGCCGCTGTTGACATCGACCACCGTCAGGGCCTCTGTCGGCTGAACATACAGGTAACCGCCACTGGGCAAGGGTACGCGGGTTTGCAACGCGCCCTTGATCTCCTTGTCCACGCCGGTCCCCACGTTGATATTGTTGGGACCGTTGTAGTGGGTCACCTTAATGGGTTGGTCGATACCCCAGTTTTGCAGCAGGTGCTCGGCACGCTGCTTGCCAAATGCGGTATCCACCACAATTTCGGTGGTCTCGGTGGTCACCATCTCGCGAATCACGCGGTAGAGAATGTCCTGGTCACGGTACAACAGGCTCGGCGGGCTGGCCGTATCGGCCAGGGCCACACACTGCTGCCACCGTTCGAGCAAGGTTTCGAGGTCTTCCTGAATTTCGCTGTCGCTTTGGTTTTCCGCCTCGGTACGAATGATAATCCCGACACCGGTCGGTTTAATCAAGCTGGTAATGGATTTCAGGCGACTACGTTCCTTTTGTTCCACAATCTTGCGGCTGATGCTGGTGCCCTTGGAAAACGGCATCAACACCAGAAACCGGCCAGGTAAAGCAATGTTCATTGTTACCCGTGGCCCTTTGTGGCCGGTGGGTTCTTTCATAACCTGGACGACAATCTTTTGTTTCGGCTGCAACCGGCTTTTCAGGGTGCCACGGCCCAATACGTCGCTGGAGTGCAAAAAGCCCATGCGTTCCGTACCGACGTTGACAAAGGCGGCATCGATACTGGGCAGAATATTTTCAACCTGGGCCAGGTATACGTCACCCAGCAGAACGTCACCACGGTGAATAATAAATTCAACGGCTTTATCATCTTCAAACAGGGTGGCGATATTATCCTGCTCGGAGATAACGATTTTTTGTTTTCCCATGGGGGTAGAGCTTCCTTATACACGGGGTGCCCGGAAAAAAGGTGTTGTCTGGGTGGTCCGTCCTCAGACTATAGACCCTAGGGTCGTCAGGGACGGCTGCCCATCAACAGCCTGGCGCCTGGGCACAGGTGTGGACAAACTTGGGGAACAAACCACAAACCTAAACCATCTGGGGAAGGGGAGACTTAACCGTGTTTTGCTTGGAATACTCTCCAGAGGCCGGTTCCGGTACGCTATTCAATTGTTCAAGACCTAGTGAAACTCGGCAGATTGAAGCCGATCCCTGACCCGTCGGGTCTACGAGATCAACCAGCCACTGGGGCTTAATCTGCGCCTGTTGACGCTGGATAAGAATGTCAAATTCAATTCCATGCGGGGTTAAAAACCGATAATCCGGCACGTCGGGATGTGCTCCAACGACGCTGGTAATAACCTTCAACGAGGCTATTGCGGGTTTAATATCGAGTTGTCGAAAGTCTTTGGTTGGTTGGTTGGATTTGGGGGAGGGGACTGTCACTATCCACTCGTCGCGGTCGGATAAGGTCTCGACCTGCTTGTCTAAAGTATACAATGAAACCTCAGATTCACAAGTCCACCGTGCAACGTATTTCATGGAACGTAACAATTTGTCGATATTTGGCGCCTGTAAAGGCAACCACCTAGCGGCTTTTACCCGGCCTCCTTCAGGCAGCTCTTTGTTGAGGCGCTCTACCAGGTCGTCCACGGTATGGGTCAGCTCCAGGTCGACATGTTCAGCCACACCCTCTGCAAACAACGGCAGAGCAGGGCCAAAAGAGATGTTGGGTTTGGGGTTAAACCCCTGCGAGTAGGCCATCGGCAGGCCCGCCCGTGAAACAGCCCGCTGCAGCATCCGCAACCAATCCAGGTGAGAAATAAAGCGCAAGTGCCCCCGTTTCTCAATGGTTAACCGAACCTTGACCTCGGGCGTTGGAAACAGCGCTTGCCGGCTGGGCACTTCGGCCCGTACCGGTTCCTGATCGCTGCTTGGCGTCATAAACACGGGCTGAACCCCAAATTCGGTACACACGCCACAGGTGTTGCACCCAATAAAACAGGGGTCGCTGTTGGCCATTTCCTGCGCCTTCTGGTATTCGGCCTTCAGCCAGCTTTTCTCCAGGCCGTTGTGAATCACGTCCCACGGCAGGGGTGCCTCAAGCTGGGTGTAGGCCGTCGACGCATACGCGTCGGGATCCAGCCCGATTTCCTTGAGGGCAGCAAACCACTCGGGGAACAACAGGTTCTCGTCCCACGCACTCAGGTAATCGCCCTTGCGGTAAGCCCCTTCAATAACGTCGGCCATCCGCTCATCGCCTTTGCTGATGAGGCATTCGAGCTTGCTGATGTCGGGATCCGTAAAATTCAGCTTGGCCCCCTTGATGCCGGCAAAGCACGACTTGAGATAAATGCGCTTGCGAACCAGCTCCTGGCGGGTATCCTGGGCACACCACTGAAAGGGTGTGTGGCTTTTGGGCACAAAGTTGGACAGGGTAACGTTGACTTCCAGGTTCTTCTTCAACGACTTGGCCGGATCGCGCTTGATGTCGCGGCAGGCCGCCTGCATTTTGCGCACCAAATCGGCAATGCCCTGCAAGTCTTCGTCGCGCTCGGTGGGCAGGCCCATCATGAAATACAGCTTAACCTTGTTCCAGCCTGCCTCGTAGGCCGAGGTGACGGCATGCATAATTTCCTGCTCGCTGAGGTTCTTGTTGATTACCGCCCGAAGCCGCTCCGTACCAGCCTCTGGAGCAAAGGTCAGAGTGCTTTTTCGCACCTGCTGCACGGCATCGGCAATGTCCACACTAAAGCGGTCTGCCCGTTGGCTGGGCAATGACAACGAGGCGCCAGCACCAGCCAGGGCATCGGCCACCTCGAAGATCAGCGGTTTCAAGTCGGTATAGTCGGCAATAGACAGCGACAACAGCGAGCATTCCTCGTATCCCGTCTGCAGCAGGTCACTCAGGGCCTGATTTCGGATTTTATCAACCGACTGCTCGCGAACCGGCAGGTTAATGAAGCACGGCTGGCAGAACCGGCACATCCGGTCGCAGCCCCGCCGGGCCTCTACCACGGTACGGTCATGGACGGTCTGAATATAGGGAATCAGGGGGGCCACCTGATCGTGACGCTGGGTAATGTCGACAATACGCTTGCGCGCATGGGTACTGATGCCCGGCACAAACACCCCTTCAACCCGCGCCAGTTGCCGGCGAGTCATCGGCTTGTCCCAACCCTCGGCCTTGGCCTGGGCCAGCAGATCCATCAGTTCGATCAGCACCTCTTCGCCGTCGCCGATGATAAAGGCATCAAAAAACGGCGCCAGCGGAAACGGGTTACCGGTTCCAGGCCCACCAGCAATGATGAGGGGCGTGGACCAGTCTGGCCGGTTCTCGGCACGAAAGGCGATGTTGGCCGCCTCCAGAATACCCAGAATGGTGGTGTAGTTCAGCTCGTACTGCAGGCTGAAGGCTAGCATATCAAACTGAGCCAGGGGCAACAGGGTTTCGATACCAAACAGCGACACCCCTTCAGCCTTAAGCGCATCGCGCATATCGTGGGCCGGGGCATAGGCCCGATCACACAGGTAGTCGGGGTGGTTGTTCACCACGCTATACAGCAATTTCTGGCCATAGCTGGAGGCCCCGATTTCATACAGGTCGGGAAACACCAGGCACATTTGGGCCGTGGTGGCCTGCAGGGGCTTTCGGTAGGCCCCGTGCTCAATACCCAGGTAACGGGCCGGTTTAAAGACTTTCGGCAGAAGCCTCGTCTGGACAAAGACCTCGTCGAGGGGCTGTTGCAATCGATTGGCAAGGGAAATCACGGGCAATACCTATGGGGAGGGTGCGCTTAGAAGCCCCACTATACCAAACTCGGCTCCCGCCGTGAACCGGCCTGCCGTAAAGGCTCGGCCCAGGCCAGGCAATTGTACAGGTCCGTGCGCACCTACGACGGCTGCAAGAAGGACCAAGGCGAGCTGCCACCAGCACCGCCAAAAGGCCCACTCGAAGGCCCACTCGAGGGACCGCCGGAACCAGACCTTGGCGAAGGGGGTGTCGGCGGATCAGGCGGCGCCTGGCCAAAATGGCCCAAATACGCATCCTGCAGCGCAACCACCTCGGCCCCGGCGTCGATCTGCTGTGACAAGAAGTCCAGCAACCACTCGCGATACCGTGGCATGCGGCGGTTGTCCCCGGCCTCTATCCCAAAAAACGCTGAGCTGTAATCCGGCTCAATGGCCCAGTCCTGCCAGAGTTCACGGTATCGATTGTATTGGATGGCGTGGTTTTTGGGGTGATCCACGTCGGGGCACTGACCAGTCTGAGCATTGCGCCTCGTATCGGTCAACAGGAAAACTCTGGCCTCATCATCATCGACAGCCTGGTTAGCCGGCACAACCATCAATTTGACGTAACCCTGTCGAATCAATTCGATATCGTGCCGCATTTCGTCCTCGGCTGTAGCAGCCACCTCGAGCTGATCCAGATAAGGCGGGCGCGAATCCACCCATGGGGCCTGATCATTCAACTGGGCCTGCATGCCATCGGCCAGCACACTGTAAACCAGGCCCAGACGTTTTTGCTGACGGGCTTGTTTGCCCCGTAGTCGACCAAGCCACTGAAACAGGGTGGTCGGCTTGGGTTCGGCTTCTTCTGCCCGTTGCAGGGTCCTCAAAAAGCCGTCAGACGCGTTGTGAGACAACTCGTAAATACCTGAAAAACGAGTTGTCTGACGGCTTTTTACCGGCAAGGGGGCAGAAACAGGGCCAATACGTGGCAGCATTCAATCACCACAGGGTTCAATCTTCGTGTGCATGCTAACAAAAACGGCCCGAAAGAATAAATGCCCGCTCATACCGGCTTAAACAGCCCCAATTCACCAGTTTTACTGGTTATTTCCTAACTCCAGCGGCTTAAAGCCTGCCAATGGATCGTCTTGCGGCTGCATGCCTGGCGGCTGCGACAGCACCAAACCGGCAAACGGCTGCAAGGTATCGCGCAACCGGGCGGTCGACTCGAACGGCGACGCCGATTTATCCGATACCGGCTTTTTAACCGGGTTGGCCAAAATCGGTGCGGTTCCGTTGGCTTGCAATGCTCTGCCCAAGGCCTGCTGAAATGCCGGACTGGTTTCTGCCCTGGAAGTTCCCACTGTTCCCATTATCGTTGGTGTCCCACTATAGGTTGTCCTAATCACATCATCCCAGAGAGCATTTATGCAGCCACAAGGCCGTAAAAAGCCCAATAAAACAAGCTATAACCCAAAATAGCCCGTTAAAATGCCTCTGTTAACTGTATAAAGACAGCCAAATGGGTATTTTTTGCCGGAAATCAAGCAGATCTTTAGGAATTATTCGGTTTTATAGTGTCCTACTCATACAAAACACCTCCCAAAGACCCGTTCAGGTGCTAAGAGAGGTGTTTGCAGAGTTTTCGTGCTTTATTTGATAGCTTAGGGACTTAAACTGACATAGTTACTTGGTTTTTCAGAAATTGGGGTGGCAAGGAAAACCAACTGAAAATCGGCCCGGACAGCGGCTTTCCTTGCCGGTATGATTTAGAATCATATCTTTATTAAACCAAACTACTAAACAGGGGACTGTCATCTGCGTGACACTAGTAATAAATTGTAATGTCCACCCAAACCTGGGCAGATAGGGGTGGTGATATCGGCTGTCACGATCATTCCAAACCCTTTCTTAAGGTTCCGGGGGGTTTGGAACAAATGGATCCACAATGGGGTCTTACTAACCATCAACCGTGGTTCAAACCAGGCTGGACGGCTTAAAAAGGGTTCCCCCTTTTGCCGGTGTGCCGGCTGCCCCCACACCCCTTCTCTCTGAATCCCCCTACCCTCAATACCCCCTAAATACATCACCACTGTCACCAGAGTCACCAGGAGAAGCACCTGCCCCTTTTACCTCCCATCCTGCTAATTTTACGGGCTCCAAACACCCCACAGATGGCTTAAACGCCCGGTCTTGGCGCTTTGCTTGCCAACTACCCGAACCCGCTGTCTCTCGTTTTCTGCCTTGTTCAAAAAGGAGATGTCCCCCCAATGACCCCACCACCTGTCGACTGTAAAACCGCTTGCGGCACCGAAAACCCAAAACCCCGAAAAAAAACGACACGGGGTACGGGCTCAGGCAGCCGCCATACCCGTTCACTAAAAGGGGCCGACAAACTGGGTGCCTTTAAGCCCACGGCTAGTCGAAGCAAAGCATCTCCAAAAGCGGAGAAACCGCCGCTGATCCAGGTAAACCCTTCGAAAACACTGGCCACTACTACCACCGCCACGCCGACCCCGGCAGTAACGGCCTCAAACCCGCCCCTATACAGCAGTACCTTCATTCCCTGCGACAAAATGCTGGTAGACAACCTGGAACACTACCTGAAAACCATTGGCCAAATCACCATGCTATCGCACCAGGAGGAAATCGCTCTGGGCAAGCGCATGGAAGCCGGTGGCATCGATGGCCAACGGGCCGCCGAGCACTTGGTTAACGCCAACCTGCGCCTGGTGGTTAGTGTGGCCAAAAAATACGCCAACCAGGGCGTGGAACTGCTGGATTTAATCCAGGAAGGTTCGATGGGGCTGATGAAGGCCGTCGAAAAATATGAATACAAGCGGGGCTTCAAGTTTTCCACCTATGCCACGTGGTGGATCCGACAGTCCATCATCCGTGCCGTGGCCAACAACAGCCGCACCATCCGCCTGCCCATCCACATGTCGGACAAAATACGCCTGTACAAGGTGTCTCAGCAGGCACTCAGCCTGCAGCTAAACCGGGAGCCGACCATGGCCGAACTGAGCAAGGCGACCAAGCTCAGCCAAAAGCAGCTACAGCAAGTCATAAAAGCCTTGGGCACGGAGTCGATGAGTTTGGACGCCCCGGTTGGCGAAGACTTGTCTTTGCAGGACTGCATTGCCGACGACTCAAACCAGTCCCCCGGCATCCGCACCACCATGTCGATGCTCAGCGAGGATTTACGCCAAGCCCTGGCCGAGAGCCTGACCGAACGGGAACAGGCCGTCGTGGTCGACCGGTTTGGCCTGGAAACCGGTCACCGGAAAACCCTGGACGAGAT
>JAGQHJ010000108.1 GCA_020431915.1 Cyanobacteria bacterium HKST-UBA04 | reverse complement strand
TCCTTCGTTTTCCGTAGCACCGAACAGCCAACTGGGGGAGGGGGTGCCGAGGGGGCTGGCCCCCTACCAAAAAGCAAACTTAAGTTTGCATCATGCCGCTAAAGCCATTGAGTCGGTCAAACCTTCTGTTGTGTATCGCAAGAAAGTTGGCCCAAACACGGCTCTCTAGCGGAAACGTCCCCCTGTAGGGGGCTGATAATGACCAGTATGAACCCTCACGGCGTGCAGCCCCATTCTTAAAACAACCTAAAATCGTTGTTTTTTCGATCAAAAACATTTCTTTGCCTGTTTTCATGCCCATAGAGACATGACGAGTGTATGGTTAATTTTTTAAACGTGGTCACAGGACAAGTGAATGTGCGCTTGTGGTGAAAACTCACCGTGGGCGTGTGAAATGGAGGACACTGATTATGGCTAAGAAAAATTTACGGGATGACGTGATGCCGCACATCCTTGGCAAACTGGTCGGCGGTTTGGCCAAAAAAGGAATTGGTAAACTGGCACAGGGTGGCAAAAAAAATAAACAGCAAGAACAAGGCGGCGGCGGGGGCGAGCAAATTGCCCAGCTGCTGAAAATGATGACACAGCAAGGTCAGCAAGCCTAGACAGGCCCTTGCCACAGACTTAACGACAAAACAGGCCGTTGCACCCAGCGGCCTGTTTTTCGTTTTTGTTAATACAGCTTAGGCTTTGCTAAACCTTTGTCCCAGGCTAGCAAGCCCCCGCAGAAAATGGGTTTAATGCTTATGTAGACCTACGAAAACAAGTGGACAGAACATCCGGTTCGTAATGGCTGTGATAAGCGTCTTTTTTCAAGACGGCAGACTGGTTTTTTGACGGTTGGACACTGTGAGAATGAATGTAGACAACACTTTCCTGACGGAAAGGAGGGTACGTGTATGGCTAAGCAACAGATGAAAGACTTCGTGATGCCGCATCTTAAAATTGGCGGCGGCGGCGGTGGCGGCGGCGGCGGCGGCGGCATGCTGAAAAAACTAGCCGGCGGCCAAAAAGGCCAGAAAGGCCAGCAAGCCCAAGGCGGCCAGCAAGGCCAGCAAGCCCAAGGCGGCCAGCAAAAAGACGACATGGTTAAAATTCCCAAGGAGGAATACACGCAATTAAAAATGAAGGCTCAGCAGGGCGGCCTGGGACAAGGATAGGCCTGACCTGTTTTGCCAATCGTGTTTCTGCAGAAGACACGCTGTTGAACTCGAACACAGCACTAAACGGCACCGGTTACATTTTATCGTACCGGTGCCTTGTGTCGTGTAAGGGGATACAGGCCCCGTCGCTCACGTCTGCAGGTGTTTATATAAGCATTAACCCTTGATTAACCCTAGCAAAAAAACAGCCCACCCTGTTGTTTATACCAGTAAGAGAGACCGATTCGTCTAGCTTCTTGGAACAAGTCGATCCCATTTTGAAATCAGATGATGTGGTAATAGATTAAGGCTATGGGGAGTAGTAAACCGATGTCATTATCCATTAAAAACAGCCAGCAAGACCAAGGTGGCCCCTCGTTCAAATTAAAAGCAACCGGCAAAGCTGCCGACACGTTGGCAAAAGGCCTGACGGGAAACCAGGGCAGCGAAGGTTGCCAAGGTGATCAGGGTAGCCAGGGTAGCCAGGGTAGCCAAGGCCCGCAGGAAGGCCAGGGTGGCCAAGGTGGCGGGTCCGAACAAGCCTTTAAGAAAGGTGTTAAGTTTGGCCTCAAGCTGGCCCAGCAACAACAGCAGCAGCAACAGCAAGGCAAAGGGCAGCAGTGCAATTGCCAGGCATGATGCCGCAAACCATTTGATCCGGTTGGCGTAACCGTGCTGTGCTCAGTACACGCCTACGGATAACACGTAAAAAAAACCCGCCAGTTCGCCTGGCGGGTTTAGGTGTGTCCAGTGGAGATAAAATCTGGTTGTCGTATAAAAAACGACAGTGCGGGTTAGGCCCGAACCACCGACAATCGGGGCGAGGCCTGTTGGCGACGCAGTGACCGACGGTTCTTGATCAGGTGATCAATCAGGCCGCGGTAGCTGGCCGACAGGTACTCATAGTCTTTTTCGCCAAGCTTATGGCTGCTTTGCTTCAACACCTGCTCGGCATGACGGAAGCGCTTAAGACGAATCAGCAACAGGATTTGCTGGTCGAACAAGCTGGGATACAAATAGGACTTGTCTTCGGTGATACACGTCATGGCACGCTGACAGCACCATAGAGCCTCGCGATAGCGTCCCATCACTTCAAGCACGCCAGCCTTGGAAATATAGGCCTCGGCCAATTCCTCGTTCAACTCCAGGGCCTGGTTAAACGAAGCCAGGGCTTCCTGATCTTGGTTCAGGCAAAACAGGATGTCGCCGCGAAGCACCAAGGCACGGGTATCCGTTTCATCGTGGGTCAACGCCTTGTCAACCATCTCCAATGCACCAGCGTAATCGCTGTGGTAAATAAACAGATCACCAGCAGTCTTGAGGTAGCGCTCGGCGGAAAAATTCAATACCTTTTTCAGTAACTGCATGGGCTTTGGGGCACTCCCTATCCTTATTGATTCGAAGTGAACTGATGAAGTGACTATCCAAGACTGACACTGATCCAAAACACATTTCTTCCGAACGGAAAAAACGGAACGGGAATTAACGTGGACAGTCGTTAAATCGTGAACTCTATAACTCTGGTGTGTAACTCTGAATCTGTAACTCTGAATTGTTTTAAGTTAGGACTACAGGCATTACCCTGTAAAACCTCACAGGCTCATGTTAGCAAACCTTACCAATTGGCAAAGGCCCCCATGCATGGCGGCACCCGGCCATGTCGGCACGGATAAAGCATCATGCCCCTAGCCAAAGGGGGCCCTCGTTGAATTGTTTACTATACAAACACCACCACTAATGCAAAGTGTGAGGTAGCGAGGGCATGCCCCGATGTTACATTTCGTTACATTGCCTCAAAATGAGCATCAAAGAGATATATTCGACCCTCGGACATGGTGAAAACCGGGACATGACAAAGCCGTCCATGCAAGGCATGCGGAAAAAGCCTGCCCCTATAGCATCAAAAGCCTATTGGGCCGGTTGGACCGTTTGGGCCAACTGCCGGCGCTGTCGGCTGGCCTCAAACAGGATAATGCCGCATGCCACCGAGACGTTGAGGGATTCCACGTCAACCGCCATGGGGATGTGCAGCAGCACGTCGCAGTGTTTTTCAATAACAGGGCGTAACCCCTTGTCCTCGCTGCCCATCACAATCCCGGTCGGGTAATGGTAATCACGGTAGGCATCGTATGGCTGGCTGGTTGGCCCCAGGCTGGTTCCCAGCCACCAAATCCCCTGGTCCTTAAGCACCTTCATGGCATTGGCCAGGTTGGGCACCACCACCAGGTTCACCAGCATGTCCGTACCGGCACTGGTTTTGGAAACCACTGGCGACAACCCGCCACTGCCCATCTTGGGCAGTACAATGGCATCCACCCCACAGGCAGCGGCACTGCGAATAATGGCCCCGACGTTATGCACATCGGTAATGTTGTCCAGCGCCAGCAACAAAGGTACCTTGCCGGCGGGCAGACGATCCAGGTAGGCCGTCAGATCCGCCAGCGACCAGAGATCCCGGGGTCGGGTCAGCGCCACAATACCCTGGTGGTTCTGTCCTTCGACCAGCGTTTCGAGCTTATGAACCGGTGCTTCGGCCGTAGCAATACCAAGGCCTTTGGCCTGGTCAACCAAAGCCTTGATACGACGGTGGGCGGTGGCTCGCTGCGAAACCAGCACCTTGAGCACCCGCTTGGGGTGATGTTCCAACAAAACCTGTACCGGATTTTTACCAAACACCACCGACTGGTGGGGGTTAGAGGCGGGCGGGTTAGAATCCATCTTCTACGGCATTCTCAACTTCTTCATCAGGAGCGGCCGTGTCATCAGGCAAATCCTCGGGCCGGTCGTAGACCTTGGCATCGCCATACTCGTCTTTGGCGTTGGGGTCCTTGTATTCCACAATCCAGCCGTTGGTCGCTATCTGCTTGGGACACACCATCGGAGCCAGGTACTTCAACTGATGGTTCTTGATATTATACGCCCAAAAACCGCTGGTAATCGTTTCGGCCGGCGCATGAACCCGACTGCTTAGCCGGCGGAACTGTACCAGCCTGAACAGAACCTCGCTTGAGGGCCGGGCCGAGTTAAACCCCACCGGCACCACGTCCCAAACCATATCGCGATCTTCAAACTCGGGGTGGCGCGCCAGAAAATCATCCCAGATGCGTTGCGGCAAATAGAGGCGACGGCTCGCCTGCCGGGTGTCCACATCGTAGATAACCGGGATGGTTTTACGGATCCCGAGGTGAAGGATGGAGGGACGCCAAGCCATCAGCAGGGTCTTGCTGTCCAGGCCCCAGTCCACCACCTGGATAATATCGGTTTGCCCCCGCTTGGTCTGGTCAAACCCATGCTGCCAGACCGGCTGTCGGGTAAATTGCTGATGGCGCGGGTCGTACTGATCCCAGAACTGGTGGGGGTTGATTTTGGACACATCCACCGTGGCCGGTTGCGCCTGACGAGATTTGGAAGAGGAGGAGGAGGAACGCCGGGACGGAGGGGAAGGCGGCACCAAATCCTGTTCTTCAGGGGGCTCACCGGTATCGTACAGGTTCACCCGGGCCATGGTCTGCAGCTGCCATGGAATGAAATATACATCACTGACCGCCATCAACAACCGGTCCGGCGACAGGATAGGCACGCTGTAGGCCATACGGTTCAGCTCGTAGGTGGTCAAATCCAGCAGCCCAGGCCGCAGGGGAATAAAATGGTTGAAGCTGATAAAGTCCTGCTCCAGCACCACCGGATCAACCGGGCGGCTGCCCTTGTCGGCCGATGAACCACTTTTGGGCTTGGAGGCATTGGGATACGGATCGGCCGGCTTGGGCGGGGTTTTACCGGCCTGGGTTTCGGCATCGCTTTGCTGCTTCCACTCAGGAATACTGTTAACGGTGCAGTACGTGCCGTTTTCATCGACCGGCACCGGGGTGTCGTCATTTACCTCGACGGTGGGTACCGGGGTAAGGGGTTTTCGACGCCGGCGCTCGGCCCTGGATTTTTCGACCCCAAGGCCACCAAATATTTTGGTACCGCTGTCAATGCCACCGTTTGAACCCGCTGGCGCCTGCCCATGGCCGCTTGGCGACACAAACACCAGCAGGCCCAACATGCCCAGAATGGCCGGAACCATCATGGCAGCGGCGGCAGGCCGGTTTTTCCAATCGGGGATCAGGTCACGCATCTACAAATCGACAGACTCACAATTAGGGCCGTACAGGTATTGTAACCAGTTTTGCCATGGGAGAGGTGGGTTAAATGGTTGACGTCTGCCCGACCCGCCCATGCTAAGGTATAATAAGGTATTTTCTATTCTTACCCGGCCAAGGGCCCGTCAACGAACCCGTCTGGTCCTTGCCCCTCCCCTCCAAAAAAACCGCTCATGCCTTTTTCCCTCCCCCCCCAATTTCGCCACCTTCGCTCTCTTCGTGCCTTGCCCCAGGCCACGCGCGTGGCCGTGGCATGCCTGCTGACCGGTACAGTGGCAATTTTATTGGGTCTGCCTATCACCCTGGCTCAAATCGACTCAAGTGCTCCGGCCCCCATTGGCTATATTACCCGGTATCTTGTCGATGCCCCAAAACGATCCACCGAAGCGGTTTACGGGGTGTTTGACATGGGCTCGAAACCTTCCGTGCGCATCACCACCGAATCAACCGCCGGGGGCGAACTGACCTTGAACCTGCACGGCAAGCATTACCGCAGCCCGTCATTGAACACTTTTTATGTCAAGGCCCTGTATGAAGACGTGTCGGGCCGAGGCTTTGACGAATCCGACTGGGTGGCCTTCGAGCCGATGAAACAGGGCAGCGACCCCACCTGGTTTACCCGGCTCAACGGCATCAGCGGCCTGTTCGGCGAGCAAAACATTCGTATCCGCGTCCCCTACGGTACTTCCGTTATCAACCTGGTGGGCCGGGCCAAGTCGGCTGAAGACAACGCCCCGAACACCCTGTTGGGGTACGTCAGCCAAATCCAGGCCCCCTAGCCCAAACGCCGAAAAGCCAAAAAAGAAGGCCTTCCCTGGTTATTCGGGTACCCGATGCGACAACCGGTTGCCACACGACGGTGGTTAAAGGGACAATAAGGGCCTGATGAAGATACACAGTGCCCATTACATTAAAAGCGCCCTTAAACTGAGCGATTGCCCCGAGTGGCTCCACCCGGAGATTGCCGTGGTGGGTCGAAGCAATGTGGGCAAAAGCAGTCTAATCAACAGTCTGCTGGGCCGGAAAAACCTGGCCCGCACCAGCCAAACACCGGGCAAGACCCGCCTGTTGAATTTTTACGAGATTAACGAAGCCTGGGGGCTGGTGGATTTGCCCGGTTACGGCTATGCCAAGGTGTCCAAATCCGAACAGCAATCCTGGCGCGAACACCTGGAACGCTACCTCACCGATC
>JAGQHJ010000107.1 GCA_020431915.1 Cyanobacteria bacterium HKST-UBA04 | reverse complement strand
AGCCATGGACTTAGGCCAGCTGTTTAATTTTATGCTGCCCAATAATTTCCCAACCACAAACACAACCCCGGAGCGCATTTCATCAAACCAACCCCAGTTGTTTCCATTCTTCAACCCGTCCCCACCTCCGGCAGCACAGTCCTATGCCAACCAGCCCAACACCATGATGACGTTTTTTGTGCAACTGCTGCAAACCGCCATGGTAGGGCAAATGATTCAGCAACTGAACAACAGCCTGACCATGCAGCAAGCCGCCGCGCAAGCGCCTGCACCCGCCCCTGCACCTGTACCGTCGCCGGCACCAGCCCCTGCTTCAGCCTCGCCTTCTGCCGATGCTGCCCTCATCGCCTTGCTGTCTTCCATGCTCGATCAGGGAAAAGACAAGGCCGAAAAAACCACCACAACAGACGCCCCTGCGCCCACCCCAACATCAACTTCAACCTCTACAGCAACACGCCCTTCGCCAACCTCTTCCGCCTCTTCCGGCAATACGTTGGCGGCCCTGCCCAGCAGCTACAGGCCTTCACGCCCAAAAGCCGTGGACATGGGCGAATGGATCCACAACGGCAACTGGGGTTCCCTGATTAAAAAGGAAAAAATAGAGCTGACGGCCGACACCATTAACGACCGGTTTGACGAACTGGAGGAGATTCTGGGCAAAACCGACATCACCTGGCTTGATTTGGAGGCCGTTCTAGTAACCCGCTTAAAACCAAAAACCCCCACCCTTTTGGGCGGTACACCGGACGACCCCTTGCTTGAGTTTGTGCAACTGCTGATGACGAACCAATCCGACCTGTTTAACGGGCAACGCCCCATCACCCGCCAAACCCTGCTCGACAAAATGAATCGGGACGGCAACCGAGACACCCTGTCCATGATGACCTTCAATTACCGCTCATGGTCAGTGCTCCCTGGGCCCGAACAAATCCGGTTGCTTCCCGAAAACACCGAGCGGTATGACGACGGCCTGCCGCCGCCAGACGTAGGCAACTCGGCCTATTATTGGCTCGCGTTCCATCAAGCGACCGCCTCACAACTGAATGAGGAAAGTAACCCGGAGCTGTTGCGCAAGTCCTACAGCCTGCAGGAAATTAACACCCTGGGAGGCAAATTGGCCGACATGATCGGCCAAGATCCGTGGACCATAGACAGCATGGACGACATGGCGAAAGCATCCGGAGAGTTCATCATGAACCCCAATACCACCTCCAGTGAGGAAGCGGCTATTGAGCTTGGCTTTTATATTTTTACCAACTTCGCAGAGCTGGCCGATGAAGACGGAACCGTCAAGCTCGATACCATTCGTGCCATTGCCCAAAACAAAGGTGACGGGCAACCCCAAACCGTTTCCTTTGCCACCATTGCCAAGCAGCGTCCGGCCTTGGAGCACGTAATGACCTATAACTCTTACAAATCCGACCTGCCGGACGGCAGCCGGGACATCCGCTACCAACAAGGGCTGGGCAGCGAAGCTTACGAACAAAGCTACTCGGCCGAGCAGGCCCAGGCCAACTTCCACAAGCTAACCCGCCTGGCGGGCCAAAGCGAAGTGCCGTTAACCTTTATCGGCAGTATTGCAGCAGGGGCCTACAACAGTGATGCCGACCTGGCCGACTATGCCGACGGGCTGACGTTGGCCATGATTGAAAACGGCTGGCCTGTACTTACCCCCGAACGGCTGGACACCCTGATGGCCAAAGACGGCAACGCCAACAACCTGACCATGGTGCTTCGGCGCTTCCACCCGCTTATAGCAAGGGAGCTTGCAGAACACACACAAAACCTCAAGACACGGGCCGAACAAATGGCAGCGGTTGCCGAGCCCAGCGAAACGTTGGGCGACACCACCCGGCTGTACCGGGGCGAAGACTTCGCCCTGAGTGGCGGGGATTACATGACCATGTTGCGCCAAGACACCATGAACATCACCGCCCTGAACAGCCAGAACACGTTTCTGGGCACCGTCAACATTAACTTTACCGATGACGACAGCCCCACGGCAAGCGTGTATATCAAGGACGGCCATCGTCTGGAGCGCTACACCGTCGACGATCATGGACGTCTCCATAAAGAAGAGGCCCTTTCCGTCTGGGATCATGTCACGCCGGACAACCCCACCTGGCAGATCATGGTAGGCCCCAACCTAAACATCCCCATGCAGGCCACCGCCCATTACAAAGCCGCCGAAGACGGCAGCGGCATGGAAGCCGACTACATCAGCTATACAATTGGCAACACAGGGATCGACATTAAGCCAATGTCCCTGGCTGGGCAGACTGGACTGGGCCCCCTGGCTACCCCCACGGAAGTAAAAACCACACACATTGGCATCTACTCTGCTCTGGGCCGCCCCATGGCACATGACTAATTCCTAAACCCACGTGTCGCACGAGCGATGTGACACACCAGAAAAAGCACCCTGTGACCCCTAAAAAGGGTCACAGGGTGCTGCCCTTTGCAGCGCATCCATCGTATGCTAGAACATACCGCACACAATAATACGCAGCAGTAAACACCAGTAAACACCAACCGGCCGACCCCACCCACCCCACCGGGGCCGCCTGACCATTAGGAACAGTAGCCTCTTATGACCATGATCCCCCCCGACACCTGGCAGCGCCTACACGCCCTCTTGACCGACTGCGTGGGCAGCCAGCGCCACCTGACCCACACCGTACGGCAAGTCGGCGACGACTTGGCGACCCTAACCGAAAAACACCAGGCCCTGGCCGATTTGGTAGGGCAACTGGCGGCCGGGCAATTAGCAGCCGGCCCATTAGAAAATGCCTCATCACCACCTTTGCCTACTGCCACCCCCACAACCACCCCAACCCAAGCCGTGCCGGTCACCCCCGCGCCCGAAGCCCAAATTCAGCCGGTTCCAAACCCGGCACCCGGCCCAGCTTCCAAGGCCGCCGCGACGCCTGCCGCTTCCAAGTTCGTTCTGGCCTCGCCGCCGCCAGCCTCCACGCCTTCCACATCTTCCACGCCTTCCACATCTTCCACGCCTTCCACATCTTCCACGCCTTCCACTTCAAGCGACCCCCATGCCACGCCCGCATCACATGGCCCCACCGCCACAACCGCCGAAAAATCCCCTGCAAAAACCACCACAAAAGGCGCCTCCCCGTCGCTTGAATTCAAAATCGGGGTGAAATGGTTTAGCTGGCTGGGTATTGTCTGCCTGCTGTTTGGCGTGTTGCTGGCCATTACCTACGCCGTGCCCTACATGAGCAACGGCCTGAAGCTGGTATTGTTTGCCGCATTGGCCGGGGGATTGTACGGGGTAGGTAAACGCATCTGGCACCGCTTTGCCGTGCTTAGCCACATTTGTGTGGGCGGTGCCCTGGCCATTGGCTACATGACCACCTACGCCACCTTTTTTGTGGATGACATGGCCCTCATCCACCTGCCGGTACTGGGGTGGGCCTGCCTGTTCCTCTACACCCTCACCGCCCTGCTGGTGTCGTTGCGCCTGTCCAGCCAAATCGTGGCGGGCCTCGCCCTTACCTTCAGCTACGTAACCGTCTTCCAGGCCCAGTCCGAACCCATCTGCCTGCTTTCGGCCCTGCTGCTCAATGGCGTGGCCGTTGCCCTGCGCAGTCGCTACCCGGAATGGAAACTGTTGCCCTACCTGGCCGTAGTGGGGGCCTACAGCGTGGGCATGTTTGCCGATAATCATTTTTCGGTGCACCGCGATGTCCACACAATGCTCAACCACGGTTACCTGGCGACCACCGGCCTGATGTTTCTTGGTAGCGCCTTCTGGCCCGGCAACCGGGCATCGGCAGGCCTAAACTACAGCAACACCGTGTTTTTCTACCTCGCCGCGCTGGCCAACGGATTCACCTCGCCGCAGCACACCGGCACCCTGGAATTTGTGATGGCCGGCACACAGTTGGCCACGGTACTGGCGGTTTCCAGACGCTGGGTCGACCAGGTCAACGGCCCATGGGTACCCAACGCACTCACGCTGGGCCTGCTGCTGCTGGGTCTGGGCACCCTGCAGGCCTTTGACGGGGTTTGGCTGGGTACGGTACTGGCCGCACAAGCGGCGGCCATGGGGGTCATCAGCCGGTCGCGCACGCTAATGCACAAGACCATCTACCAGGTGTTTGCCCTGCTGTTTTTCGGGGTGGCAAGCCTCGACGTTTTTTACGAGGCCATTGCCAAAGGCCCCAGCTGGCAGGACTTGCTGGTGGTACTGTTTGCGGTCGGTTGCGGACTAACCCTTGAAACCCTGGCCTTCCGGAATCAGATCATTCGATTGGCCCTGTTGTTGGCCAGCATGGGCCTGCTGTGGGCCGGGCTGGTCAGCGAACTGACCCGCAACTGGGAAACGGTCAGTTTCGTGGTTTGCGGACTGCTTTTCCTCGGGCTGGGGCTGTCCGTTAAATGGCCTCGCTACCGGTGGGCCGGCATGGGCTGGCTGATTATCGCAGCCGTGTTCTTCATCGGCCGTGACCTGGCCCATCTCGACACGCCCTACAAGATTGCCCTTTATCTGCTTGCCGGGCTGGGCCTGTTGGGGGCCTCGTTTGTATACAACCAACTGGCCAGCAAGGAAGGGGACAGCTAGCCCCTCTCCCTGTAGGCGCGCTTAAGACACCAACAAAAACGTGTCCCGGTGCCAGGGAAAGAGACCGATTGGCTTACACGGATCATCGGCAACCTGAAACACCGGGACACTTGGTATCAGTATGGGTTTACGTTGTCTGCTCCTTTGAAACGAAGTGGGTTAGCCACCACGAGGGCTTCTCTGGGAAAAAACCGAACACGCAGCACAAAACGGCACGCAAACCGCTAGGCCACAAAACTGTTGCCGCGCATGCCGCCTCCTCCGGCACCACGACCCCCACCGGCACCACGACCCCCACCGGCACCTTGGGGGCCTTGAGCATCTTGGCCACCCCCTTGTTGGCCAGCCTTAAACCCGAGCTGGAAACTGCGCTGGTCAATCTGTTGATCGCCCTGGCCCTGCTGGGCCTGGTTACTGCCGCCGGCCGATGCCGACTGGTGGGGACAATTCGGTCCACTGCATCCTGTTATTGCCATTCGTTTATACCTCCCTGATTACCCCTACTTCGGCATCCGGACGACACGAGCTGACTAACGAGCTGACTAACGGGCTAACTGACTGACCGGTTAAACGGCAGCCAACCACTGGGCACACCCAAACCGTAACTGGGTATGGCCTTATCGTGTATGTGTCCTTTATCTGCCATCGATTTTTAAAGGGGGACAGGTGGCACGGAACCCGTCTGTGCAGGCCCGAAGCCAACCCCCCACACCTTCACTATAGCCGATAACCGACAGCCCTACCCGTTTGTTTAACTAGAGTTAATTGTTTTATAGACACCCAAAACGGGGGCACCCGTCGGTCGGTACCCCCGTTTCAAACGAGATTGCGAAGCCTTTAAACGTGGTTACGAACCTTTTAAAAGTGGTTGTAAACCAGCACCTCGTCGAGGGACACCGGGCCGCTGCGGGCGCGTGCCGGTTCAAGCGCCTTGCCCACCACCACCATAAAGCCGGTAACGTGGTCCTTGGGCAAGCGAATAATCTCGGCCACCTTGACCGGATCGTAGCCAATCATCGGACAGGTATCGTACCCCATGGCCTTGGCGGCCAGCATAATGGTTTGGCCGGCCATGCCCACGCTGCGCATGGCCTCGTCACGAATCAACTGATCGTTGCCGTCATAAAACGTGGCAATCATCGGCACCAGTTGATCCTGAACGGCCTGCGGGGCATTGGCCCAGTACCGCTGGGGGTGGTTGCTGTGGGCCGTCAGATCGGCACACAGCAGAATGACCAACGACGCCTCCTCAACCTGAGCCTGGTTCCACGACGCGGCCCGAAGCTGCTTCTTCAGGTCGGGATCGGTGACACACACAAAGCGCCAGTTCTGGATATTAAACGACGTCGGGCTCAGCTTGGCCAACTCAATCAGCCGGGTAATCTCGTCCTCGGTCATACGGTGGGACGGATCGTAATGCTTAATCGAGCGGCGGCTCTCAATGGCCGTAAAGGTATCCATAACCGTAGCAGTAGCGTTCATCAGCACCCAGGTCTCCTCTGTCGCTTGGAAACTAAAACCGGTGACGGCATCCCATCACCTTGCCCATGCTACCCCAGGCCCCCCGGTGTTTAAAGATGTTACCAGCCGGTAAGCACCCCCCTTCCCTTTTATTAGGGCCCCAAACAACCAAGAAGCGGAAGCAAACCTGACCGTTTGGCTTGCAACCGCTTCTTTACCGGACGAAAACGAAAACTGGGTTCGTTTTTACTAGGGAAAGATGCCTGTCGTTGGAGCGTCTCTGGCAGCCAGCGAAAAAACCCGCCTGGCGTGAGACTGAAGCAGCATCGGGATGGTGGTCGAGGACAACCGACCCAATCGGGTCATCAGCGTTGTCTCCGGGTTTGGTTACCCTGTCCAACGAAACAAAGGCTTCGAGAACGTCCGGGTGGTTGGGTTGAGGGACTCAGAAACTTTTTTTTGGGGGGGGGGCAACGCACGGTTGCCTAAAAGATGAAGGCGCGAACAGGCCTTCTCAAGATAACAGGAGGGGGGGGTGATGTACGGGTTGGAGACGCTGTGTGGGGTAAGGTTTGATACACGAAAACCTGTTGGCGTT
>JAGQHJ010000106.1 GCA_020431915.1 Cyanobacteria bacterium HKST-UBA04 | reverse complement strand
CCCGCTTTGCTGCCTCTGGGCAATTTGCCATCTTCACGGTATTTTCAGGGTAATATACCCGCTGTAACCCGTGGAGTGTTTTTCCAATGCCTGTTTCCGCCTTGTCTTCCCTGCCCCCTCACCGTTTGACGGGGGCTGGCCTACCGCTTGCCCGCTTGCAGCCGAGTGCCAGCGCGCCTCGCTTTGGTAATGACGATGCTGCCCACAACGCCGACGAGTCTCCCTATCGGCCACCGGAACCGGCTCCTAAAAAGAAATTTGGGGGGCTGGGCTGGAGTGGCCTAGTTGTTCTTGGCTTGATGGCACTGGCGTTTTCCCGCTCCACGGTGCCCCGCCATGAAGACGGGTGGCACCTGGGCAAGGCCAAGCTTGAATGGATCGACAAGGCCCAAGCGGGATCCCCAGAGTTGATGCGGGTGACGATGGCCGACGCCAAGGAAACCAACGTCCATGTCATTGATATTCCCATTGACGCAAACCGTCAGCCCCACTTCCCGCAGTGGGCGGGCTTTCGAAAAACCGGGGCCAACCGCTTTCATTACGTGGCTGCCGATGGCCGCCAGTTTGACGTGGTTGACGACCCCTCTCCCCCGCAGTCGCCCAACCCTTTTGATGGCCAACCTCGCATTACCCGTCGGCTGCAAGTGACAAGCCACAGCAAGGTATCGGATGACACGCGCCGACTCTGGGTGTTGTATTCCGAGCACGGCGATCAATGGCTGGTGGCCGATCGAAATATAAACGATACCCTGGATGAGACAGATGTGACTGGGTTCTAGGCTCTTTAAACCTGGAAGGGCAGCTCCACCTTGGTGGCTTCGGCCGGGAACTCGCCGCCTTTGAAGGGCACGCCCGTGCCTTCGGGGCTGATAAACTCGATGACCGGTTTTTCCGGCAACAGGCCAATGGCATGGCCTCGAAACAGCAAGAGACGGACGGCTTTCTGAACTTCCAAATCGGCTTCCACGGTGTGGTCGTTGACGTACATGCCAATGAAGCGGTCCATCTTATCCTGGGGCAGGCCTTGGCTGAACTGTTTGGCATAGTCCATGGCCTGCTGCCGGTGGGCTAGTCCGTATTCAATGCTGCGTTTAAGCACGCGGGCCACTTTTAACTGGGTGTCGTGGTCCAAATCGGCCCGGATAGCGTTTCCGCCCAGCGGCAGAGGTAGGTTGGCCTCCTCGAACCACCACTCGCCCAGGTCAACTACCTTTTGCAAGCCTTCTTGCGGGTAGGTGAGCTGGCCTTCGTGAATGATGACGCCGGCCGCGTACGTGCCGTCCTTCACCTTGTCCATAATCTGATCAAAAGGCACGACCACGGTCTGGGCTTGGGGCATCCAGACCTTCAGCGCCAGGTAGGCGGTGGTCAGTTCGCCGGGGACGGCAATGGGCTTATGCTCCAAATCCAGCCGGTGAAGCTTTTCCTTGGCCACGACCACCGGGCCGTACTTGTTGCCCACGCTCGATCCGCAGGTCAGCAGGTTGTATTTGTCGGCCACAAAGGGGTAGGCAAAGTAGGAAATGGCCGTCAGCTCATAGGTTCCCCGCTTGGCTTCCTGGTTCAGGGTCTCGATGTCGGCAAGGTGGTGGCTGAATTCCAGGCCTTCCGTGTCGACCAGACCTTCGACCATGGCCCAGAACATGAAGGCGTCGTCACTGTCGGGACTGTGTGCCACGCGGATGTGTGTCATAGCGGTAATTACCCCTTTTAATTCGGTTTGGTTGGCATTGATGCCCCATACGGTAGCACAAACCACCACACAAGGCGCTGAGGGACGTCATAACCGTTGGCCCTGGTGGTGTCTCTGGTGTGCCTGGGGCGTAATCTCCTCTGTATGGAGGACCTCAAACCCCCTGCAATTCGGTAGGATTGTGCCAGAACCGGCTTCGGTCAAGCAACAGGTTTGACCGGATTGCCCCAAGAATCACTCAGTCTTTTTCCATAAACCCCACAAAATCCATTGCCCACAAAGGTTTTGGTTGGAAGACCGCCTCTTTAACCTCTAAATGCTGTCACATTGGGTTAAGAGGCCCTTCCAAAAGTCTTACCCCATACCGATAAACCTGAAAACCAGTCAGTCCCAATCCGCCGGGAGGTCTAGACCCCATGGCCGACACCTTTCCGGCACAATCAACCCGTCGAATCATCCCATGTGCCATTGTGACGTGCATCGAATATTGCAACAATAAACAGTAAGCGAAGACGTTGCGATTGAGTTGTATCAGTCACATAAAGAGAAAAGCACTAGACGACCAGACACAAGGTAGCACCCTGTAAACGGCATACCGTATATCGCGGGGGTGTGATGGGACTAGACGAGAGGACGAGAAACGATGGTTCAGTTTCCTACAGACAATTCCTTAAATTCACTGACCACAGGCCACCTTTCTGAGCAGCAGGCCACGGCTGAGGCAGGCCGTAGTGAACGTATTGCCCGCCGTGGCGAGGCTGCCGGTTATGCTTCACAGCCGGATTCGATGGATACCAGCTTTATTAGCGTGGCAGCCCGTCAAAAGTACGAAGCCGAGCGCGAGGCCCTGTATTTTGCTGCCCAGGTGCCCAGCGAAGCGGCCACCTTTAACCACGACAAGGTCAGTCAATTCAAGGAACTGATGAATACGGGCCGTATCCACAACTACCTGGCCCAACTGGATAATACCGTGCTGGTCGACAAGCTCTTGCTGAGCCCCGCCGGTGCGTTCCTCGCCCAGTAACCCAAAGTAACCCTGCCCCGGTGGTACCGTCCACGGGGTGACAGGTCTCCAAGCAATTCTTCTAGACGTCCCTATCAAGCCGAAAAGAACGGTTATTCACTCCCGGAACCTCGACCCTCATTAGGTGATCGACCCGGGAGTTTCTCTTTGGAGCCTCTTTAAAAAGACAACTGTAACAGTTTGGTAACGCCAAGGGGCGGTTGGGGGCTGCTCAGCGCAATTCAGGCCCTTCAGGGTCTTGATTAACCTATGAATCGCTTCCCTCTCCTGCCCTTGGCAGACAGACAACACAATGAACAGCATGAATACGATCACGACGATGGTTAACCCGTTTTCATAAGGGAGGGTTGGGCCAAACCGGACGACGGTCGGCAGTGACCAAGCGCTTGCCCGTCTTTCTTTTCGTTTCCCTCTTTTTTCCGTTTCTCTTCTCTCTCTCTCTCAACCGCCTCCCCCTCCCCTACGCCGCCCGTATTGAGCGGGCTCAATACAACAGACGTAGCCCAAAGTTTTAGTCGATTGGTGGTTCATTCAAAATGACCTTAAATCTCCCTTCTTGAGCCAGACGTGGCCCAGGCAGGGGGTTTTTTTTGGGTACAATGAGGGGCAGTCCCGCAATTGTGGAGAAACTTGTGCACCCATTGTCCCCGTTGTCCCCGTTGCCCACCCTTTCCCCCCAGACCATGCCCGCTGGCCAGCCTGCCGAAACGGTTAGCTGCCTGGAGGCACCGACGGCTGCCGTCCAGCAGATTTTTTCTTCGGTTCAAGGCGAGGGGCCCTATGTGGGCTGCCGCCAGATTTTTGTGCGCTTTAATGGCTGCCACCTGCGCTGCCGTTATTGCGACACCCCGGCTCAGCCAGCCCAGGCCCCATGCCTGGTGGAGACCACTCCCGGCAGTGGCTGCCTTGAATCCCTGCCCAACCCCGTGGCGGCCGATACGATGCTCTATTGGCTGAGCCGGTTGCACCGCCAGGCCCGGCACCACAGCGTGTCGCTAACCGGCGGTGAGCCGTTGCTGCATCATCGCTTCCTGGCCCAGGTCTTGCCAACCTGGCGAGCCCTGCTTCCCATTTACCTGGAAACCAGCGGCACACAGCCCGAGTTGCTTGAGACCGTGTTGGGGCAAGTGGATATGGTGGCCATGGATATTAAACTGCCCTCTACGACAGGCGAAGCGTGGTTTGTCGAAGCCCAGCAGGCCTTTCTGACCCGTTGTCGTCAGGCAGGCGTGGCCACGTTTATTAAACTGGTGGTTAATGACCAAACCACCCTCGAAGAGCTGACCGTGGTGCGCCAAATTGTGTCGACACCCGGTGGTGGTTCGATCCCCATCGTATTGCAACCGGAAACGGCTCTGGATGGTCCGCTGCGGGTCAATTTGTCTCCGGCCCATGCCATGCGCCTGCTGGGTGAACTGGAAGCCCATTACGACGACGTCCGGCTGATTCCCCAGACGCATAAAATGGTGGCCATCCTGTAGCGGTTGGGCCGAGAAAGCCTGGCCACCGGTATGAAGGATGGGTTACGGGGGTTAAGCGACCAGCGACAAGCCCTGTTTTAAGGGGGGTTGTTGGCCGGGGTTCTGCTGGCCGGCGCCTTGCTGGTTGGTGCCGTTCGAGTGGGCGCCAAGCTGCATGTAGAAGCCCTGGCCACCGCCGCCGTCGGCATTGGTTTGGGCGTTCAAGTCGTTTTGGTGCTGGGGCGAGGCCGGTCCTTCGCTTGTCAGATTGCGGTGCTGGGCGTTGAGTATGTTGGCCGGTACGTAGGGCGTCAGGCCGTTTTGGCTGGCAATCAGGGCGCTGTTGTTAACGAGTTGCTGCAAGGCCAGTTTGCTTGTATCGGTTTGCGGCTGGGGCTTGAGCAGGTCGGCACTGACCGTTTTAAGGCCTTCAGGCTGCTGAACCCGGTTCAAGTTGATGTTGTTGTTGGCCAGGAAAGCGTTGTTCAACTGGGCAGCGTCAACCCGTGGTTTGTTGCCGGTTTGGCTGCGGTCGAACAGCGACTGGTCCACGGTCTGCTGGCGGGTGTTCTGTTGGCGCAGGCCAGCTTCATAAGCCTGGATGCTTTTGAGGGCATCGTCAACCAGCAGGTTTTCGTTGGGGTTTTTATCCAAATTGCCCAGGGCGGCGTTCAAAGCGTTTACCGGGGCGGCCTGCAGGTTGGTTAGCGGATTGAAGGCTTGCTGGTTGTTTGTCAGCGCGGCCCGGTTGGTATCGACGACCCGCTCGCTAAACTGGGTGGCTTGCTGGGCAGCCAGGCGCTTAATGCGGTTGGTGTTGGCCGTGGTGGTTTCAACCAACTGTTGCAGGTCCAGGCGGTAGGTGCCATCGTTTTGGGCCGCAGTGGCGGTGTAGCGGAAAGACGGATCACTAAAACCGGCGTTCAAGGCGCTCGGGGTAATGGGGTTGAAGCCGATGGTCATCGGGGAAAAAATCCTCTCTCTGCTGATAGGTGGTTTGGGTGGCACTACAGTAGTCATCGGCAATTTGCCCGGACGGCTCCACCCTGGGGGCCGGGGTTGTTACAAGTTGTTATATTCGTCCAAACGCCTTGCTCTTGCTTTGTTTCGCCGTCAGAGTCGGGGGCATGCCGACGACCGTGATCCTTAAGAAAATCGGAGGGTCACGGTGGGGGTGGGTGGTTGGGGCGAGTCCCAGAACCACACCCATGGCAAAAACCGCACCAAACCAATCAAATGGGGTGCGGTTGCAGGGGCGGGGCTTCCCCGCCGAGAAAATCAGGTTGTGGGTGTGTCGGGGTGGTGGGCGTGGCGCCTAGAGGACCGGTTCGGCTTCCTGGGCGGTATATTTGGGGTTTACGGAAAGGAACACATACCGTTCGTCGTTAAAATCGTTGTGGTCCAAGCGGTCCATGACCTGTTGAACAAAATCGTCTTTGTCGGCCATATTGGGCATTTCTTCACGCAGGACATCCATTACGGCAACTTTTTTCTGGCTCTCCACAAAGGCTTTAAACCCGGTCGAAAATCGTTCCTTGATGCCTTCAAAATCCTCGATGGCATCGAAATCAAGGGTCGTCATCGGCTGGCGTCGTTGCTCATTGACCACATGTAGGGGGTTAGACTCTAACATAGTCGGGGGTCACCTTTCATTGCTACTTGGATAATTATACTTGAAATTGGCGGGTTGGGTAGGGTTGGGGGTTCGGGGCAGGGGGCTTTCCGGTACGGCGTTCGGTTGCATCCATTACAAGGCAGTCTGGGCCAATGTCGTGGGACGAGAACCAACCTTGGGTGGGGTCACTTGCTGTACAGGCCTATACACAGGGATTACAAGGGGGGGGCGTGTTTTTGGCCGTTTGATCTGCTTATATAGAGGCCCCTAAAAAATTCTTGTGATAGCCGGTGATGATTTTAAGGTTGAATCCGTAATATTTTGAAATATTTGGGGCCGAACCCCGCTCAGAACCAGCGTTTTATAATAAGCACGCCACAGCCGGTCAGCAGCAATACCCCCATTACCCCCAGAATTAACTGCTCCCCGGCCCATTCCTGCCGGGCCATGCCCAGGGTTTTTTCGGTAATGGCAGCGTAAATGGGCTGGAAGTCGGCTAATGTCCTTGCCCGGTAGTATTGGCCGTCGGTCAATCCGCTGATATGCCGCAAGGCGGCTTCATCAAGCCGAGTGTAGATGTTTTGCCGAACAAAAGCCCCAGTGTCTTCCCCAATGCCAATGGTAAATACGCTGACGTTGGCTTGCTTCAATTGCATGGCAGCCAGGTGGGGCGACACCCCAATGTTGTTTTCTCCATCGGTAACCAGCACCATGCTTGCCGTTAAAGGCTTTTTGCCAGAATGTGGTGCCGTGGTTTCTTGCCTGGGCGAGGCAAGGGCGGTGTTGGGTGTGTCCGGTCCGGTCTGGGTCAGTTTTTGCCAGGCACCATTCAGGGTGTCGTACCCTACCATCAAGGCGTCACCCAGGGCCGTTCCTTCCTTCAAGTGTCCCGGCTCCAGGCTGTCGAGGGCATGGATGGCCTGCTGCCGGTTGTCCAGTGGCGAGGAGAC
>JAGQHJ010000105.1 GCA_020431915.1 Cyanobacteria bacterium HKST-UBA04 | reverse complement strand
TTATACCGAGCCCTATGGCCCCAATGGCAATGACCCTGGGTTGACCAACCCCACCTCTGGTGGCGGTGTCGGCAGAGGCACCTATAACCCCTTTGAACATCTAAGCTGGTAACGGCCTCTGGGTACCTAGGCCCAGACAGGCCCACACTATGCCCACACTATGCCCACACTATGCCCACGCGATTCGCTGACGGGTTTGCCTGCTGAGCGGCGGACAAACGGCGGACAAGTAGCGGACAAGTGGGGGTCGGAGTGCACGGTCAATAGCTCGGTTATGCCTGGTTACGCCATGCTACACCAGGTGACGGCGGCGCATGTCCGGCTCAAACCCAAAGCCTTCGTAGTCGACCCGAATACCGTTAACGTATTGCGTGGGGTTTTCAAATTCGGTCAGGCCAATGTGCCCACAGCCGGCCAGGCATGCTTGCAACGTCTGGTTGCCTCGGGTCGCCAAGTCATAAGGCTTACTGGCGTCGATAAACTCACTCAGCATCCATCGGGCTCTGGGGTTGCCTGCCGTAAACTTGGCCACGTCTTGCACCCCTTGTCCCTTAAAATAGAGCCCCCGGGCCATGGCTGCCAGCGGACCCGCCACGTCACGAATTTCAACACCATCGGGCTTAAACACTTTCATCATGTGCACGTCGGCGGGGGCACTATCGGCGTATACCTTAAAAAACTTGGCGTCGCTGGTTTCACGCAGCGGTTCAACGGTTAGCCCGTTCACCGTGGGAATGGGCGTCTCGGCCAGTGCGTGGGCCGCAATACTGTCAAGGCCCTTTAACACCTTCTCTTCAGCGGGTTCGACCGACATAAAGGCTTTGGGCAAGCGGCCCAGATAGGGCCAGCCCCGCTCGCCGATATCCATATGCATATAGGTATCCACAAAAGGCGCCTGAAACATTGGGCCCTGAACCGCTTGGCTCTCTGTAACGCTAAGAACGGTTTGAGAGACGCCCAGGGGTGCGGGCATGCGGCCAAACCCAAGGCGGGGCGATTTTATTGCAGTAAGTGAGAACATCATAGTCGGTCCTGTGGGTCTTAAAAGGTGTCTTAGAAGGTGTCTTCAAGCAGCATTCTATGCTAAACAAAGTTGGCAAAGCAGATAAATTGCCGCTGCAAAGCCCGAACCACACGCCTTAAACCCCAGAAGCGGCTTCTGTGTGTGTGTGGGAGGTGATTTCCTCTGGGTATGGGGCATGGTGGGCCGTAACAATACAACGTGTCCACCACTTGGCAACGGCTTGTTTACCGCCGCAGTGGGTTGTCATGCCTTGGTGTGCTTTAGAACCACCCCGATGTTACAAAAGTGAGACACACTAACAACAAAAAAATAAATAACTGTTTTTATAAAAATAAATTAATATTTACTGCTATACGTTTCCCTTCTGTATGTATCGTTTGGTTTAAGCATTTTTGCCTGTCGTATCGTTGGTCGCACGGTTACCTGTGGCCACAGGCGGGGATTGTCCTGTCAGAGCGTATTGCAGACTAAGGCCATGTTGTTGTTTTAAGTAAGGAGATTCTTGCCCTATGTATCCGATGTCCAGTTCGTACACGTCTGCCATGCCCAGCCCCTCCACCTATACCGCTCCTAGCCCCGTGCCGTCCAGCACCAGCTACCCGATGACCAGTCCCCTCGACAGCAGCTCGACGACCATGGGCAGCTTTTCGACGATTCCCACCACCACCACCACTTCCACCAGCTATAGCCCGGTTACTGCGCCTGCACCTGCACCTGTTCCAGCTCCGGCACCGGTTGCCCCCGCCAATTCACCTGCACCGGCGCCATCCAACAACATTATGCCCCAGGGTGACATTAGAAAAGCCTACGACAATGAGTATGGCAGACTCGCCAGAGGAATTGACGAGGCCTTGGGCAACCATGACTTTAGCGGCGCGCTTCAATTGGTCATCAATTTCGAAAACCGCTGGCATAGTTTTAAGCCGGAGTTGGAAGGTATAAAAATCTTTTATGACGATGCCGTTGTAAGCAGCGCCCAGAACCAAAAAAACTATGAAGACCAAAAATCGAAAAAACAAGCCGAATTGTCGATGGCCCGCTCCATGAACAACCAGGCCGAAATCACCCGGTTGGAAGGCGAGATTGCCAGAATCGACGCGTTACTCAAAGTAATTTCTGAGGTTCGGCAGGACATCTTCAAGAATCTCGAATCGGTTAATGCCGTACTTTGGTCGGTAACGCCAATCGATCACGACGGTAACCCGAACACCCCTAAACAGACGGGTGTACAGACCGCCATGGAAAAGTTCCGCGAGAAAATTGAAAACCGCGCCAAGATGTATTCGAGTTATAACAGCCCGGCGCCGGCGCCCTCGGTTCCCACCATGCCCACTATGACCGGTATGTAGGGCCTGACTACGCTATCAGATTCTAACCTCGTTTGCGCTTGACGGGCTGTGCCCCGTCGGGCGCAGTCGGGTTTTTGCATGGCCTGTTCCAGAAAGTTTCAGGCCATGTTTTGGCCTGGTTTCCTCTGGGTATGAGGCATGGGGTATGGGGCTTGGCGGGCAGCGAATCAGTCTGGGCACACGACACGAAAGAAATGTGGGATGAAACTGATTGCCGCCCGCCAAAAAGGCGAGCACACGACAGACCAACACTTTGAATCAGGGTATTGCGTGGTCTGTGTTGTGGTGGTGTTTGATGGTACAACAGGACGTCGGGTCGTCCTGATCAGGGAGATAGGTGTGGTTAGACGATGGTAAATCAGTGGGTAGGCGGTTCCACGGGCACCGGGCCAACAGGGTGGCCAGCATACACGTGTTGGTTAGCCCGGCTATAACCAGGCCGGCGCCAGCTATGGCGGCCAGCCAGTGTAGTGGGGCCACCAAGCCCCCGACCAGGGCCATAAGGCCTGCAATTAGTTGTACCTGCCGTATTACGGACAGGGGAAAGCGTTTCGGGGCCTTAACGGTTTGGCGCCGGGCCTGTTTCCAGCCCCCAAGGCCCCCCTCTAGCAAACAAAGGTGCGACAGGCCCAGGGCTTCAAGTTGCATCAGGGCATCCTGGGCCCGTCGACCACTTTGGCATGTGAGGACGATGGTGCCGCCTTGTTGGCAAAGCGAGGAAAGCTCGTTGGTGGCGCGGCTTAACTGAGACAGCGGAATATTCTGGCTGTTGGGAATATGCTCGTGGGCAAACTCATCGGGATCGCGCACGTCAATAATGGTGGTGCTGTCAGGGTTTAAAGCCTGTGCCGGAATGTGTTGTCCGCTCATGCGTCATCGTCTCCACAATAGATGGTTTGCAACAGATTCAGTAACTCAAACATACGCACGTCGCGTACCTGGTAAAACACCTGGTTGCCTTCGCGCCGGCTGACGAGGATGTCGCGGTGCTTCATCTGGTTCAGGTGCTGAGAAATATTGGATTGCGACGTGCCAAGCATGGTCTCAAGCTGTTGGACGTTGCATTCGCCGTTTTTCAAGGCGCAAAGAATGCCCAGGCGTATGGGGTGCCCCAGCGCCTTAAGGCATTGGGTGGCCTGCGCCATTTTGGCAAGCTTATCGGCTGAAAACGGAAGGGTGTCCATCGGACCTCCAAATCAGATTATTAGAATACTCTAATATTAGTATAGTCTAATAATCTTATCTTGTAAACCCCCCTTAAGCAAGGCTTAATGTTGTCAGGGGTGTTTAGGGTCTAGGACGACGTTGCTTCGCTGCGCTGTTCCTTAACCTGCTTGACGATGCGGGTGATGGCCGGCTCCTGGTAGCGGTGAATAATGTGATCCCAGGAAATAACGACCTCGCCGCCATTGTCCGTGTAGGACTCTTTCCAGTTCGTCAGCAGCTCCAGGCAGGCATGGTCAATGTAGTTCAGGTGGCTCACAAAAATATGCACTTCCCGGCCAGGCTCAATGGCTTCAAGCACGTCGGCAATATCCGGCAATATCACGAAGGTGGCGCTGCCATAAAGGTCAATAATGGTTCGGTGGTGGCCGTCTTCGGTTTCTTCCTTTAGTGTAATGTCGAAGTGGTTGAGGGTCAGCATCAGCTTGATGGCGGAGGCGGCAAACCCCACCACAATGCCGGTCAGCAGATCAAAGGTGACAATGGTCACGACGGTCAGGGCGTAAATCAAAATTTCATTGTTGCCGGCCCGTACCAGATCCTTGATGGTTTGAAAATTGATGAGGCGCCAGCCTGTATACACCAGAATGGCTGCCAGGCTTGAGACGGGGATGAGGTCGAGCACCCAAGGCAAAACGGCAATAAACAACAAAATCCATGCCCCGTGCATCAGTGTGGCCAGGTTGGTTTTGGCACCAGCCTGTATATTGGCGATGCTGCGCACAATGACACCGCACACGGGCAACGCGCCAAAAATGCCTGCAACCACGTTGCCAACCCCCTGGGCCAGCACCTCTTTGTTATAGTTGGTTTTTTCTTCGCCGTGCATTTTGTCTACCGCCGTGCAGGTCAGCAGGGTTTCTGCACTGGCAACAAAAGCCAGTGACAAGATGCTGACCCACACACCGCCCTGAGCCAGCAAGCCCACTTCTGTCCAATGCAGCCAGTCGATGTCGGCAAACAGGTTATTGGGGACGCTGACGTAATGTACAACCAGGCCACCGGTTTGGGCAATAACGGTGGCCACCAGTACCCCGACCAACGCACCGGGTATCACATTGAAGGGTTTGGGTACTTTTTGCCAAAAAACAATGGTGCCAATGGTCATAAGGCCCAAGAAAGCGGCTTGGATATCTCCAAGGGCCTCGGAGCGAATGGGCAAGCTGTTGTAAAGTGCCGGCAGGGTTGCCAGGTTCATCAGGGCCGAGCCGTTGGGTGGGGCATCGGCCATGACGTGCAGTTGGCTGGCAAAAATCAAAATGCCAATACCGGCCAGCATGCCGTAAATGACGGCGGGCGAGACGGCCCTGAACCAGCGTCCGGCCTTAAAAACACCAAAAGCCACCTGTACCAGCCCCGCCATAAACACGATTAACCCGAATGACGATACCCCATGGGCCTGGATGATTTGCCAGACAATGGCAATGAGCCCTGCGGCAGGGCCACTGACCATCAGCGGACAGCCGGTAAACAGGCCCACGACCAGGCCGCCGATAATCCCCGAGAGAAGCCCGGCGACCGGGGGCACGCCGCAGGCCAAGGCCACCCCCAAACAGAGGGGGATGGCGACGAAAAACACGACCAAGGAGGCCAAAAAATCGGTGCCTGCGGCACGCTTGAGTTGTGCAAGACGTTGTTTCATCGGCAATCTCCTAAAGGCAACCCAGCAATGGAGGGATGACGTTTTAAACGTATATTTTATGATATTATAAAATTCTAATATATTAATATGTTAGCATTTTTAATGCTGGATTTCAACATGCCATTAACCTAGGGACACAAAACCGGTATGCATCGTGAAAAGTTCAACCATGTTTTAAAATCAGTGGCCGACGTGTTCCGTGTATTGTCGCACCCGGACCGGATTCGGCTGGTGGGGTTGTTGCACCAGCAGGAAATGGACGTGACGGAGCTGCACGAAAAGGTCGGTATCAGCCAATCCTCGGTGTCCCAGCATTTAAAGCTCCTGAAAATGAACCACCTGGTTGAGGAACGGCGCGAGGGCCGGCACGTGTATTACCACCTGAAAAATCCCGATATTATTCAGGTGGTGATGGTTGCCATTGAATTGCAGGCCGCTGACCACCAGCAGGAGGGTAAGCAGGTGGCTTTGTATAAGGAAATGCACGCCCTGTGGGCAACCGACTATGATGATGCGGTTTAGGCGTGTACAGGGTTGAGTTGCCGAACAGGGTCTCCGTTGTACCAATAGCTGGTAAGCCCATGGCCGGTTTTTTTCAGGAGCAGCTCGCGGCTGGTGTTGTCTAGGCCAATTTGGCGGCTAACCTGCTGACTCGGTTCGGTCGCCTGGAACTGGAAGCCCATTGCATCGAGCCACTGTTTGGAAATGGTGTCGCGATCGTTGGATTTTCGGTTTACGGTTTCGGGGGCACCATAATACTGGTAGTAGTCGGGGGTGCCGTCTTTGGCCTTCAGGCGTCTGGGGGCTTCCTCGTCTAGGTAACTGCGGACGGCCTTAAAGGCGTTAAACGCGGCTTGGTCCCACGGGGCTGGATCATAGTGGCCGAGTTGTTTTTCAAGGGCACTATGCAGGCTTAGGTTGGGGCGTCCTACTTGATCAAACAATTCGGCTTCCCGAACCATTTGGGTGAGCTGTGCAATGGGTTCGACATTGGTTTTCAAAATTTCGAGGGTGCCGTCGATGCGGTTGGTAAACAGGGTGCCGTCACCGAGCAAAGGCGTTTCTTTCGACGAACGATCGGTGCCGATGTCACTGTAATCACCAATAACGGCGTCGGTATTGGCCAAAAATTTCAGGCCGCCAGTGTCGGTTCTCATGCGCACATGGTTGCGCAGCCACAATGCCGAAAATCTCGGAACGGAATTTGAAACGGTTGAAACAGACCACACCATTGAAACGACTCCGAAACGATGCCACCCATACCTCAATAATAAGGTGTTTAAAATAACCTTGGCAGGCGCCCCGCTTGCGCAGAGGGTGGGGCACTTAGACCACACTAGCCCATCGGGGCGGCCGGGCACAAGCAAAAACCCATTTGGGCCGTTACAATTTAAACCTTTGGCCGGGTTTGATCCTGATGGAGCCTGGTTTTCTTTTGGTTATGGGGCGGGTTAAACGGGTTTGGGCAGGCCATCGATTTGGTAGGAGATGTTGGCCACGTGCCGCACCATGGGTTGCGTGGCCACGGTCGGTTTGGGCC
>JAGQHJ010000104.1 GCA_020431915.1 Cyanobacteria bacterium HKST-UBA04 | reverse complement strand
CACACCCTGGCCCCCATTTCCGGTGGTTTCCTGGTCACCAACAACGTAACCGGTGCCAAGAACACGATTCTGACGAACAACACCGACTTCCTCAACATTTTCTACGAAATCCCTGAAGGCACCCCGGCAGCTCCCCCGGCTATCAACCAACCCCAACTGCCCACCTACGCCTACAACCCGTACCAATCCTACCAGCAACCGGTCAGCTACCAGCAAAGCTACGGCTACAGCAGTGGCTACCAAGCACCGGCTTACGGGTTCTACGGCGCTGCCCAGCCCTTCAGCCTCTACTTCTAAACCAAATTTCCATCCCCGACGGGATAACCCCCTTTTCAACGCCAGTCACGCACGCCGTGGCTGGCGTTTTGGGGCAAACGGAACGTTTGCATCATGCCGCTAAGCCATTGGGTCGGTCAAACTGCCAGGCGAAATCTCTAGGTTAGTTGTTCGTCGTTTCAATAAGGGGCAAGTCAGCCACTTCTTCCGGATGCAGCGTGGCACTAAAGTCCAGCTCGTCCTCGCTCGGTAGCTGCTTGGCACTGGTACAGCCCAGCTCCTGGAATTTTTCCATGGCCTTGTACACCCCCTGCTGCCCCACCATCGCCGTCTGCGATTCACGGTACTGTCGGCCCAGCGTGGCAATGGTGTTGCCCACCTTGCGGTAGCGTTCCATAAAGACCGCCACACGTTTATGCAGCTCCTGGCCCAACCCCTGCAGTTCGTTGGCCTGCTGCGACAAAGTGTATTGTTGCCAGCCCTGGGCCACGGTCTTTAAAATGCCCATCAAAATCAGCGGGCTGGCCAGCACCACGTTTTTGTTAAAGGCATCGGTCATCAACGCCGGATCTTCTTCCAAAGGGACGCGTAGCATCGATTCGCGCGGCACATACAAAATCACAAAATCCAGGCTACCTTTGGCCTTGCTTTGATAAGCCTTGTCATAGAGGTTCTTGATTTCCCTGCGGATGTTGGCCAACTGCTCCTTGCGGGCCTTGGCCTGAAGGGCCTCGTCATCGCCGGCCGATTCCATTTTCTCCAGGGGCACCAGCAAGGACTTGGCATCCACAAACAACTGCCGGTCATTGGGCAGCTTAATTAAAATGTCCGGTCGGCTCTGATCGGTTTGAGTGGGTTGGAATTCGTAATGTACGCCTTCGCGCAACCCGCTGGCTTCGAGCAACCGCACCAGCTCCAGCTCGCCCCAGTCGCCCCGGCCCTTGCTGCTGGTCAGGGCACTAATAATATGCTCCTTGGCCTGGGTCAGTTTCTGGGTTTGTTCCACCACCTGGCCAATCTGGGCCTTGAGGGTCGTGGTTTCCTTGAGCGTCTGGGTGTTCAGCTCGTTAACCTTCTGGTCGTACTGCTTGAGGGTTTCCTGCACGGGCTTGAGCAAATGGTGCACCGACTCGTTGAGCTGCTGGCGGTGCTCGACATGGCGCTTGTTGGTACGCTCCTCCAAATCGGCCATCATGGCCTTGAGGGTTTGCTGACTGAAGTCCTGAAACTGGTGCTGCAGCTTTTCCTGCCAGTCCTGCTGCCGCGTTTCGGCCTCTTGCAAAGCGGTTTCGGCACGGGCTTTTTGGGTCAAGGCATCTGCCAGAACCGTTTCTTTTTCTGCCAGCCGGGCCTTCGTTTCAACCAACTGCTCGGTAGTCAGGGCCAGTTCGCTGGTTTTAACCGCCAAAGCCTGCTGGGTATCGGCCAACTGCCGCATGGCCACTTCCTGGTGATGTTTCGACGCCTCAGCACCCTGCCCGGCACGATGCTGACCAAACCACACGCCAAAAAATGCCGCCAGAACCGCAATCACCCAACCCGCTAACATGATCACTGGGGAGGCATCCATCATCGCGTTGTTGTTCCCTTAATTAGCAGGGCCGTTCGGCCCACCGGGCACACAACGGCACTAAAATACTAGAAAAAAGTAGGGGTAAAAACCGGCCAAACCGGGTTGTCACAAGCCCCACCATCGTTTTACTATGGTATGGTGTTATCAGGCACAAATCAATTGTTGCCCCTGCCCGCTGTTAAATCGCGTAACATCCCCCCTTACCTGTTTCGTTTTCCAATCATCCCCCAGGAGACCCGCCCCCCATGATTAAGGTTTTATTCGTTTGTACCGGAAACATCTGCCGCTCCCCTTCGGCCGAAGGCGTTTTCAGACACTTGGTTCAGGAGTCCGGGCTGGGTGACCATATTGAGTGTGCCTCGGCCGGTACCGACGATTACCACGAAGGCCACTACCCGGATAACCGCGCCATTGCCGCCGCTGAAAACCGGGGCTACGACATTACCAGCATTACGGCCCAGGCCCTCAAGCCCGAGCATTTTGACGAATACGACTACCTGCTGGCCATGGCCCACAACCACTTCAATATCCTGATGCGCCGGACCACCGACGACAACCGCCACAAGATCTTCCTGTTCATGGAGTTTGCCTCCGACGAAGACCAGATCCCCGGCGTCCCGGACCCGTTTTACGACAAGTCTCGCGGCTTCGAACTGGCCCTGGATATGATCGAGCAAGGCTGCCGTGGCCTGCTTGAACATATTAAGGTTGAAGAGCTGGACATGGCCGCCTCCAACGCCTAAAGAGAACGCCTTCTCTGCCTCCCTAAAGAAACCGCCTTAGTTTGATTTGGCGGCGGGATTAAATTGGGCATCCACCGGCTCAAACGAAGCACTTCTGTTGCCCGTCGCAGGCTTAAAGGTGTGGTGTACCGTCAAGGTACCCAGTTTTGGCTTTGTTTCAATCAACTCTTCCACAAATACACCGGGTTCGACAGCCTTCAGGGCGTCCTTGCCCGTAAGCAGCGTCATGGTAACCTGCCGCTGAGGAGTAAACCATTCCCACCAACTGGCCTTGGCTTTTGTAACGTATACCTGCGGATTGGCCGGGTCGTAGTCGGGGTCATGGCGGGCCAGCTCTCGGGCAACAGCATGCCAACCGGTTGATGCGGCCTCGTCGGCTATCGTGGCGGTTGATACGACTGTACCACCGCCAGGGGCGTTGGTGGTTTTAGCCGACGCCAACACAGGCCCGTCATGGTCGGCCGACCATTGGCGCAACGTATCGGCCAGGGCCGGCGGCTGGGGCTGTTCGGCCTCGGGCGCCGCTGTCGGCGGGCTATCAAATCCCTCAAGGATCTTGGGATCCTCTGCCGCAACCACCTCATGCATCAGGGTATCGGCCATGGTCGGCTCTCCCTGGTAGGCGTCAAACCGGGTTTTGTTCGAGACCGCGTCGGCCGGGGTTGGCCCAAATGCAGGCCCGGACGCAGGCAAAGATTTGCCAGCTAGTGGTTTGCCGGTCAGTGGCTTGTCGGGCTTTTTCAGAACGGTTCGTATTTTGTGGTGGGCATTGGCCCTGAATTGCCGAATCAACCGACGACTTCGAGCCAACAAGGACAGGGGCCACCAATGCATAAAAGCCCCCCGGTCCTGGCTTTCAAACCGATCCAGCGGAAACCGGTTCTTCTCAAAGCGCGTATCCACATCGATAACCGACCCAAAGCGAAGCGGCCCGGAAGCGCCTGGGCTTACACCCAAAGGCGGTGTCGGGTGGTGGTGAAACAAACCGATTGAGGGAACAGGGGGTATCGTCATGACAGGCTAGCGCAAGCAGGAATAAAACCGATGTGGGGCATCAATCATCAAAATAAGGGGAACATCCTCTAAAAACACCCCTGAAGGGTAAAAGTTGCGGTTTACCCCAACCATCGTTACCATAACCAATCATGACCACCCACCCCCCTGCCATTACCCCTATCGCCCATATCCAGGCCACCACCGTGCTGCCGCTCGACCAGGTTAGCCGTGTCACGCCCCTAAGTGGGGGGTGCCTGAGCCCGGTTTACCAGGTGGGGTTTTCTTCAACCCGTCCGCCGGTCGTCGTCAAGCTGGACGACACCGCCTCTGGCCAACTGCTGACGGAAGCCTGGATGCTACGGTACCTGGCCGACGTGGGTCAGGTACCGACCCCGACCGTTCTGGATGCCACGGCCCAATGGCTGATTATGGACTGGTGCCCTAACGAGGGAGGGCTAAACGCAGAAACCGAGGTCGACATCGCGTATCACATTGCTCGGCTGCACCGTTGTAGCAGCAGCCGCTTCGGACTGTTCGACGAGGCCGGGCAACCCAAACATACGGTCATTGGCCCGCTGCATCAGCCCAACAAGTCCACTGAGCCCACCGATTCATGGCTGTCGTTTTTTGCCACCCACCGCCTGCTTTACATGGCCGATGCCGCCTACCGCGAGGGAAAACTGCCCAAGCACCTGCTGCATTGCCTGCACCGGTTTGCCGAACAGATGTCGACCTGGCTGCTTGAGCCCGATCAACCGCACCTGCTTCATGGCGACCTGTGGCATGGCAACATACTGACCTGCCACAACCGGGTCAGTGGCTTTATTGACCCGGCCCTCTACTACGGCCACCGGGAAATGGACCTGGCTTTTGCCACCTTGTTTGACAGCCTGGGCCCGGCTTTTTTTGAAGCCTACCACGATCACTACCCGATTGCGCCGGGCTTTTTCGAGGTTCGCAAGGACCTGTACAACCTGTACCCACTGCTGGTCCACGTCCGGTTGTTCGGGGCCCATTACGTGCCGGGTATCGAGGCAAGGCTAAAGCACGTTGGCTTGTAAGCCTGTAGCCATTACAATAGGGCCTGTGGTTAAACGGGTCATCGTCAGGCCCGGCCAAACCGCAATCTTAGGAGAACCGCGCGCCATGATGATGAGCCAAGCCAGCCAGGTAAACGACCCGGCCGACGTCAGTATCGATCTCGACACCATCCAAGCCATGGACGAGACGGAACGCCAGGCGTTCCTGTCCAGCCTGCCGTGGCAACCCGTGTCCATTGACGACTTCAAGGCCCTAAGCAAGGAGGAGCAGCTCTTCCGCATCCGTCACAGTGCCGCCCACATTATGGCCGATGCCGTGCAACATGTCCGCCCCGGCACCAGCTTTGCCACCGGCCCGGCCACGGAGCACGGGTTCTTTTACGACATGGTATCGCCCGAGCCGCTGACCAACGATGATTTGGAGACCATTCAAAGCCACATTGACCAGATTACGGCCGCCAAGCATGCCTTCGAGTTTGCCACCATCCCCAAGGCCGATGCTCGCCGCCTGTTCAAGGGTCTGGGCCAACGCCACAAGCAGGACATCCTGACCAAGATTCCCACCGACGATGTGACGCTGTACCGCCATGGCGATTTTCTGGATTTATGCGCCGGTCCCCACGTGCCGCTGACTTCCATCTGCGCCAACATGAAAGTGTTGAACCTGTCGGCCTCGCACTGGCGCGGCGAAGCCGTCCCCTCGCTAACCCGCCTAACCGGTACGGCATGGGCCAAGGACAAGGATTTGAGCCGCTACCTGGAATTCCTCGAGGAATCCAAGAAACGCGATCACCGGGTACTGGGACCGCAGTTGGACCTGTTCAGTTTTCACCCATGGGCCTCGGGGGCCCTGTGGCACCCGCACGGCGTCACGCTACGCCATACCCTGATGGATTTCTGGCGCAAGACCATCTACAACAAGGACTACCAGGAAATTCTCAACCCGCAGCTCTACCGCAAGGATCTCTTTGAGACCTCGGGCCACTGGGACCACTACCAGGAAAACATGTTCATCTTTCGCGACGAGCAGAACGAACCGGATTTTGTGCTCAAGCCGATGAACTGCCCGGACACCATGCTGTATTACAAAACCAAGCTTCGAAGCTACAAGGAGCTGCCCCTGCGCATTGCCGAAGGACAAATTCTGCACCGCAACGAAGCCAGCGGAGCCATTCACGGTATTATGCGCACCCGCAATTTCGTGCAAGACGATGCCCACGTGTTTCTGACCACGGAGCACGTGCATGCCGAAGTGCAACAGCTGATGGGCATGATTGACGAACTGTACGGCCTCTTTGACCTGACCTACACCGTCAGCCTCTCGACACGACCCGACGACTACATGGGTGAAAAACACGTATGGGACGAAGCCGAACGGGCATTGGAAGAAGCCCTTCAATCCACGGGCAAGGCCTTCGAAATAGACGAAGGCGAAGGCGCCTTTTACGGTCCCAAGGTCGACATCCACATTCAGGACAGCCTCGGACGACGGTGGCAGTGCGGCACCATCCAGCTCGATTTCCAACTGCCCGAGCGCTTTGACCTTACCTACATTGCCCAGGACGGCAGCCACCAACGCCCCATTGTGGTTCACCGCGCCATTTTCGGCAGCTTCGACCGTTTCGTGGGTATCCTCATTGAGCACCTGGGCGGTGCCTTCCCTACCTGGCTGGCCCCCATACAGGTTACAGTGCTGCCCATTGCCGACCGCCATGCCGACTACGCCCGCCAGGTGGCCCAGCAGTTAACGGACCAAGGTATTCGTGTCGACGTCGACACGGCCAGCGAAACGGTAAACAACCGCATTCGTCTGAGCGAAACGGCCAAGGTCCCCTATGCCCTAGTGGTCGGCGATCGCGAGGCCGAGGAAGGCACAGTGTCCATTCGCAAATACAGCGAAGGGCAGAAAGGCGTTAAGCCGGTGGCCGAATTCGTAGCCGACATCAAACAGCTGGTCGACAGCAAGGCCTTTGATGTCGCCGTCAAAAGCTACAAGGAACTGTTTGAAAACGTGGCCGCTGGCGTCAAACTCGAAAAACAAGATTACTAGGCGTACGCCTACAGCCGCATACTGGTCATTATGGGACGCAGGATTATGGCAAGGGCCAAGGTTGGGGTATATGGGCTTCTTGTGTCGTGGCGCTGCCTACTCCCGGCCACCAAATACACAACCGGCTCTAGTCGTTTGCGCCTCCTGC
>JAGQHJ010000103.1 GCA_020431915.1 Cyanobacteria bacterium HKST-UBA04 | reverse complement strand
TGTCCATACAAACCAGAAAGCGCTGCCAAACATGGTTAACCACCCAGCCCCCGCTGATGCACAACGGCCAGAGCCACTGAATACTGTTCCACGGTGTTTTGTAGGGCAACATGCTAAAAGCCAGCACCAGCCCCATGGCATACACCCACACCCACCGTATCAGACGAAGCGCCGGTGTCGGTGCTGCGGTGCGAAACAGCCCCATGCCGGCCCCTACCCCCAGCAGCAGGGCACCTTCGGCCCGAAAGAACAGCCAGCCGTAATAAAACCATGGCTTGACGTGATCGGCATCGGCCACCCCCCGCCCCACCCATGCCTGGAAGCTGTCCAGCACATTGAGCAGTGAAACCACCGTCATCTGTAGCGGATGCCCCAGCCCGCCATGGGCCGACAAACACCCGGTATACAACAGCACCAGTACCACCAAGCCAACCGAGGCGGCGCGCAGCCACAGTCCGCGGTTTCCTTGCCCTAGCCGTTGTGTCAGGTTTCGGGCCACTCCGGCCCATGAGGAGGGCTCGGCCACCTCAACCGGGGGGGCAACCAGGGTGGCCCCTCCCATAACGGCCAGCAGCATGGGCCAGGTTTCCTTGGTGGCAAGCAACCCCACCACCCCAGCCACCAGGCCCCATACCCACCAGGCCCGTCTGGCAGGACTGGTCAGACTCGTCTCAGCCGGGCCAAGCAGCAGCCGGTACAAACTAAGCATGGTCAAGGCAGCACCGGCCATCACCCAGGGCTCATGGATGGCCGTGCGGCTGTACACCCACAACCCCGGCGACACAACCATCAGCCCCATGGCCCAGCATGTGAGTGACCGCCCCAGCACCGGCCGAAATCCCCACAGGCACAGGGCCGTTATAAACGACGCCAGGACCGCCGAACCACGCAGCACCCACAGACCGTCGCCCAGAAACCGGGTCAGGCCAAACGTCAGGTAAAAAAACAGGGGGCCATGGTAGTCGGCGGGGTTGTAGGCGTAATAGCCCGACAACTGCATCTGCCCTAGCCACCATGCGTTAACCCCCTCATCAAAATGGGGCGGGCGCATATCCAACCAGAAAAGGCGACTGACCAGAAACAGCCCGAACAGCAGTACCGTTAATTGCCCCGAATAGGCAGGAAAGCAGCCGGCTAAGCGGGTCGACGAAGACTCAACGGACGGGGAGGCGTTCAAGCGCGTTACTCCAAAACACTGCCAAGCGCCGCTTGGAACACAGTAACGGTGGGCTAAATCGTCTCGGTAACCGTACAACGCCCGTCGGCAAAATCGCTAGCGATAACGGCGCTTATACCGCTTGAAGCGGCGCCGGGGCTTGGCATCCGATTTGACATGCGGCCGATCCAGGGCAATGAGGTACTCGTAATTTTCCGAATCAACGGCCACCTCAAAATCCTCGCCGGCCTTGCCGCCCCACACCGACCATGCCGCATAGGCCCCGACCATCGACTCCAGCACCGAGCTCGGGGAGAGGTTCGTCGGCATTTGCTTCAACTGCAACCGATCCTCGATACCCGCCTGAAGCGTACGACAGCCCATCGGTGAGCGGCTTCGGAAGGGCAGCAGCAAATCGTAGTTCATCCGTGTCCAGTAGTTAAAATACAGCAGCGGCTTGCAGCCGGCCGCCAGCATGGCATCGTACAAACGACGGCCACGGCGCTCAAAGCGATCCACGTCCTGCGTGTCCTCGTCGAGCCGCGTGGACTTGTCGAAGTGGCCGGTGAGGCGGAACGGATGCATTTTAACCTGTTCCTGCTGCCAGCGGTTTGGAATACTCAGGCTCTTTGGCATGTCAATCAGCACCAGCGTGGCCGGTGGCGGGCCCATGTTCAGCACAACATTGACAATCTGCTCATCGGTATACACCTTGTCCACGCGAACCATGGTCCGGTCGCGATCAACGGCACTAAAGCCTGTTTCCAGGGCATCATTCGGGGCCAGGTCAACCGAGGCAAACCGGAAAAACTGGGCCGGGTTAATGGCCTGGGTTAATTGTTCATTGGTGTCGAGTTGCATACGGGTTATCATACCCCAATGACGACCGCCTGAACCACCTTGCCAACCACCCCCGCGAACCACCCGCCCATGCCTGCCGGCTAAACGGGCCCGCCTTCCAACCCTGCCCAGACTGTCGTATCATTAAGTCGCTTTCGTGTCGCCCCATCAGCGTATAGTTACAGGAGCTAGCGTGCCACCGTGTTACAAGCGGGTATTGTCGGACTCCCCAACGTGGGCAAGTCCACCCTGTTTAATGCCTTAACCGAAGCCTACAATGCCGAGAGTGCCAATTACCCCTTTTGCACCATCGAGCCCAACGTGGGTGTTGTGGAAGTACCCGACGACCGTCTCGACAAGCTGGGCACCCTCAACCACTCCGTCAAGGTGGTGCCGTCGGCCATCGAATTTGTCGACATTGCCGGCCTGGTTAAAGGGGCCAGCCAAGGGGCGGGCCTGGGTAACCAGTTTCTGGCCAACATTCGCGAAGTAGACGCCATCGTCCACGTCATCCGCTGCTTTGAGGACGACAATGTTATCCATGTCGAGGGCAGTGTCGACCCCGTCCGCGATGCCGAAATTATTACCATTGAGCTGGCCCTGGCCGATGCCCAGAGTATCGAGAACCGGCTCAAGAAAGCGGGCAAGGGCCGAAAAAGTGCCACGGGCGATGCCGCAGCCGAATTCAACCTGCTCGAAAAAATCCTGCCCTTGGCCAGCGAAGGCAAACTGCTGGACCGAGCCACCCTAACCAGCGAAGAGCTGGCCCTGCTGCCCCGCCTGCAACTGTTAAGCACCAAGCCGTTGCTGTACGTGGGCAACGTGGCCGAAGACCAGCTTGCCGACCCGGTGGGTAGCAACCCCAAGTTTGCCCGGCTCAAGGCCTTTGCCGAAGAAACCGGTCACCAGGTGGTGCCTATCAGCGTCCAAATTGAAGCCGAGCTGGCCCAGCTTGACGAAGCCGAGAAGCACGACTACCTCGACAGTCTGGGGGTGGCAACCTCCGGCGTGGACGAACTGATTACCGCCGCCTTTGCCATGCTCGGCCTCGAGCAGTTCTTTACCAGCGGGCCGACAGAAACCCGGGCATGGCCCTTCGAAAAGGGATCACCCGCCCCGGTATGCGCCGGCAAGATACACACCGACATGCAACGCGGCTTCATCAAGGCCGAGGTCATCAGCTACACGGACCTCGTGCGCGTGGGCGGCGAAAAGCAAGCCAAGGAAGCCGGGGTCATGCGCCAAGAAGGCAAGGACTACGTGATGAAGGATGGCGATGTTGTCCTCTTCCGCTTTAACGTCTGAGGACAACATCCAAACGGTTCAAACCGGTCAGTGGGTCTGGCCGAAATGCTAGCTGCTGCTGGCGGCGCTGTCACCTGACTCGGTACTGGCAGCACTCGTAGCGCCGCTGGCACCGGTAGCCCGGCCCAGCAGGAAGGTAAACAGATCCTTGACGAGCTGGTTCACCGACGATTCCGATTCCTGGTTGGTGAAGGCGTTGGCAAACCGTACCACGTTGTTCCAGCCTTTGGCCGGATCGGCGTCATGCACGCCCCAGAGGTTCTGGGCCATCATAAACGCAGCCACTTCCAGAATGCTGACATTGCGGTCATCGCCATCGAGCGATGCCAACGTCTTGACGTTGGGCCCCATGTTCAGCGCATCGTTGGCCGTCATGTCGGGCATGTTGTTCGACAGGTTCTCGGCAAACTGTTCCTTGGAAACGCCGCCGGTACCGTCGTCGTTTTGAAGCACATAGTTGGCCGCGTTATCCAGGGCAACCGTGCCAATGGCTTCCAGTTGCGCGTTGGGTTCGGCCACCGCAGCGCTGGGGGGCTGGGTCAACAGCTGGTAGTTCAGGCTCAACTGCCCTACCAAAGCGGCATCGTCCTGGCCAAGCTTGGCATTAAACGCACCGGAGTCGACGCCGGAATAAGCGCTTTCAAAGTAGGTCTGGAAATAAGCGGTCAGTTCGGCCTCATTGACCACACCGTTGTGGTTCTGGTCGACCAGGGCAGCAGCATGCTTGCCCCATTCCACGTTACCGGCCGTGTTGTTGTTGGTAAAACCTTGAGCCAACTGGTCTGTGGAAATGCCGCCTTCGGCATTCTGGGCGGCCAAATAGTGGCGCGCGTTGTTGTAAGCAATGGTCTGCGTCTCGTTCAACGCAGCGCCAGACAAAAAGCTGGACATAGTCTGTCAATTTCTCCTTAAACAGCTAAGCGAAATAACTTGAGGGGGGAGCATCGTAAGTAGAAGGTCAATTAAATATCTCTTATTTAATAAAAACAAAGAATAGACGATTCATGCGCGTTTATAACACGTTGTAACAACCCTTCTACCAAAAATCACCCTCGAATCGCGGTACACCGGCAGAAAATCGTCTTATTTACATCTCCTTAAGAACCGCCACCAGCGCCGTTTTATGGACGGTGGGACAGGCATCTCGTTGTCCAGGGTAAAGCAAATGCGGTTGCCCATAGCCTGATCGGCTTTCAACGCCATGCTGTCGGCGTGTTCACTGCCCGGCTTGGCCAGCAAGGTGTTTGAACGCTGGCCAAGCGCCATCACCCTGAACAACTGCCCAAAACCCGCTTCATCCAGGCCGGCGGCCTGCAACCATGGGGTCACCAGACGCATCAGGTGATCCGTCCCGATTAAGGCACTAAACTCGTGGTTGGCACACATCGCCCTTTGCCGGGTCTCGGGGTTGTCCGGGGCCTGATAGGTTTGGGTAAGGCCCAAAAAGCCGGGAATCAGCACCGTCACCCCATCCGACCCCGGCAGGCCGCCAAATTCCGAGCCCAGGACGGTGGTCACTTCCATGGCCGTAATTTTGCCCTGCTGTTTTCTTAATGCCAGCGTAACCCCGGAAAACCGAGGGGATTGCCTGGTTTGAATCGGTTGAATTGGTTGAGTTGAAACACCCTGAACACGCATCACATCAACACCCATAACACATCGATTACCACCGCCCTGATGACAGAACGGGCCACACCCAGCCGTGCACCACCAACCTATGGCACTGGGCTGCTGTTGGCTGCAGCGTGATCAACTTAGCATAGATCACGGTCCAAACCCATCATGCTACCCCAAAGCGCTTCATACAACCGTTACAGCCATTTGCATCGACCCTTGGTTCTGTATAGGCTGTGGGGTAGTCTACCGGTACAGATACCCACAAAAAACGCAAATGGGAGTACCCAACCCTTCGGATGGTGCCGTCCAAACCCGCCTTAATCTCGCTTGACAGCCATGCCGGCAAGAACCTGCCCCTGTACGAACAGGTGGTCCTGGCCGTGCGCGGCCTGATTGACAACGGCAGCCTGCGGCCCAACGACAAGGCCCCGTCGATCCGATCGCTGCACAAGCAGTTGGGCGTCAGCATGGCCACCATCGTACAGGCTTACAGTATTCTCGAAGCCCAGGGCGTCATCGAATCGCGTCCCCGTTCAGGGTTTTACATCTGCAACCAACCGGATTTCCAGTTACGGGAACCGGAAAAAACCACCCCGGCCCAGATATCGCGAAAAGTTTCTACCCACGAAATCGTGTTGTCCATGGCCGAGATTGGCCACACCCCGGACATCATCAACCTGGGCACTGCCACGCTGGATGCCGAGCTGTTCCCCATCAAGGCGCTTCGGCGCATCATGGGCAGTGTCGTCCGGCACAGCGACGCACTGGGGTTTTACTACGACATGGTGCCGGGCGACTACAAGCTGCTGAAGCAGTTGGCTCAGCGATCCCTGAGGTGGCACTGCCGGATGAAGGCCGACGATTTCGTTATCACCAACGGCGCGATGGAAAGCATGCACCTGGCCCTGCTGGCCGTGGCCAAACCCGGCGACACCATTGCCATGGAGTCGCCCACCTTCTACCCGCTGCTGCAAACCATCCACCGCCTTGGGATGTATGCCATGGAGATTCCCACCGACCCGCGCACGGGCATGGACCTCGACGCCCTGCAAACCGCCATCAAGAACTCCCAGCACAAGCACCCCATCAAGGCGTTGTTTACGGTACCCAACTTCAACAACCCGCTGGGTTTCGTAATGAGTGACGACAACAAACAGCACCTGGTCGACCTGGCCACCGCCCACGACATCGCCATTATCGAGGACGACATCTACGGCGACCTGCATTTTGATGCCATTCGGCCAGCCCCCCTGAAGGCCTTCGACAAGGAAGGGGTGGTGCTGCACTGCAGTTCGCTAAGCAAAAGCCTGTGCTCGGGGTTGCGGGTAGGTTGGATTGCCCCCGGACGCTGGGTGGAAGACATCAAGCGCTACAAGTACCTGATGAACGTAAGCACCCCCACCATTTCGCAACTAACGTTGGCCGAGTGCCTGCGCAGCGGACTGTACGACCGGCACCTGGCGCAGCTTCGGCCCACGCTGCGCCAAACCATGGGCCAGTTTTTCGAGGTCATTGCCAAGACCTTCCCCAAGGGCACCACCGTTACCCAGCCAAGGGGCGGCTTTCTGCTGTGGGTGGTGTTGCCAGAAAACGTCAACGTCACGCAGCTCTATCAGGAAACCCTGGTGCATAACGTCAGCATTGCCCCCGGCCCCATCTTCTCGGCCGGGCAGGAATACAACAACTGCCTGCGCCTGTGCTGTGGGCTGCCATGGCACGACGAAATCGAATGGGCCTTGTCGCTGGTGGGCAAAACCGCCACCAAGCTCGCCGGTTAGTGCGTGTAACCCGATTCCATCATCCCGCGATACACCGACACGCAGGCCCAGCCCATGGCCAACAGCAACCCCACCAGCCACGGGGCCAGGCCAATCAGGTAGCTGACGGCCCGACGGCGATCCAGCATGGCCTGGGTCTTGGCATCCACCACGGCCTCGTCCCGGTAAAGGGCTTCGTCAAACTCGGCCACTACCTGCTGTTTGGACTCATCGGCACACATCAGTTCGGCTCTCCCGGCTTTCGCCACTGCAGCAGCTTGGCTTCGGCCTCGGCCAGGGTGGCCTCGGTTTTTGGGAAACAAAAGCGCAGGTAGCGATCCGTGTCGGGGCAACCGACAGCATCCGTGGTGCGGTAAAACGAGGAGCCTGGTACCGTGGCCACCCCGGCCTGGGTAATCAGCTCAATGGTGGCATCAAAGGCGTGGGTGTCA
>JAGQHJ010000102.1 GCA_020431915.1 Cyanobacteria bacterium HKST-UBA04 | reverse complement strand
ACCGTTCGGCCAATGGGGGCAGTGAGGCAAACTGAACCGTGTCACAACGGGGGTTAAAAATCGGTTTACTTAAAAACAAGGCAGAAGCTGCCCTTTTGGGTAAACCCGCTTGAGCAAACCTCTGAACAACGGGGGATTGAACCGGTTCGATCCGCAACACCTACCCCTCCTCCCCGGCAGTCGTTGGAGCCGGTATGACAAAAAGACTGGAGGTTTCATGCTGATTAGAGACCAGTCTCTTTCGGTTGCGCTGATTAAGGTTGACCACCGTATAATTGCCTTCCGGTTGGTCAAGGCCCACCCAGGTGTCATCCACCCCAGGCACATACCGGGCCTCGTAGCGCGATGCCTTAGAGGAATCCGTATGGCCATGAACATAGGTCGCAACGGCCTGCCCACAAAAAGGAAGTTCGTAACTGTGTTTTAAGTCGCAATGGGCATCGAGAAACCGCCCCAAAATCGGCTCAGCTCTTTCATCCCGCTCAACAGTATCAAAAATCAACACCCCTTCTACCGGGGTGTCCTCGTGGCCTGTTTTCACTGCTTGCTCCTGCATGAACGTGCGCAAGCGATCAAAAGACGTCTCCATGTACTGGCAATAAAACGCGTTTGCTTCATCGGCCAGGGTTTGAAGCTGCTCGGGTGAGGCTAGTGGGCCTGGCAAACAGCGCCCTTTATGAACCAGCAGGTTCTGCAAAAGGCGAAATTCCTCTGGACTGGCTGGGGCATGGGTGACCAAGGTTTGGGTTTTCGGTTCGTACCATAACAAACGGCTCCGGCTTAAATACCAACGGAAGGCCGCTTGTTGGGATTCCTGGTTAACAAATGGGTCCAGGCTTCGTGACCGAAGAAAAGAGGCTCTATGGCTTAGTGTCGGGATTTGAGAAAAGGATCCCAGGCTCATTTGGTTCACAAACAGATCGTGATCATGGTTGCCCACCACGGTTACAATCCGGTCAGCAAAGCGATCCGACTCCGTCAACTGACGAATCAGGGCTATCGTCAGTAAATCCAGTGCCCCACGGTCGTTAACCACATCCCCAGCCAAGACCAACTGCCGGTCCTTCCCCTTCCACTCAAAAGCCGACATGGCCGCCAATACCTTCTGATACGCCTCAAAGAGTTGTGTTTTACGATTACCCTCAAAACAGTACCGACTAAGCTCGCGCTGTTGGGCAGAAAGCCGTCGATTGCCTTCTTGGTTAAAAATTACGTTTACAAGGGCTTCATGCGCCTTGCGAAACTGCTTAAAGGCCTCTGGCGGGGCCTCTATAAAATCGGCAGCCAGCAAGGTTTCTACCAGTTTTTGAACCGACCCATGTAAATCACCCAACACCACTGTTGGGGCCTCTTTAACGGTTTGCGCCAAGGCTGCCGGTTCAACCGATACAGCCCCGTGCCCTTGCGGGCTAAAACAGTCAAAGCGGTAGGGAATCCGCAACGCCTTGACGCGTTTTGTTTGCTCGTCGGCAAACCAGGTCTGTTTGCCCCATTGGGCCAACTGGCCTAATGGCCACCACATGGCCCGAAAAGGAGTCCCCCAGTTAATTCCCGACGGTTGTACGCTTTCCTTTGGTCTTTCTGGGCGGCGATCCGCCGAAAAGCGGGTAAAATCGACACCATGTGCACCAAAAGGCCTACACAAGGTTGGTTTTACATGCGTTAAACCGCTAAATCCTTGAGTTTGAAAGCCTAATGAACAAATTGACGTTACTAAAACCAAAACCCAAGCCTCGTTGGCAGGTTTTCCACAGGTAAAGACTTATTTGGTCCGTACACACCTTAAACCATGTACATACCAAATAAATAAAAACCAAACCAGCCCCCGATTGCCTTGAGGGAGGGTACTGCCGGCGTTAGTTGAGTTCGGCTTCTTCCGGTTCAAAGTCGTCCTTCTCAACCCGCTCGATAAGGCTCCGGGTTTGAAGGTATTTCAGGCTTTTTCCGGCTATCAGGTCCATCAGAACGCTTTCGGCCTTGGAGAGCTGCGGATCACCGTGAACCTTAGGGTTATAAGGCTCATGGCTCTTTAAGTCCGGCATGTCGACATGGATATCCGGGATAATTCCCACCTTGTTAATGTCGGTATCATTGGGTGTGAGGTACTTCTGGGTGGTAATGTTTACCCCGCTGCCACCCGGTAGGGCGTTAATCTCTTGCACCAGGCCCTTACCAAAGGTTTTGTGCCCCACAAGCAGGGCGCGGTTGTTGTCGCGCAACGCCCCGCTTAAAATTTCCGAGGCACTGGCGCTGCCTTCATTAACCAGTACCACCAACGGCTTGCCGGTTAACACGCCACCACCCGCAAAACGGGTTTCCTTGTAACCATCGCGGTCCACCGTACTAACAATTCCGCCTTGCGGCAGGAAATAGTTGGCAATGGTAATGGCATTGCTAAGCAAGCCGCCGGGGTTAGACCGCAAGTCAAGAATAAAGCCATCCTTGGCGGACTGGGCCTCATAGGCCTCTTTAAATTCGGTGCTGGCCTGCTTGCTGAGGAAGGAGGAAATACGAATATAGCCAATATTAGGTTTTAAGTTAACTGGAGGTTCGGTATAAACCGATTTCAGCTTGATTTCATCGCGGATAATCGTGTAAATCTTGGGTTTTTCCTTGCCCCGGATAACGGTCAGTTTGACCGGCGAGCCTTTTTCACCCCGAATTTTGTCGGCGGCCTGCGAGGTCGTCCACCCTTCGGTTTCCTCACCCTCAATCTGGCTGATAATATCGTTGGCCTTCAAGCCCGCCCGTTCTGCTGGGGTATCCTCAATGGGAGAAATGACAACAATTTTGCCGTCCTTGCTGCCAATTTGAATACCAATCCCAAACAAGGTGGCCCGAATCGACTGGCCTTCCTCGTCAAACTCCTTGGGATCTAGAAACCGGGTATAGCGATCATCGAGGCTCGCCAGCATGGACCGAATGGCCACATAGGCATCTTCTTCCGTCTGCAATTGCTCATCATAGCGATGGCGCCAAATATACCACTCCTGGCCATTATCGGAAGGATCAACGAAACGCGCGTTAATAAGGCGCCAAACCTCGTCGTACAGGCGTTGGGGGGTAGATATTTTGGCCATCGCCGGAACCGGTGCCGCTGAGGAAATCAACCCTGCCGCCACAACGGCCAAAGCCATCGATTGGCCTAGTCGCTTAAAAGACACCCTTTTCGGGAAAAAACGCACGAACGGGTTGCGAATTAAAGGCATGGGGTCGACTTCCTTATGGCATCCTGTGAGGCCACACCTGACACTAACAAAAAGGGGGCCTCTATCTGTTTCAGAGATCAAATGGGCATGGGCGCCTCTGAAACCCATTATCACATTATACCCATAAACCGTTGCGAACTGGGTTATCTACATGGGGGATTCTGTACGACATTGGCCTAAAGGGCTTTGACAGTGACGCCAAAACCAACCCCTTGGTTCCCCTTGGCGCTTCCGTTGTCTATTACGGCTTTAGCCCACAGTGGCCTGAAGCGACCCCACCTGTAAGCGAATATCGTCCACCCTAAACCGGGCATCCAGGCCATCCGCAATTAACCGGCTGTTGAGCTGTGATAACAACTGATGGCAGTGGAACTGAAACTCGGTCTTGACCGTTGCATTGGCCACAACGACATCCAACACCCTTTTGTGCCGCAACAACCTGAGCCGCCGGGGCTCTACCCACCCCGAAAAGACCGGATCAACCAACTCGGCAAACCGATTCATAATCCCCATGTCCTGAACCCGTTCATCGAGGCTTAATGAGGCCACCACCTGAGGCAGTATAGCCCCGAGGGCACTTAATTGGCTCTGTTTGGCTCGACGCTGGGTCATGGTCTTGTCTGTTCAACCTCGGCACGCCTTAAGGCATGGGCCACTCTTCTATCCTGTTTTTATTGTATCAGAGTCAAGGAACCCGTGTGGGCGGGGCCACGGTTTGCCCATGGTCAAAATAATTAACCGCCTGGATTTGCCCTCCTTTTAGGCTAATGATTTCAGCACTGTCCACCTGGTCCACGTACTCTTTAAGCTCCTTGTCCAGGTGGGTGGTGGTTAAAATAACCTGCATATCCGGGCTTAGGTGCCGTATTAACTGTTGCTGGCGAAACGGATCCAACTCCGCCATCACATCATCCAACAACAAGACGGGGCTTTCCCCGTTATAAAAGGTTTTCAACAACGCAATTTCAGCCAGTTTCAGGGCTAACACAACACTACGTTGCTGGCCTTGGCTGGCATAGGTACAGGCATCACGGCCATTAAGGGTTGGCCTGAAATCATCGCGATGGGGGCCTGTCAACACAAGCCCCCGGCGAATTTCTTCGGGGCGGCACCGGGCAATAGCCTCGGCAAACCGCTGGCCTAATTGCTCCGGTCGGCTGACTTCTCCATCCTCAAGCACATCATCCACCGCACAATGGTAGTCCAAAGCCAGGGATTCCTGCTCTGGGCTCAGGGCCAACCAATACTGCTGGGCCTGGGGTTGCAACGCTTCCAGACCGGCCATCCGAAGTGTCATGACCTGGCTACCCGTTGTCACCAGTTGCTCGTCATAGGTATCCAGCACAGCTTCATCCACCCGCCGCCCCAGCTTCAGGCACTGCTTAAGGTATCCCCCTTTCTGCTCCTTAACCCGAATGAACTGTGTCAGGGCCGCCAAGTGCTCCGGCTGCCACTGAACCAGCATGGCATCCAGGGCATTGCGCCGATCGGCCGGGGCCCCGCGCAGCATCAACAAGTCCGACAAAAAAAACGGAACCGTGGCCAAATGACCCACCAGATCGGAGCGTTGCTTGACGCCCTGCTCATTGAGCCGGAACCGTGCCCTAAACCGGTCGGCCACATGCTTAGAAGGGGCCTGCCTGGTAAACGTCACATCGAGCGACTGGCTCAGGTTAAGCCGTTTATTATGCACCCGTACAGCCGCCCGGGCTTCGTTGGCACCAAAACCCGGCAGTTCGCTGTCGCGGTTTGTGCGGGGACTTCGTCCCCGGCTAAGTAAATACAAGGCTTCCAGGCAGTTGGATTTACCCGCCCCATTGGGGCCCAGAATAATGGTCAGGCAAGGTGAAAACCGTAGCGAGGCCTCGGCCATGTTTCGGAAGCAAACCAGCCGTAAGGACTCAACCCACATCGCAAGGGCCGTTACTTAACCTGAACCGGCATGACCAGGCAAACAAAATTTTCCAGATCCTTGGCCTTGAACAAGGTGGGACTTAAACCGCCGTTAAGCTCAACCCGGACGTCATCAGACTCAATCACCTTCAAGGCATCCAGTACGTACTTGTAGTTAAAGGCAATCTTCAACTCGTCCCCTTTGTAGTCAATGGAAAGGGAATCCTTCGAGTCGCCCAAATCGGGGGTTTGAGCCATCAGGCTTAACTGGTTGTTGTCGAACGTCATTTTAACAATATTCGTTCGCTCGTTGGCCATTACCGCCGTTCGTTCCAGCGAACGAATCAAGGACTGCCGGTCGGCCACCGCCATTAACTGGTAGTTTTCAGGAATCAACTGCTGGTACTGCGGATACTGACCGTCGAGCAGGCGAGAGACCAGATAAACCGATTCAACCTGGAAACTGATTTGCCCTTCCTCGAGGGTAATGTACAGATCAGACTTGCTCAGGCTTCCTGCCAAACGAGAAAATTCCTGCAGGGTACGAGCCGGTATAATCACACTCAGCGGCTCGGCCAACCCCTCGACCGAAGCCAGGGTTTCCTTGCAGCAGGCCAGGCGAGAGCCGTCGGTTGCAGCCATTTCCATTTGCCCGGAGGGATCCAGCTTGAAATACACCCCGCCCAGAACATTGTTTACCTCATAGGTGGCTGCAGCAAACGCCGTCAGGTGAATAGCCCGCAAGAACTCGGCCAGCCGTAGCTGCACTCCTTTTTTCTCGCTGAAATGCTGAATAACAGGAAACTCGTCGGCAGGCAGGGTTTTGACGTCAAACACGCTGGAGCCACACTGAATCTTGGCCAACTGCGAGTCACCCATCACCTCAATATGCACCGGTTCGGCAGGAAGCTTGGAAACGATCTCAAACAGCTTCTTGGCACTAATGGTGGTTCTTCCTTCCTGCTGTACCTGGGCAGGAACCAACACCTCGATGCCGAGATCCAAATCGGTGGCTGCAAACTTCAGGGTGTTGGCATCCAGCGACTCAATGAGCACATGGCCCAATATCGGCTGAATCACCCGAGTGGCTGTTGCCCGTTGAACCTGAGCCAAAGCGGTTTGCAACGTGACTTGTTCAATTGAAAACTTCATCAATGTTCATCGCCCCTATGGATTGTACGGTGGGTTGCATGGTGGGTTGTGCGGAGTGTGCCAGACGGAGGGATAAGACGGTAGACCCTGTACCCAATCGATTTTGCTTCAGGGAAACCGTCTCCTAAAAGGCCTGTTGACTCAACATCTAAATTCTTCATTTATCTGTTGTGTTTCTCGTTTAGCCTACTGTTAACACCCCCGCTTTGCAAGCCACGACCCCCGATCATTCCCAGGCCCCTTAACCTTCCTTAATCAAGCCTTTCGTCAAGGTTGGGGGCCTTGGCTGGAATACACAGGCAAGGGAAAAGGAAATTAATTAATTAAATCATCACCGTCATCATAAGGGCGGCTAAAACTGTCAATAACTGACGAAGACCACAGCAGAGTCAAAGAGATGCCTGTCAACCAGTTGTCAGTAGGATGGGGGATAAAGACGCTCATTTTTTTGACAGTTTTGATGGTGACGGCTCAAAGGAAAAAATCCGAAGGGAGGGTTTGGTAAAAAGCCCTCGGTTTTTTTACAGGTTTTTAACCGGTTTAAAAAGGAGGATACCCCTGGTCGCCAACATTTTTTGCACAGAAAAAGGGAAGGGACAGGCAGTCGGGTTACCTCAGAAAGAGTAGTCCTACGATAGCCCCACCGGCAGCCAACCAAAGGTTGGTGATGTTGCTGATAATACAGTTTAACCAGGCAGCCTCTGGGCGGTTAATGCGAAACAGAGACAACATGGTTCGGAATTCAGGCCAGGAGGTTAAAAAGCTGAGAATAAAAAAACCAATCAACCCTTTACTCAGGTTGCTGGCCGTTGCCGCAAAGGAAACCATCGGGTCCAGGGCATACCCACTGGCCACCAGTATGATGATGGCAGGAAGTAGCATCATCATCGATACCGGTGTTTCACCCTCCGGTATTGGGGTGGTGTCATGCGGTTTTAAGAGGTAAAACACCACGGTTGATCCGGTTGCCACAACCACCCAGAGCCAAACTGGCGGGTTTAGGTAAAACCAGCCCGCCAACCCCATGG
>JAGQHJ010000101.1 GCA_020431915.1 Cyanobacteria bacterium HKST-UBA04 | reverse complement strand
TCCCAACCCCACCCACACCCCAAAACCAAACCCGGTTTCCAGCCATAAAAGCGTTATCTGCCGAGTGCTCCACCCCGATGCCCCCTTCTGACCCAACAACCCACCCCCGTGGCAAGCTGATTGTCGTTGCCGGCCCCTCCGGTGCCGGCAAAGGTACCCTACTCGACCCGCTCGTGGCCGAACGGCCCGGTCTGGTCAAGTCCGTATCGGCGACCACCCGTCCCCCCCGGCCCGGCGAAGAAGATGGTGTGCAGTATTTTTTCGTCGACGAGGCCACCTTCAAGGCCATGATCGATGGCGGCGAGCTATTGGAATGGGCCGTTTTTGCCGACCATTACTACGGCACACCCCTGGCACCCATTGAGGCCCACCTGGCTGCCGGGCGGTCCGTGGTGCTGGAAATCGAGGTACAAGGCGCCCGACAGATTAAGGCCCGCTTTAACAAAGCCGGATCGGATCCGGTGCCCATGATTTTTATTGCCCCGCCGTCCCTGGAAGTGTTGGCCAACCGGCTGCGCCACCGGCAAACGGAAACGGAAGCCGAACTGGCCAAGCGCCTAAAAGCCGCCGAGGCGGAGCTCAAGGAGACGGGATGGTTTGACGTGGTAATCGTCAACGACGACTTGGACACCGCCCGAAAAACGTTTATCGACGCAATGGATCGCCTGCTCAAGGCTTAAATCGGTTGGGAATAGTACCCAACGCCACCGGGCTGTTGGTAAGCCACAGGCGGCGCGGATGCAGGTAGTTGAAACGCAGTATACCCAACCGGTAAGGCAAAGGAGACGGGGGTGAAAGCGGGTTTGGAAGAACCGGGGTAAAGGACGGCTTGGGGGGTCATAAAGGGAGAAGCGGCCACATAAGCCGGGTTAACCGCCATGGCTTGAGAGGGTTGAGGGGGGTGGGACAGGGCGGTCGAAACAGCGCCCGGGGGGTGCTGCCAGATGTCATGCTGATAGAAGAAGGTCGGTTGCAGCCAACTGTGGTTGCCCCCTTCCAGGGCTTGCGGGTCTCTGCCGGCAACCGACAACGGCCCATCGGGTAGTTCGATGGAAGGTAGGCTCTGGCTGGCTTTTTCCGGAGCCTTGGCCGCCTCGACCTTCTGGGCCAGTTTTTTAAGCGACTGCTTCTGGTCATGCCGGGTCTGCCATTCTGTCAACCGGATAGATAGGTACGGTTCGACAATGCCAAGCAGGGCAATGGTGGTCAGCGTACTAAGGGGGCCCAACAGCTTGTACTTGGCAAAGGTCTTGGCGCTCATAAACTCTTCGACCTCACCCCGGCTTTTCACTATCCAGCTGCCGCCGACCTTCTTGAGCAGGTTCTTGTCCATCAGGCCGGCCAGTCTTTTCTTAATCCATGGCGTGCCCATGATAAAAATGCCCCAGCCCAGAAAGCCGTCAACCGTCCGTTCCCGAAACTCCACATCCGTCCGGGCCGTGGCCATCCGGGCAGCCACCACCGCCCCGTACATCATGGCCGCCTGGCCCCCGCCCACCCACGGGAAGGTGCTGCCACCAAACTGCATAATTTTAAGAAAGCGGTTCAAAAAGCCCGGTTTAAAGGGCGAGTTAATAGCGGCCTTCAAGCCCTGGCTGGCCAACTTCTGCGTATCAACCACCCCACCCAGCACGGGCAGCCATAAGGCCGTAATCAGCCACGGCCACAGGTTGCCCCGCTTCAGGCTGTCGCTTAGGTAGGGCATGTAACTGGCCGCCCCACTCCGGTGCCCTTCCTGCTTGTCACTGGTTTTATGCAAATCCCGAAGGCCTTTAACACCGGGAAAATCATCGATGCCGTCCTTGAATTTCGTATAGAGGTGAATCAGGTGCGGCATCACAAAGTTAAACGCCACACCGGCAGCAATGGCTATCGGAATCCGCCAGGCATTGGTTCTGGCCGTTTGCTTGACCACCGCCTGCAGTTGCTTGGCCCAAGCGGGGCTACCAGCCGATTTGGCACTCGCCGTTTTCAGGAAGGTGTGGGCCTCTTGCATCAGGGTATCAACGGCCGTGGTATGCCCACCCAAATGAACATCGAAATGCTGCTGCCCAAGCAGTTTTGCAATCGCCAAAGCCCGGTCCTCGACCACAGCCGGGTTGGCAATCCCCTCATGCAGCAGTTGGCCCAGCGGCCCGGATTTTTTCGGTTCAATCAGGTTGGCCAACTGTTTGGCAAACGCCTTGGGCGAAGTAATGCCGCCTTTTTGCAGGGTTTCGTCAAATATTTCCAGCGACTCGATGGAAATCATCTTGTTGTTAAAGCCGGTTTTGGTGCGATCCATGGCTGCCCCAATGGCCAAGCCAATGGCCCCAGCCATCGGGTCGGGGAAGGTCCCGGTGGTCTCAAGCAACACCCGCTCGCGGGCGGCCGCCCAGTTCAGCTCCTTCTTGCCGTCCTGTGTCTCCTTGAAAAATTTCTGCCGGAACAGATCCATCAGGGTCCGCAACACGGCAAACCCGCCCAGATCTTCTACAAACAACTGCGTGCCCCGATTCGCCTCGATGGGGTGATACACCTTGTCAATGCTCTGGATCAGCCGCACGGCCATCCCGCCGGCACGGCCAAAAGCCACCCGGCTGGGGCTAGGCGGCGGGGTCGTGTGATGGGGCTGGAGAGGCGATAGGGAAGACATAAACAGGCAATCGGGTGGTTATGGGGGGAGGGCACGCTTGGATAATGGGGTAAACCGAACCGAAGGAAACGGGGCAAGCGGCCTGTGGCAGGGGGAGATGGGCATCGAAAGGCTGGCTATAGAAAAAAACACCCCGGGCCGCTTGAAATTGCCGGGGTGTTTCAATATTTGGGGGTTGCAGTTTGGTTGACGAATTCAACCTGGTTTATTCTGGCTTGCTCAACGCCCAAAATTGGCTCCCGGCCTTGGTTCGGCGTCGGGGGCGTCGGTTGGGCTGCTGGGGGTTAAACCCCGTTACGGCAAGCTGGGTCACTGGAGAGGGCATCCTTGTTGAACGCATCGATACGGATGAATCGTCTGGCCACTATATCATAAACCCGGCTAAAATCCACCCTTCGAGGCTTTTGTGGGCCAAAAAGCGACTATTCTGTTACAAAGCCCGTAAACCGCCCCGACCCGTGGCCCAGCCGAGGCAATTTCGTCCGGGCCTGGTTTTCGTTAAAATACCAGCCCTGTGATGTGATGGAATCAACCAAGCCGTGTTTCAAGTCTTGCCCTTGCCTGTGGCAGCCCGCACCCCCATAGCCCCTTCCATGGCCGCCCGCCAGCACGGCAGCCGGTTTGGCCAGTTGGTCAAAGGCCGTACGGCCATGAAACTGCAGGACCCGGGACATAAGCAGTGGGCCCGCCAACAGATAGCCGACAGCTTTGGGCCAGTGGTGGAGGAGGTGGTCCAACGCTATGGCAACGACGACATGTTTGGCAACACCACCTATACCCTGCGCCCGGTCATTAAATGGCTCGCTCCCTACGGACGGTATTTTACAGGCTACCGGCTCAGTTTCAACCGCCCCGCCCACGTTCTCGACCCTGCCGACCAGACCTTGCACGACATTCCCCTGGTCTTCCACGAAACCATGTATTTTGACCCAGAGTCGGAACAGAACCCGGACAACCTTCGGCCGGAAACCGTCTTCGAGATGCTCGGTTGCATGAAACGCAACGCCTGCCTGCAGGTTACCGAGATAGAAGACAACCCGGCCGAGCTGGCTGACGAGTTTGAAATGCCCCTGTCCGAGCTGGCCCAGCTTACCGAAGTGGACATGAGCAGCGCGACCTTTCAATAACCCGGCCTGCCCGCTCTTCCTTCTCCTTCTTTTTCTTTTGTTTTTCCCAACAGGCCTGTGATGAAAATACCAACGCGATCCCTTCCTATGTTTCCCACCGTGGGCCTTTGGCTGCCTCAAGCGCAGCGAGTCTCGCATTGAAGTGCTGGATCTCAACTATCGCCAATGGGCACAAGATCTGCTGGACACCACGGTCGGACCATTGGTCGACGAGCTGGTTAAACGCCACGGTCAGGCGCCGTTGTTTGAGGACCAAACCTATTGCATCCGTCCCGTGGTTCGGGCCGTGGATGCCGAGGATTTGGGACTGGATGCAGACAGCCCCGAGGCACAGGATTTAACCGATGCCGAGCTGCACCTGCCCGGCGTGGAAATGACGTTTCGGCGCAATACCGACATCTCCGATCCGACCACCGGTCGCACCGTCACCTTGCCCTTCAAGCACTACTTCGGCCTGGTCTATACCAGCGAGGCTCAGGAACGCCCAAACGCCTTCGACCCGGATCACTGGTGGGAGGTTCTCCAGCGCTGGGTAACCGAAGCCGACTGCCATGCCGCCTCGGCTAAGGCAAACCCCACTACCATTACCCATGACTACAGCAACCTGCCGCTGGCCAAACAAGCCGAATTTGACCGGCTGCCCATCCGGCATTACGAAGTGGAAAATGAATAAGCCCGCCCCTCGTTTAGTGGGCTGTTAAACCACTTCGGTTACCTTTTTCAGCTCGCCCTCGTAGAGGTAGTTTTTCAGCTCGGAGTGCACATCGGCCGGCTTGACGCTGATGCGCGACTCGCCCGTGTCCATGGCCGCCCGGGCCACGGCCTGAGCCACGGCGGGAGGCACCCGGAAATCGAAGGCACCGGGGATAATCGTGCCCTCTTTTAGCTGCTTGTCGCTGATGAGATCGGCAATGGCCTGACCGGCAGCCAGCTTCATGTCGTCGTTGATATGACGGGCTCGCACATCGAGGGCCCCGCGAAAAATACCGGGAAAGGCCAGCGAGTTGTTGACCTGGTTGGGAAAGTCGCTACGCCCCGTGGCCACCACCTTGGCTCCGGCCGCATAGGCCTCGTCGGGCATGATTTCCGGCACCGGGTTGCTCAGGGCCATAATCACCGAATTGGCGGCCATGGACTTGACCATGGCCTGGTTGACGGTACCGGGCACCGACAGGCCAATAAAGACATCGGCCCCCTTCATCACCTCGGCTAAGCTGCCCTGGTTGCAGTCCAGGTTGGTAATGGCGGCAATACGTTCCTTGTAGGGATTCATGCCGGCCTGGCGTCCCTGGTAGATGGTTCCCTTGCTGTCGCAAATGGTAATGTCCTTGGCGCCAGCCTTGAGCAGCAACTGCGTGACACTCAGTGCAGCCGCACCGGCCCCGTTAATAACAATACGGATACTGGCCAACGGCTTCTCGACAATCTTGAGGGCATTGAGAATGCCGGCCATCACCACCACCGCCGTGCCATGCTGGTCGTCATGGAAAATAGGAATATCCAGGGCCTCGCTCAGGCGCTGCTCGATTTCAAAGCACCGGGGCGCCGAGATGTCTTCGAGGTTCACCCCGCCAAAAACTGGAGCAATGGCCTTGACGGCTTCCACAATGTCGTCGACGTTCTGGGTACGCAGGCAAATGGGAAAGGCCTCGACCCCGCCAAAGGACTTGAACAGCACCGCCTTGCCTTCCATAACCGGCATGGCAGCCGCCGGCCCCAAATTGCCTAATCCCAGCACGGCACTGCCGTCGGTAACAATGGCCACGAGGTTGTTTTTCACGGTTAAATCATAGGCCGTTTCGGGGTTGTCCCGGATGACCTGGCAGGGCAACGCGGCCCAAGGCACGGAATACACGGTTTTGTAGATGTAGTGGTCGCGGATGGGCAGTTTGGTCTTGATTTCAATAACCCCGTGGTACCGGTTGTGCAGATCCAGCGATTCCTCTTCCAGGCTGTCGTAGGTTTGCTTGCTGGGCGGGTTTACCCACGCATTGGTGCCTTCGTAAATATAGGTCATCACCTTGTCTTCAATGGTGCAGGCATCGACATGGTGCTGGGCAGCCCCGCTGTCCATGGCCGCCTGGGCCACGGCCCGCGCCAGCTTGGCCGAGACGTGGAACTCAAGGGGGTTGGGCATAATGTAGTCGGGCGACAACTGGTTGTCTGCCACCAAATCGGCCAGCGCTCGGGCCGCAGCGGAGCACATATCCTGGTTAATGGTCGTGGCCCGCACGTCCAAAGCCCCCCGGAAAATACCGGGGTAGATAATGGTGGAGTTAATCTGGTTGGGATAATCGCTTCGACCCGTGGCCACGATCTTGGCACCGGCCTCCTTGGCCGCCTCGTAGCTGATCTCCGGGTTGGGGTTGGCCAGGGCAAACACGAAGGGATCGGTCGCCATGGACTTGACCATGTCCGGTGTCAGCACATCGGCACTGGAGAAGCCGAAGAACACGTCGGCCCCTTTAATCACGTCGGCCAGCGACCCCTTGATATCCTCGGGGTTGGTCAGGCGAGCCACCTCGCTTTTAATCCAGTTGAGGCCTTCCAGTCGGCGATAGTACAGGGCCCCATTACGGTCGCACACCTTAACATCTCCCACACCCATTTCCTTGAGAAAGCGGGCCGTGGCCAGGCCGGCAGCCCCGGCCCCGGAAATAACAACCCGGATGTTTTCAATGGATTTATCGACCAGCTTCAGGCCGTTGAGCAGCGCCGCATACGACACAATGGAGGCGCCCTGCTGGTCGGCGTGGAACAGCGGCAGGGAAATGGCACGTTTCAGGCGCTCTTCCAAGGCAAAACAGCGGGGCGACGAGATGTCTTCAAGGTGAATGCCACCAAAAGTCGGTGAAAGGTAGCGAATGACCTCTACCAGCTCGTCGACGTCCTGCGTGTCGAGGGCCAGGGGAAAGGCGTCAATACCGGCATAGGTTTTATGAAAAACGCACTTGCTTTCGAGCATGGGGATGGCCGCCGACGGACCGGTGTTGCCCAGGCCGTAAACGCTTGACCCGTCGCTAATGACGGCAATGGTGTTGCCCCGGATGGTGTAATCGTAGGACTTGAAGTGGTCCTTGTCGATTTCCAGACAGGGCTTGGCCACCCCTGGTGTGTAGACCACGCTCAGCGTGGAGGTATCGCGAATGGGCAGCTTGGGCTGAATACCGATAAGGCCGCGAAACCGGCGCCGATACGCCAGGCCTTCTTCTGCCGGTGAATTGGTCATAATCGAATCCTTACGACACACCTGTATGCATGCGGGTGGGGCTACCTTAGCACTTGGCAAGCCTTACCCCTCGGGGCAAGAATCTTTTCAAGCAAAACGCCTTGAAGCGATTACCTGCCAGTATAGGGGGCACCCGGCCGGCCTTCAATAATGGTGCTCACATTGGGCACATTGATTGACGAGACGGACTCGAAACAGCAGCATCCGCCTTTTAGAGCGTCGGCAGCACTTCGCTCAACGCCTGCATCAGTGCCGTGTTTTCCTCGGGCAATCCAATGGAAATGCGTACGCAGTCGGGGTACCCAAAGGCCGCCAGCGGCCGAATGGCAATGCCTCGTTGCAGCAGGGCGTTGTTCAAGGCCTCAACCTGGTCGGTATCGCGCAGCTTAAGAAGCACAAAGTTGCCACTGGACGACACATAGTGGCAGTGGTGCTGCAT
>JAGQHJ010000100.1 GCA_020431915.1 Cyanobacteria bacterium HKST-UBA04 | reverse complement strand
AATGCTGCCGTTGTTAACGACCTGGGCCGTCGAGTTGTTGTTGCTTTGGGTAAACACCCAGTTGTCCGATAGGAAGTTGCTGTTGGAAATCCCCATGGTGGTGGCCATGAAGCTGCCGACGTTGATTTGGGCGGTCGGGCCAATCAACACGCCGTTGGGGTTGACCAGCAGGACCTGCCCCCCGTTGGGGGTATTGATGTTGCCTGCAATATTCGAGGCACTGGGCCCGGTTACCCGGTTCAGGATGGCGGCCGTGGCGCCGGGCAAGATGAAGTTGACGGTTTGGCCATTGCTCACGCTGAAGCTGGTGTACTGAGCAATGGAGCGGTTGGCACCGGTGCTTACATTTAGGGTGTTGGGGTTGGGGTTGGTGAAGGTGACCCCGCCACTGATGCTGGTGCCCCCACTGGGCAAGCAATAGGCCGGCAGGCTAGGGCTAGTGCAATCACTGCGGCCAAAGCCATGGGGTACACCCGTTTAAGCGGTGTTGAAACAGAAGACTGAAAAGCCAACATATAAACCATCCTTAGACCAAGCTTGTGGGGGTGGGAAACGGAAAAATCATCGCGTATCATACGCCCTGAACAGGGCACTTGGCTAGCTGTAGAAACGTACAGTAAGTTTTGAATTTGATAATAATTTTGTAAAAAACTAAAAACATTTAATTGGGCGTGTTGGGGGCCTAAATAACGCCTGGTGGAGAAGGCCATGGCCAGACATTCTGCGGCTTTGGCTGTTTTTTAGCCGGGTTGGAGTTTCGTTGCGCCATGTAAACGGTCGGGTCAGAACGGGCTAAAATACTGTAACGTTTCGTTCACAAAAGCCGGGCCATGATCGGATGAGAGCCTTTGGTTTTGGGGGAATATGGGGGAATACGGGGAGGGGTACGGTGGCAGGTGTATTTGATGCGTTGAGGGTGACTGGACACTCTGCCAAGCGATGACATAGAGTAGTAAGGTGTTTGGGCAACCGTTTCGGTTTTACAGAGTCGGTAAATAACGTCTTATGAATCAGTCCTCTTCTTCCGTTAACGTGGTAATTGTGGGTGCGCTGGGCCGCATGGGCTCGCAAGCGGTTGGGGCCGTGCTGGCGGCCGACGGCCTTGAGCTGGTGGGTGCCGTGGCACGCCGGCAGGCTGGCGAGGATGTCGCCCTGGCCACGGGTGGCCAGGCGCCATGCGGTGTGGAGATTCAAACGAACCTGGCTTCGGTGCTGGCCGATCGAAAACCGGAGGTGGTTATCGATCTGACCCGGCCCGACTGCGTGTTTGCCAATGCCTTGGCCATTATTGATGCTGGGGCCCGGCCGGTGATTGGGGCAACGGGTTTGGACAACGCACAGCTGGGGCAATTGGCTCAGGCCGTGCAGGCCAAGGGGACGTCGGGTATTTACGTGCCCAATTTTTCAATTGGGGCGGTGTTGATGATGCAGTTTGCGGCCCAGGCCAGCCTGTATTTCGACCATGTGGAAATTACCGAAACGCACCACAACCAGAAAAAAGATGCCCCCAGTGGTACGGCCATCCGAACCGCCGAGCTGATGGAGCAAAAGCGGCCACAGTTTGCCACCGACAACCTGGCCGATGAAGTGGAGACCCTGCCTGGATCGCGGGGTGGGTGCAGGCCGTCGGGTATCCGTATCCACAGCCTTCGGTTGCCGGGGGCCGTGGCCCACCAGGAGGTGGTGTTTGGTGACACGGGCCAGTTGTTGACCATTCGCCACGATGCACTGGATCGGTCATGCTTTATGCCTGGCGTGGTTCATGCGGCCCGAACCATTGGCAGCAAGCGCGGCTTTTTTGTGGGGCTTGAGCATTTACTTTAACGGGGACGGCCAGGACGGCCGGGCCTGTACTGGCCCCTTTGCCAAAAACCCGGCATAATGAGGAAACCATGACCGACGCTGCTAAACCCGTCAAACCGATTGTGGCTGTCCTGAAAACCCTGCTAATAGTGCTGGCAGCGGTGGTGTTGGTATTGGCTGTGTTGCTGGGGGGGCTGTGGTGGTATTGGGAGCAGAACAAGCACCAGGTGGCCGAGGTCATTGGCCGGGAAATGCCCGACTTGATGATCCCACTGGTGGGCTGGGAGGTTCAGGGGCACCGGACGGCGTTTTTGTTGGATCAACAAAGCGATTTGCTGGTGGTAATGATTCGCCCCAACCCGGAGAAACATGATGCGTCGATTGGCCCGGCCGCCCAGACCGTCCGGTTGCTCAAGGCTCGCCTGAAGCAGTTTGTCAACACCACGCCGCTCGACCCATCCGTGGCCAGTTATTTTCGTGATGCCGTTGTTCAGGGGCAGACGTTGCCGGTTTTCTTTGGTGAAACCCCCATGCCCACCATCAAGGCGCACCCGGCCAACGGGTTTGAGGCGGCTGTCGGGCAGTACCAGTTTCCCGGCGATTCGCAGGCCTTGTATTTTATTACCATCGATCCCATAGATGAGCTCAAAGGCAGCCAAATTCGGCTGTTTCTCGAAACGCTGAGCCGGGCCGAGCGGTTACCGGGGAAGGCTGTTCTTTCAAATCCGCCCCAGGTTACTTCTCAAACGACGCCTCAACCGCAGCCCTAAGCTAGGCATTAAGCAGCAGTCGGTATTTGTTTGGCTGGCTTGTGGCCACACTATCGGCAAAGGCCAGGCCGCCTTCGGTGTTGTCGGACAGCTGAATATCGGACACGATTTTGAATTTGGTGGCTTTGGCAATGCCTTGGGCCGCCGTATCCATGCGATCGAGCATGTGCAGTCTTAAAATGTCGTCAAACAGTGTGGCTTCACCCAGGTCACCGAGCTCTTGACCCATGCCTACAAAATAGGAGTTGGCCTCGTTGTGGTGGTGGTTAATGAAGGCCTTGATGGCGTTGACCAGCGGTCCCCCTACGAAAACGGCATTGCCACCCCCAATGGCCATGTTGGCTGCCACCTGTCCAACGCCGTCAAAGTATTCGTCGATGGCTCGAAAGGCATGGAGCTGCAGATCTTTTTCGCTTTTAACGGTTTTAAGGGTGAAGGGAATTTTGCCGCGCTGTTTGGCGCCTTCTTCAAACAAGCCGGTCTGGCGAAACTCTTCCAGTTTGGCATCGCTGGCCTTTACCATGATGGGGTGGTCGGTGACCACCCGGGCGTCGCCGAGGTGAACCAGTTTGTTTACGGCCTCGCCGGGTAGTTTCATGCTAGCGGCAAAATTGCGAATCAGTGCCGTGGAGGACGCCTTGTTGAGCTCAACAGGGACATCCCTGCCCGTTTTGTCCCGAATGGTTAAGTGGCCCCCTTCCATGCCCGTTAGCAGCACGTTGGGCTTGTCGCCAAAGGTATTAACCGTAAAATCAATTACGCCGCAGCCGCCGCCAGTCATAATGAGCCGGCCAGAGAAGCCGTCCTGGGACAGGAATTTTTTATAGCGACGGTGCTGCCGTAAGGCTTCAATAAGGGAGGTGCCGCTGCCAAACATGTCGTTGACCGCCCGGAGCTGTCGTTGGGTCTCGCTCTGAACCGCATGCTGGCCCAAGGCTTTCCAAAGGGGTTTGAAGCGGACCTGGCGCAGGTAATCCCCGTCTTTTCGAAGCAGGTTGATGAGGGTGGCAAAGGTGTTGTTGCTGGCTGGCCCTGGGCCAAACACCACCACGTGATCCACCGGGTCTTTGCTGGTGTCCAGCGCCAGGCGTTCAATGGTCTCGGCCATGCGCTGGCCCATTTGCTGCACAAAATCGGCGCCGGAGGTAAAGCCTTCGGGGGCCACGGTCATTTTATCCTGAAACTCCAGTTGCCCATGCTGGTCATAGATGGCCAGTTTTAGGCTGCCCTTCGACGGTTGGCTTGCGCCGGTGTCGGCAATAATCGTTCGGGCAAACAAGGGTTGCCGGGCGTGGTTGCCGGTTTCTATAGGGCGCCGTGCGTCAAAGGCGACGCCGGGGGATGGCATGCTCGAAAGGCGCATTCGTCTCACTTGGTTTGCGGGAAAAGCCCAGAGGGACCTCATGGCGTATGTCATGAGTTGTTTACAATATATATAAATAGGCTGGGGCGTTCAAGGGGCTTGTGGCGAGGCTGTTACATACCGTTTTATACACGTGAGGAAGCCCTGCGTTTGGCTTTGGCGCCGGCGGCAGTGGCTGATTTGTTGCGGCTTAAATAGCGGTTAATGGACTCATAGGTTTTTTGGGCCTGCTTGTTCAGTTTTTTGAACCGGATATGGCCGTGGTCGACCCGGTTAACCCAGCTACGACGGAACTGTTGGGCAAACGTTTCGATGGTGGGCAAGTGTGTGCTGACTTCGCGCTCTGCCTCCGTGTCTTCGAGTATCGACCGCCAATGGGTCAAGTCGCCCGTAATGGTGGAGGCGTTCTGGTTAAGCCAGTCGTCAAAGGTGGCCTCGTTTTCGTCGACCCAGTTGTTGACGTGGCCGACAAACCCGGGCGGCAGCACATCCCAGCGGCTCCACAGGTCCACAAAGTCAAACAGCCAGTTGCGCTGCTTGGCGGTACTGGCAATGGGGGTCGGTTTGGGGTACACCACCCGCCAGCGGGCTTCAACCAGCTTAACGGTGGAATCGTACAGGCGGCTGGCGGGATGGTTGGGCCGTTCGCGCAACACGTCAATAACCTCGTCCAGGCATGCATCCACGGCTATGTCACGCAGCAGGTTTCGGTTGCACGAGCCGAGATCGCCAAACGGGTTGTTAATGGTCACATCAGGCCGGGACAGCTTGGGGCCGGCTCCTTTGTTTTTGTCTTTTGATTTTGATTTTTTGCTGCCAAAAGCGGGTTGCAACGGGTGCCACTGGTCGCCGGGGCCTGTTGTTGCCAAAGCCAATGGATCAGCCAAGCCCTGCCGAGGCAGAAGCCTCTCGGCCGGGTTGGGCAGGGGGCGTATTAGGCTGGCGGCATGGGCGGGGCCGGATAAGAGGGGGGGTAGTCTCACTTTGAAAATCCCACAGCGGTTGGTGCCAGGCAACGGTTTCGGGTGGCCGTCCTGCACGTTCTGAGTGTAGACAAAGCCGGTCCTGGCCACAAGAAACCGGCCAATGGCATGTGACAAGGCCTTAACTTCTTAATCGCTTAGGCCGCTTAATCGGAGGGGGGGGCAAAGCAGCCAACGACGGCTGACCAGTAGCCCGGTGTTGGTGGGGCGGGTTCTGGTTCGGTGCTGGGTGAGGCCAGGCTGCGCCATAACCGTGTATTGGCTTGGGCGGCTCGCCGGGCAATGTTGGGCAGCTGCTGTTCGTACTGCCCGAGCCAGCCAAGCCATTGGGTTCGCCAATCCTCGGCAAAGGTGCTGACAGCCCCCACCACGTTCTCGGTGCAGGTCAACACGGTGCGCCACTCGTCAAAGTTGTTGTCCAGCGCTTCGGCATTCATCTGCAGGCACGACTTGAACGTGCCGATGTTCTGCCCGACCCAACGCTGCAGATCGGCGGTAAACCGCTTGTTGATCACGCCCCACTTCAGCCATTTGTCAAAAAAGTCAAAGTACCAGAAGCGTTTTTCGTTATCCAGATCGCTCTGGCTGGGGGCATTGTCCCGCCGGTCCTGGTAGAAATGGGCCATGGAGGCCGTATGATCGTAAATGCGGCTGATGGGGGTGCCGGGGTGTTCGCCCACGTAATCGGCGATCTCGTCATAGACGGCAGCCACGGCAATATCGCGCAGGCGGTTCTCGGTACGCGACCCGAAATCGCCAAAGGGGTTTATCAGTTTATGGTGGCTGCCAAAGCCCACCAAGCCTACTGGCGCTAAAGCTTGAACCACAGAAAAGCCACCTGCTCATCACCACCAATGCCTTTTACCATAAGGCAGCTTCGGGCTCAGGTCAATCTCAAGGCTAAACGGCTGCCAGTACCTTGCCGCCGCCAGCCTGAAGCTGCTGGTGCTGGTGGCGCCACTCAATCAGGGCCTTCAAACCTTCGGGCAGACGGGTCGAGGCGTCAAACCCCAGCTCTTGCAGGGCTTTTTTGGGGCACCCGACCCGGTTTTTTACAAAGGTGGTGCCGCCCGGTTCGTACACAATGGCGGCATCGCTGCCGGCGGCTTTCAGGAGCTGCTCGGTCAATTCCTTAATGGAGGTCTTGATGCCCGTGCCCACGTTGTAGAAGGCATCGGTGGTCGTGGCTTCCATGGCCTTGATGTTGGCCTTGGCGCAGTCTTTGACGTACACGAAGTCGTAGGACTGCGATCCGTCGCCGTATACCATTGGGGGTTGGCCCAACTCCAGGCGGTCCAGGATTTTCATGATTACCGAGACGTAGGCTCCGTGGTAATCCTGCCGTGGGCCGTATACGTTCATGTAGCGAAGCCCCACGTAGTCGAAGGCGCCGGGGGTGTCCTTGTACAGGTGGTACATGCTGCGGCACATGTGCTCCCCGGCAATCTTGGTGGCTCCGTAAAAATTGGTGTTGTTGTAGGGGTGGTCCTCGGTCATGGGTTCCTCAACCGCGTCGCCGTACACGGAGGCCGACGAGGAAAACACGAAGCGTTTGACGCTGGGGGTCTGGCTGATGGCTTCGAGCACATTAAACGTGCCGCCCACGTTGACCTCGAAGGCCGAGCGGGGGTACTCCTGGCAGTGCAGCAACCACAGGGCGGCAAACTGGAAGACGCCGTCCATGCCGTCCATGGCCGAGCGCAGGATGTCACGGTGCAGCATGTCGCCGCCGACCGGGTAAATTTCAACACGATCGTCCTTCAGGGCCTGGGCCAGGTTTTCCTGCTTGCCCCGGCTAAAGTTGTCGTAAATTCGGACGTGCGCCGCCCCGGCTTCCAGGAGTTGGTCGACCGTGTGGGATCCAATAAACCCGGCTCCCCCGATGACCAGAAATCGGCGACCTTTGATGTCCATAAGCAGTGCAGAGCTCCTTGTATTCAGCTTGTCAGGCGGTTAGTCTAGACCCGAATCTAGCACAAACTCGGCAAAGCTGAAAGCGCTGGTAAAGGCGGGAGAGACGGCATTGAGCACGTGAATGGAGTGGGCCCCGCGCGCGACGATGAAATCCATTTCAAGTTGCTGGCGCTTGCGGTTAAACAGCTGGGCCCGGATACCCACTTTTTGGGACGGGCGCAGATCGCTGCTTGTAAGTGAGGGCACCAGGGCTTGGGCCGCCTGCACAAACTTGGGCTTGAGAAAGCGCAGCGCTTCCTGGTGGGCCATGGTGCGGAAGCCTTGCTCGTTTCGCAGGTATTGCCGACCCATTAGGGCTAGGTTCAGCGGTAGCTGGGTCCAGTCAATACCGGCCAGCCCGGCGTACTGTTCCCGGCCCAGGGCGGGTATGGCCGTCGGGCCGAAGTAAACCTTGTTGCTGGCCGACAGGGTGACGTGCACCCCAAGGAAGGGGACCCGCAGGTCAGGTACCGGGTAAATCAGGTGGTTGAAGGTCAGCGCGGACGTGTCGGCCAGTTCGTAATACAGGCCCTTGAAGGGCATCAGCGTATACGCCTGCCCTACGCCACACTGGTGGGCCAGGCAGTCGGCATAGGCCCCGGCGCAATTGATGAGCATGCCGTAGCGGATGTGGTGGTTTGGGGTCGACAGGTGGCGACGTTCATCGTCGATGCGGTGGATGGGCTGGCCAAACAGGAAGGTGACGCCAGCTTCTTCCAGCTCGGCTTGCAGTTGTGCCAATACGCGCTGGGGGTCAAAGACGGCGGTATCCGGCGAATAAAGGGCAAAAGG
>JAGQHJ010000099.1 GCA_020431915.1 Cyanobacteria bacterium HKST-UBA04 | reverse complement strand
TTATCCTTTATTCCCCATTCCCCTTGTCGCTAATTCCCTGTAAGGGTTAATTTTACGAAAGCCCGGTTACAAGACACCCCCCTACACACACAACCAACCAGACGATTTGAGTCCAGAAGCGCCCGATAGATTAAGAGAAGCCAATTTTATCCTTTATTCCCTATTCCCCTTGTCGCTAAATTTTCTTTCCTAATGTCGCTAATTCCCTGTAAGGGTTAATTTTACGAAAGCCCGGTTACAAGACCCCCTTTTTTAGACACGGTGTTTTTAGGCAATTAGATAAAGTGTACCTGAAGTGTACCCGAAGTTGGCCCAGGTCGGTGTTGATGTTGAGAAACGATAGGCCGAATTAATCGATTAAGACCAGAGAGACGGTGCGCGTGTAACGAAGAAAGCAGAGCCCAGTTCACGATGTCCATTTCCTTATCCACCGTATTAGCTTATTTGCGCGAAGCAGACCTGGACAGCAACCAACGCGTCGAAGGCGGGTTTCGTAATGCGGAAATGACGTTGGCGGTGCATAACGCCCGGGCCGACCAGCAGTTTGAGGTGGGTGATTTTATCAAGTTTTTTGGGTTATTCAAAGAGTCGACGGGCCAAAGCAGCTATAGCCACCAGGATGTGGTTAACTTTGCCGCCCTGAGCGGTCGGCCTGACGAAATTGAAGCCTCGGATCTCGATGCCGCCCTGCAGGGGGTTCAGTGGGTTGATGGCCAGAACAGCCAGCGCGATGCCAATTACCTTCGGTCGGCCATTACCACCCGTTTCAAGAAGAACGAGCTGGTAACAGCCATTAACAACCCGACTGTGATGGCACAGGTGGACACCAACCCGACTTCGTTCAACGTGCCCATTGATGACGTGCTGATGGTGGCCCAGGAAGTGGAGCTGATTACCCGTAGCCGCAGTTTCAACGAGCCGGTTGATGATCATCTGAACATGTACATTGGGCAGGTGGGGGCTGACAGTTACGAAGGGCGGATTGCAGCCGCCTTGCTGTATTTCCGCAATACCGTCTTCAAGAAGTACGATGCTGTGGCCGGTTCCGATCGCGAGTTTTTGGGTTTCCTGCGCAACATGGCTGCCCTCGACCCCAATGGCAACCACAAGTTTTTAACGGCCGATGAAATCAACCGCTTCGATGCCCAGGTGTATACCCCTGATTCGAAGCAGTTCTTGTCCAATATTATAGCCCTGGCCTGGGGCGACAAGAACACCACGTCCAATATTGATCGCCGGTTCTATGAAACCCAGAACTTTGACGTGGTACAGCTGTCCGGCGAGCAGCGTCGGGCCTGGGAGAACCAGTATAAGCAAGCCGCCAGAAAACTGGGTGATGCAGCGCTTGTACCGGTTACCGACGGGTTTGTTGCCCCCACCACCCCGCAGGCTCAGGCGTTTCCTGGTGCCGACTTGCCCGCGCCCAATACGACCCCGGCTCCTGTTTCAACATCCGCTTCGACACCTGTTTCAGCAACGGCTGTTGTGGCTCAGCCGACGGAAACGGTTGCCGAGGTGGCCGAAGTAGCCGATCAGCCCCTCACTACCACAGCCGGGTTGCAGCAAGAGGTTAATGCCGTGGCCGACGCAGCCACCATGCTTCAGAACACCCAGGACATTAGCCCCACCGACAAGAAGGCCATGGTGCGTGAACTGATCGGAATCATCAAAGACATTCTGGCCATCGTCCAGGCCATGATTGCCGCCTTACGGTAGAGCCGTGGCAGTTATAGTTGAGAAGAACGTGCCTGAGCCAGTTCGTGCAGGTGCCCGGCTGGTATGTCCAGGGTACGGATGGGGTAGGGGATGTTGATGCCTTCCTGACGATACCGGGCATGCAGGGCCTTTACCAGTTCGTGACGAATGGGGAAAAAGTCCGTGTATTCGGGGACTTCGAACATCAGGTTGAAGTCGATACTGAAGTCGTTAAAGGTGGTGTAGCGAAGCCAGGGCGGATTCTTGACAGGAAAGCCCAACCGTTCGAGGGTTTTTTGAGCCACGTCGAGCGTGACGGCTTCCACATGCTCAAGGTCGCTTTCGTAACTAACACCCATTTTAAAGACGGCCGTCACTTTTTTCTTGGGGTAGTAATAGTTGGTGACTACGGCCGAGGCCACTTTGCTGTTGGGAATAATGTAGAGGTAGTTGTAAATGCTTTCGATGGTGGTGTTGCGCCAGTTGATATCGCGCACGTAGCCTTTTTCACCGCTGTTCAGTTCGATGAAGTGGCCTGGGACGATTTGCCGTGAGACGAGGATATGCACCCCGCTGAACAGGTTGGCCAGGGTGTCCTGAAAGGCGAGCGAAATGGCCAGCCCCCCGATACCCAGAGCGGTAATGAGCGGAGTAATGGAAATGCCGGCTGTTTGCAGAATGACCATTAACCCGAGGGCATAAACCGAAATTCGGGTAATGATGGTAAAGATGGAGGTACTTGGTAAGGCCTTGCCGTAGTGGTTTAGGGCAAACTCTACCAGCTTGCAGAAAAGGCGCGCAAAAATAATAACCCCGCTGAACAGAAAGACGATGGTGACGATTTGCTGCAGGTATCCTGTCACAACGGGTCGCAGCGTCAGCGACAAAATGGCGGCATCTAAGCTGAACAGGGTAATCCACAGCAGGGGCATCCCCTTCATGGCGTCGAAGGCTAGTGGAATGAAGGGTAGGCTGCTGTCATGCAGTAGTTTGCGAAGCTGGAAAAACAGCACTTTTTCTACCAGCCAGCCTAGCGCCACTCCGGCTACGAGAATGACGGTCGGCCACAACCACCCTTCGAGAGTAGATACGGTATGGGGATTAACCACGCCTTCGAGCGTGATGGGTTTTGAGACCGTGTTTCCCGTCACGGCAATTGTGCCGAGCCAAGATAATGCGGTGATGGCGTGCTGGGGTACACCTGCAAACATGGCATGCATCGGGGTGGTATCCTGAACAAAACAGTAATGGAGCTGCTTACAGGTATACCATAAATCGTGCCCGTAAATTGTGACGGGCAATCGTGGACAGGCATCGTAATCGGTGCCCGACACATGCTGGATTCGAGGTATCGTCGATGTTAGTCAAACATGTCCTGCAAGAACAGCAGCCACAGGTTAAAGCGGGGGCATGTCCGTTTTAACCTGGCCATGTCCAGGTGGTTGAGGGCGAGCAGTCCGTGTACGTTGGCGACGTAGCCATGGCAGATGACGTCCAGGCGTTGGGCATGGGTGGTGTCGTGGCCCATGTTCCAGGCTACCAGTTCCGGCTCGCCACTAAGGGTGGTTAGTACCGAGATTTCCGAGATAATATCTTCCTCGGTAATGGTGGTTTCCTCGTTTACCAGTTCCTGGCCGGCACAGTAGGGTGCCAGTGCCTCGGGTTGTGCCAGAAAAAAGGTTTCCATTTCGGCAGATTGGATATAGGGCATGAACCGGGGATGATCCACGTAGGCCGTGGCCGCAGCGGTGGCCCGCTCAATGTCTATGGTGTCGGACGAATGGCCCCGGGCCGGAAACCATGGCGGCAGCATGGTGGCACTGTAAAACGTGGTTACTACCGGGCTCAGGGCCAGCAGGGCATGCATCTCGTCAACCCAGTCTTGCACGGTTTCAAACTGGCCACGCACGATCGGTTGCAGCCGGATGTGGTCGGGTAACAGCGGCTGAATCTTGGTTTCCACAAACAACCGCGCCAGCAGCGAATCCACCGAGCAGGCAATGGTGGTGGTGGTGTCAGGGGCCAGAACCAGTCGTTCATTCATGGGTGGGGTTATGCCTCGGTGGTTTGTTCCTGGCCATCACCGTCATCAAGGAGGATCTGGTCGATGATCTTGTCAAAGGGCCGGTCGCCCCCTGTGGGGTTGGTATGGAGGAAGGAGGAGGGAAAGACCATCGTGCCACCGGCCACGGGTTGGTTGGTTGGGGCGGTTGCGGCCAGGCTAAACCAGTTGTTTTGCCAGAGCTGGCCGGTAGTGTGTATTTGTCGGGCCTCGGACCAGTCGGTTCGAATTTCGGCCAAGGCCGTGTACTGGCTGCGGCCGTCGACGGATTCGCACAGGATCAGGTGCTGCGGTTCAAACTGATCGATGAAGGTGGGAGAGGCGGTGGTGACAATAACCTGGTGTTCTTCGCCCAGGTTTCGAATCAGGCCACCGATAATCTGTTGGGCCTTGGGGGTCAGTCCCAATTCCACTTCGTCAATAAGAATAACGCTGGGCGGGGTGGGCTGCAGCAGCAGCACCAGCAGGCACAGGAAGCGGCGGGTTCCGATACCCAGGTGTGACATTTTATAGGAGTCCAGGGTATGACGGTGGCGCCAGCGGCATTCAATCAGCCGGGTGTACTCCTTGTCCGGTTCCAGGTCAAAGCAGTTGAAACCGGGTTCGGTTTGCCGGAACAACTCGTCAATCAGGTGGTAGCGCGACGGGTAATGCTGTTTGATGCGGTAAAGCACGGCGGCAATGTTGCCGGCGTCGGGGCGAAGCTGCTTGTTGTCGTCGAGGTCGGATCGCGAGGCAATGCGTTGCGGGTCGAGGGCTTCGGCAAAATGATAGACCTGGAAGGATTCGAAGGCCCGACGAATAAAGGGGGCAACGGTATACAGGTTCTCTTCCGTCAGGCGGGTTTCCAGGTGGTTTTGGCCTTCGAAGGCCACCTTGTAGTCGCTTTTGTCGTTGACGAAGCCGGCGCTTTCGTCATGAAACACGACGTTGTACGGGGCTTGTGGCCCCAGGGTAACGTGGTACTGGTTTTTACGGAAATGGCAGGTCATGCTGACCTGGGGCACTTCGCCTTCCTCTTCGTCGACATGGGAAAACCAACTGTAGAGGGCGTTGTTGTCTTTGAGGATGTGGTTGACATAGCCTTGGCAGTTGCTTTGGCCAATGTGATAGAGCAGGTTCAGGCAGTCCAGCAGGTTGCTTTTGCCACTGCCGTGCTCGCCAACCAGCAGGTTAACCTGCCCGAAGTCGACAATGGCCGATTCGATGGAGCGGTAGCCGTGGATGGTAATGGCGTCAAGCATAGGGGTGCGGGCTGTCTCGTCTCTGTCCCAACATAAAATAGGGGTGGCTAAAATAATAGGGTCTGACTATCAGTATAATCGGTTGAAACCCCCAGGAACTGAACCGTCTGGCTGATATTTGCCCCGTAATCCGTCTCGGTTCGTCCAAATGGTGTAGCGCACGGATTCGCCCCGCCGTTTGCCGAGCCCTAACGCAAGGGCCCGTTGGGTTATAAAACAAATGGCTCCCCAGGTAAGATTCGAACTTACAACCGATCGGTTAACAGCCGATTGCTCCACCATTGAGCTACTGGGGATCGCCATTGGTTTTTTTCGAGTGGTTTTTATTCTACCAAAACGAATGGTGATGTAAACCCGCTTGCCTCAAGATTCCCTCCGGATGCAGTAGTTTCGACAATGGTCGCGCGCAGGGTGGGCGGGTTTTGCGGGGGTTATTTCAGGTGAATGAACACACCGTTTCGCCCCGGCTCGCCGCAACGGTGCGAGAAGAACTGCAGGTTGTTCGTGACGGTGCAGTACGGCAGTATTTCAATAGTTTCCACACCGGCTTCGCGAAGCTGTTGCCGGTTGATACTACGCAGGTCTACGTTGTATTTACCTTCAGCTTTGGCTTTGGCCTGTACGGCCCCTTCCGGTAGCTCTTTTACGGTGGGTACCACGGCTTCAACCACGGTGCTGTCCACCTCGTAGCAGGGGCCGCTTATGGCCGGGCCCAGCACGGCCTGAATGGTTTCGGGGGCACAGCCGGTCTGTTGGGCCAAGGTTTCTACGCCCAGGCGCGCTATTTGGGCTGCCGTACCACGCCAGCCGGCATGCAGCAGTGCTGCACAGCGGGCTGTTGGGGCCACCAGAACCACGGGGACACAGTCGGCAAAGTTCATCAGCACCCCGTAGCCGGTATCGGCCAGTATCACGCCGTCGGTGCCCTCAAAGGCCGGTGACGAGGACGGGCGAATCACATGGCCATGGACCTGGTCGGGACAGATCAGCCGGTCGGGGGGCAATGCAAACGTGCGGCAAAGGGCCTGGCGGTGAGCGGCGACCCGTTCGGGCCGGTTGTGTTCGTGGGTGGGGCCGCCCATTGAATGGGGTTTTCCCAGCACGGCATAAGCCAGCCACGTGTGCTGGGCTGCCAGAATTCGGCTGGGGTACAGGATAAGCCGGGGTTGTGTCATTACGTCGGTCATGTCGCCCATTGTATCGGATCCCGGCCCGTTGCGTCAGGCTTATCCCATGAAAAACGGTTGATTGAAGGAGGGGGTAATCAGGGTGGGGCTCGGCAAACCTGGTAATCACTAATCACTAAATCCATGCGGGCGGCAAAAAAATAAACCCTCTGTAACAAAACAGAGGGTTGAATTGTTTAAGCGAAGAGATAAAGGGGGATTGTCGTTATTAAAGGGGGGATAACTTACATAGGCATAAAAACCGGCTTGTGTGTCTGCTATGTTACGTTTTAACGGATTGTAAATCTTAAACCTTTATTAACAGCACACGCCAAACCCCGCCTCACGGCTGCTTGGGCTGCTTTATTGCTTTGGGCACAGGAAAAATGTTCAGGGTATTCAGGGCGTTGTGGGGGTGGTTGGGGCTGGGGGTTTGGAGGCCGGCAGGGGTAGGGTGGTCATGGTATACACCTGGCCGGGCACCACCATAAACAGTTCGTTTTCAGGTGTATCGCCGGGGTGCTTGATGTCTTCCGACAGCAGCAGCTTGCGCACGTCCTTGAAGGCCAGCGACAGCTCGGCTCGGGTGGTAAAGACTTTGCCGGAAGGCAGTATGATTTCATCAATCACCACACTGGCTTGCCGGTTGGCCTGGTTGACGGCCGTTATGACGCCGGTGCCTTTCGACCCCCGCTCAATGATACCCATGGCCGTATTGGGCAGGGTAACGGGATCCTGAACGGTTACGGCTACGGTTTGACCCGCCTGGATTTGGGAAAAGGTTAGAGATTCCGCCGGTGAGACCGTTAACACCAGGTTTTCGGGTAGTGGCATGGCGTCGTCGGTGTTGACCTCGTATTGGCGGGTGATTTGCTCAAGGAGTCCGAGCATGGCCACGGCTTCGAGCCGGGTGATGGGTCGCTGGAACTGGTTGTAGGGCTGGGCCGGGTTGTAGGGAATCAGGTGGCCCTTGATGTTTCGGGTCAGTGCCCAGACGGCTTCGGCCGGTTTGTCGTCCAGTTCGTCCTGGAGGGCGGCCAGCACTGTGGCCGCTTCGGTTAGGGGTGTGCGTATGTGTTGTTTGGGTAGGCTTCGATGGATAACCAGGGCCGTTTCGAGTAGGGAGACCGGTTTGTCGGGCATAAAATACCCGTCGTCGTTCATGCCCGACACCCAGCGCTTGACCCGGAAGGCTTCAATGGGTTGGTAGGCCCAGTGGTCTGTTTCCACGTCGCGGTAGTAGGGAAACTCGCTGACAAAAGGGTTGTTTAACTGGTAGGCCCGGTAAAGCAAGGTAACCAACTCGGCCCGACTGATGGGATCGTTGGGATAAAACCGGCCGTCGGTGACCGGTTCAAAAAACCCCTGCCCCACCAGGTGCTGGATTAACTTGCGCATGGCCGGATCGGTCACGTCGTCAATGGCGCTGCTGTCGGCCATCGTAGGGGCATCGGCAGGGGTTGTCGAGGAGGCTGCCGAGGGGGCTGTTGTTTGGGTGGGGCTACTGTTGGCCGGTTCGGGGGCAGTGGCTGTTGAGGGTACTGAGGGTGTTGTGGCGTCTGGCCGCTCGGAAAATTTTTCCTGGCTTAGAATGCCAGAGAACGCC